>JAWODS010000377.1:0-4780 GCA_046483205.1 Armatimonadota bacterium | reverse complement strand
CTACGAGGTGGAGAGGACTCCATACAGTCCCGAGGCAGCGAGCCTGGTAGTCGAGAGCAGCCTCACGCTGCTGAGTGAGCTGGCTCAGCAAGCCACGAGCTGAGCGGAATGCGCGAGCTTGACGAGGCCTGGCATCCCATGCTCTCCTGTCGGGGTAGCGGGGACGACGGCGAGGTGAGATCATGATGAAGGGCGCGTCCATCAGCCTGCTGAAGCTCGACGATCAGCTCAAAGAGCTGCTGGATGCACCGGCATATTCGCCATTCCTGCCCCGAGTTGGTGTGGAATAAATACCATGGAAACTTTAACAAAACAGGACATTATAGAGATTATCAGGCTGCTTGGCGAAAAAATGCCCGGCCACAAAGACGAACTGCGGGAGCTCGATGCACAGCTCGGTGATGGTGATCTTGGAATAACGGTGGAGCTGGGTACCGAGGCAATGGCGGCGGGTGTTGAGGAGCTTTCGGACCAGGATACCGGCATGGTGCTCGCGCGGTCCGGTATGACCTTCAACCAGGCGGGAGCCTCGACCTTCGGAGCTATTTTCGCCACCGCCCTGATGAGCGCCGGAAAGCAGATCCAGGACCAGGACGAAATCGCGCTGGCAGACCTCGCTGAAATGTTTGACGCCGCCATCGAGGGCGTGAAGGAGCGCGGTGGGGCAGAGCCGGGCGAGAAGACGATCCTGGATGTCCTCATCCCCATGAGTGAGGCGCTCCAGGCTGCTGTGGAGGAAGGCCTGGATCTGGAGGAAGCCGTCTCCAGTGCGCACGAGGCCTGCCAGGTCGGCCTCGAAGCCACCAAAGATATGAAGGGCAAGCACGGACGGGCCGGCTGGCTGAAAGACAAGAGCATCGGAGTCCAGGATCCGGGCAGCACCGCCATCTGCCTGATGTGGGGATATGTGTGCGATTACGTCCGGGATGCGGATTCGTAACGCCTGCTGCAGGTCTCAGCAGGACAGTCGGTCTTCGAGGAACGAGTAGGCCTGCTCTCGAATATCTGGCGGGAAGTCATGGGCGCACGGCGGGTGCACGGACACCAGTTCGCCGTCTGCATGCAGCAGTTCAAAGACCGGCCGTGCCGCCCTGACGCAGTCCTGGACACCGTCCATGGTAAAGGGGCTGTCATCTTCAGGCGCGCTGATGAAGACACTTCGTGGAGCGATGGCCCCCAGCACCTCCGCGAAATCGAAGGGCATCTGTGTCGCATCGGCGTCATACCACTGCGCAATTCGGGGCATATAGCCGTCATGCGACCATCCGCTGATGTCGCCGCTCTTGTATTTCAGAAATGAGTTGAAGCCACAGCTCGTCACGGCGGCTTCCACCCGATGGTCGAAAGCGGCGAGAAAGAGAGTATTGTGCCCGCCCAGCGAATGGCCGATGCACCCCAGCCGGTCCCTGCGGACTTCCGGAAGCGACTGCAGCAGGTCCAGTGCCCGCATGTGGTTGAAGATGGCCTTCATGGTGGCGCTGGCATAGCCCCGCTCGTACACATCGATTTCGTAGTCGCCGAATTTGGGATAATCAGGAGCCAGCGTCACGAACCCACGGGCCGCAAGCTCCCGGGCGTAATGAAGATTTGGTTTGCCTCCGATCCCCGCAGGCTCGCCCTTCCCGATTTCGGTGGTTTGATGCAGACAGAGCACGCCAGGCACCGCTTGAGAAATCGCTGGCGGAAGAAACAGATAGGCCGGTATGCGGTCATCGGCTTCCGGTGCAAAGCTGATGCGGCGGCGGACACAGCCGTCATCGAGCGCTGTTTCAGTCTTAATGTCCACAGCCGGGTCCACCGCACGGCCTTCGGGCGGAAGCTGCCCCATGACCAGCTCCATGGCCCGGAGGATATCTGCGCGCCGCACCTGCCAGTCGGAAACCGACCGGACGGGATGAAGCTCACCTTCACGGTCCGCAAAAACCATCAGGTCCATGCGGTCGTCATACACGAAAACGCTTTGTTTTGTATCGCTCATATAGATTCTCCTATTCCGCCGGCCCGATGATGTAGAGGTGCTCGTGGGCGCCATCGGGCAGCGACCAGCGACCCTCCGGCCCGTCCTTGGAGCCGACAGAGACGACCATCTCCGGGTTCCCATCAGCGTCTATGTCGGCGATGTCGAGGATGGTGGCCTGCCCGCAACCGTCCCAGCGGTGCCACAGAAGCGGTGCGCCATCCTGCGTCATCACCTGCATGGAGCACTCGTTGACATGCCCCTGATTATCCGCCCCGCGTCCGAACCCGCCCGCCGCGATCTCCCACCGCCCATCGCCGCTCCAGTCGATGAGCGCCGGTGGCAGCAGATCCGGCGGGAGCTGCAGCGCCCATTCGACGGAGAGGTCGTGGTCCATAAACAGCAGCTTTGAGTCCCGCGCCCGGATATTGCAGCCCACCAGTGCGGGCTCATTGTCACGCGGCACCACCATCAGAAGCTGCAGGTGACTGCTGAATTCCGACAGGTCCGCCTCTTTCATCGGCTTGCCGTCACAGGAAAAGATCCGCACACCGATGGTCCCGTTGAGATAAATGATTTCCCTGCCGGGCAGGGTCGGCTCCCAGTTGTACGCGAGCACATCATCCGGATGCCCGCCCTCGCCCTCAGAAGGGCAGACGAACAGGCGGCTGCCGTCGTTGTCGAACCAGACCAGCTCTTGGTGCCCACAGCAGGCGATTTCACAAAAGCCGTCGTTGTCGATGTCATAGGTCCAGGTGTAGTGTCCGCTGGAGTTGTCAGCGGCGTAATTTTCGACGAAAATCTCTTCATCGCCCGCGGAGTCGAGCACCAGGAGCGATGGATTGGGCAGGTAGTTCACCCTTGGCCGGCTGCCCCCGGTTCGCCTGTCAGTCTGGCCAACTGTCAGTGCGATGCTTTTGCCGGGGCCGGGAGTGATTTTGCTCGCTTTCAGCATGGAATTGTTAATCAGCCAGTCGAGCTTCCGGTGCCACTTCAAGCTGCCGTCAGTGGCGTCCAGGCAGATGACATCACCCTCGTATGACGCCAGCAGCACCTCCGGGTTGCCGTCTTCATCCAGGTCGCCCACGGCCATGTCGCTGATCTGCGTTGACGCGGGATATGACACAATATCGGGGCTGATCCATACGGTCGAGGCGTCGTCGGTGCGGATAGCCCGCGCCCGGTTGGCGTTCATCGTCCGGGTGATCAGTTCCAGCTCGCCATCGCCGTCAACATCAACCAGGAAGCCGTGACGGAGGTACTCCCGCTCCCCGTGAATCTCCGTCAGGTCGTAGTGTGCCTTGATACAGGGGCCCTCATGCCCCTTCGAATACGCCGGTACGTCCTCCGGGTCCCACTCGATAACTCGCATGCCGTCAGCTCCTGTCAGTCGGCCGGCTGTCCGTTCCAGGTGTACGCCCGGGTGGTGCCGTTGATGGTCAGCTCCACATCATCGGTCGCCTGAACATTCACCTCGCCGTCAGGGCCGGTGCTCACAGAGGCCCAGTTGTGGATGGTGAACGTGTCGCCGGGCTGCAGGTCCAGGTAATAGAACTTTTCGCCGGGGGCAAAGCCCTCTGTGGATTCGACATTCAGGACAAACTGTTCGCCCCACTCCGTCGAGGTGACATGCGTCGTCGCTGTGCCGTCGTCGGTGACGAGCGTCTTGCCCTGGAAGAAGCGGAACTCGCGGCCCTTTGCGTAACCGTGTGGCGTGAGGCTCGTGAGCTTCTTTTCGCCCAGCACTTCGTGCACGGTCCCTTCGCCGAGACTGATACGCTGCGGCCCGAGGTCAATGACACTCAGGTCGCCCTCCCTGCGCACGCCGTAGATCGTATAGGCCGTGTTGCGGCTGTAGCGCGGGCTGTCGAAGGTTACAGTCTCGAAGCGCAGGCGGTCATCGGTCGGAAGCTCGGCGTCAACATAGACCAGGTGATTGTCCCTGTCGATGCGCACGATCTCTCCGCTGTAGCCGCCTCTTTTGAGCTGCATCTGCAGGCCGTCGCCGGTGAGGGATTTGCCGATAAGTCGCGCTGACACCTGGCCTTTTTCGCCGCTGCGCACAGAGCCGAAATATCCGTCAAGGCTGAGCGGACCGGATTGTGCAGATCCGCCTTCGAGATTGTACACAAAGCGGTCCACGGCGCCCGATGTGTGCTCGACCTCCACGGCAGTCACGCCGGCGGGAGCCTGCATCGAGCGCACGGATTTGAGGAATGGGCTGCCCGTGTCGTCTGTGGCGGGCTTCTCCTGCGTGACGGTGATGCTGCCGATGCCCATCCACAGGTTGGCGCCCGGGCCTTCAAGCATCTGGACGGCGACGGTGTGTGTCCCCGCCGAGAGCTCCATTGGCCCCAGAACGCGGGTCTGGCCGGGATGAACGCCTTCAGCACTGCCCGTGTATGGCTCCCCCTGGGCCTCGCCGTTCACCAGGAACTGGCAGGTCCCGTAGCCGGGAGATGTGTAGGGTCGGATGACCAGGTAGTATTCACCGGCGGTCGCAATGTCGAAACGAATCTCCACGGTATCGCCGGGTTCGTCCGCCTGGAAGAGCATCAAGTCGTGGCTGTCCACGTGCTTGATGGAGCCCCCGTCTGTCCGGGCGCTGCGGATCATCTCACTGGCCGAAATTGTGTCTCCGCCGGGTCGCGGACCGTACGGCTCCATGACAGTGACGAAGGTGCTGGACAGATCATCGTCTTCGGCCGCCCTGCGAGCCATGATGTAGGAGGCCTTGGGGCGGTCTGGATAGATGCCCGGGGCCCAGGCGGTGACGATCTCGGTGTCATCACCGGGCAGAAGCGTGGCGCGGAGGTGGTCGCC
>JAWODS010000355.1:0-6667 GCA_046483205.1 Armatimonadota bacterium | reverse complement strand
ACATCGGCCGCCACATCCCTGTCGTCGCCCGTGTGCCCGATCTCGGGCTGAAGATGAATGTGATGGAAAGCTGTGACATCGAGACCTGGGCCCGGGAGGGTCTCATTGACGTCATCTGCACCGACCCCTTCCGATGGGTGGACCTGCCGACCTATCCGGACACGATTGCTCCGTACGTGCGGCTGGGGGAGACCGCGGGCATTCCGGTATGGGGTGGCTGCAACACGACGCCGATGGAGAACGTCCCCGTCGATCCGCTCTCGATGATGCGGCTGGCCCTGCGGCAGTATGACGAGGGCGCCGACGGAATGGCGCTTTATCAGACCGACACCGGGTGTGTGGATGAGCGGGTGAACTGGGCGATAGAGCTGATGGACGACCCGGAAGCGCTGCGCGAATCACTTGAAGACCCGGATCTGTGCGCCCGCTACCGCCGGCGCAAAAACAGCCACTATTTCGGGCTGGATAACCACACGCGGGTCGCAGGACTGACAAAGCACTACCTGCCGTTTCCGTATGACGCAATATAGCAAATGCCGCAGCAGAATTGGTGAAACAGATGATTGAGCTTTTGCTGGACGGCTCCGCAGCAGCGCTGCTGTCATGCGGAGCTTTGTTGATACTCGCACTGCAGGCCCTGCTGGACGCCCCCGAGCTTGATGGAATGAGCCGAAGGACCGTATTCGTCAGCCCCGGCGCACCGGCGGGAGGCGACGGCGACAGACTAAACCCCTACGCCGGTATCCAGGAGATGATCGACAGCGTGCAGGCCGACTGGGTCTGTGTGAACCTGCTGCCCGGTGTTTATGAAGAAGATGTCGATATTCACGGGCGCGTTTTCTGGTTCGTCCCGGCCATGCAGTACGGTGTGACCATCGAGGGGACGGTGACGGTCCGCCACCCGTGGGTCAAGCTGCGCGGAGTTGATATACGCTCCGACGCTGACGGGATTGTGCTGGCCGATGGCGCCGGGCACTGTGATGTCCAGCAGTGCCGGATACTGCGGGTCGGCGACGGCTGCTGCGGCATCAACATCCGGGGCGAGGATATCGGGGAGTGTCTCATTTCCGACAACATCATCGACCTCCGGGATGCGCAGATCTCCGGTGTCACCGGCATCCGGCTGGTGCAAACGGGCGGAGGAACGCGGCTGGACCACAACCAAATCGCCGGGTGCAGGACCGGTATCGAAGTCTGTGGTGACAACAGCCCCACCGAGCCGACTGTCCTGTCCAGCAACACCTGCACCGCGTGTGAGACCGGTTTGCTCCTCGCGGCCCCCGGTATCGTCGCCCAACACAGCACCATAAACAGCAGCGTCACCGGCGTATCTGTATCTGCGGATGGAGTAATCGTCGATGCCGGCAGGCTCAACGGCAACCGCACCGCGGTGGCCTCGAGCGGTGAGGTGACGGTTTCGAACACCGTCATTTCCGGCTGTGTTGACCGGGCGGTGCGCGTCGAGGGCGGCTCGGCGGCACTGCTGCACAACACCGTTCACGCCCACGATGCCGCAGGTGTGACAGTCGTCGGTGTCTCCGGCGGAGCAGAGCTTTCGGCCCACGCCAACATCTTCGCCACTCCGGATCCCGCACTGCCGCACAACGAGAGCATCGCTGCCTCCGACAATCTCTTCACACACAGGCGGAACGAGGCGTTCTACGGAGACGCGGCGGTTTTTGGCGACCCGGGTTTTGTGGCTGCCGAGCGGGGTGATTTTCATATCACGCCCGACAGCCCCGCCGCGAATGCTGTCTGTAAAATCCGGATCTCCCGCGACGCAGATGGGGCCGGACGCCCGTGGGCGGAGAGTGCTTGCATAGGGGCCTATGAGACCGGGTGTGGACGTGAAACTCAAACAATCCACGTCTCCGCAGACGCCGCAGATGGCGACGGCTCGAAAGAACGTCCCTTCGGCGATATTGGCAGGGCTGCGTCACTGGCGCGGCCGGGGGATGAAATTGTGCTGCAGCCGGGGATATACGAGCCGGGAACGGTGACCATTACAGCCGCGGGAGCCCCGGATGCCCCAATCGTCATCCGTGCCGCGACGCCATACGAGGCGGTTTTCCGTGGCTCTCAGCTTCGCATCGATGAATCGGCCTACCTGCGTATCGAAGGTCTCCGGCTGGAAGAGGGGCCGCACGAAACGATCCGCTTCGGACCGTATTCGCACGACTGCGAGGTGGTTGACAACCAGATTGTGCGTGAACAGGAGGGTGGAGGACACGCCATCGCCGTGGTCGGTCCGGGAGCGAGCCATAATCTTTTCGAAGACAACTACATCCGGCAAAACGACGGCGGCTGCGGCATTCACCTGTGGTGCCAGATGTACAACCAACATATTGTGGTGCGCGGCAATGATGTCGCCGGATGCTATTACGGCTGTCAGACGGGAGTGGGATCGTACCCCACGGCGCCGCCGGGATACCACCTGATCGAAGACAATAACTTCCATCACAACACAAAGGATGGCTATCACAGCAAGACCACCGATGACATTCTGCGCAACAACCACCTGCACCACAACGGCACCGGCGGAGCGACCACCCGGTACGGCTCGCGCAACGTGATGGCCGGCAACTGCATCCATGACAACCGCGCCTACGGAATCCGGCTGCACAGCAAGAGCCATTTCATCCTGAACAACGTGATTTATGGCAACGGCGCTGCGGGCATTTATGCGACCAACCACAACACGCTCGAGACCGCGCGCTTTCCGTACAACTTTGAGCCCAACTATGAGTCGCCGCAGGAGATATGGATCGCCCACAATACTATCGCCAACAACGCCGGCCCCCCGGTGCTGGCCGACCGTGGCAGCCAGCTCATGCTGCTTCGCAACATCCTCGCCGGGACCGGTCCAGACGATCCGGCGATCGAGTTTAGAGGTGGAGGACTCGCGCGGCAGGTTGAGGCGAACCTGTACTGGAAGGTGCGAATGCCGCTTCTGCGGGAATATGAGGGCGGCTCATTCGGCACATACGCGGATCCCGATTTCATCGACCCTGAGAAAGGCGACTACCGGCCCAGGTCCGGCAGCCCCGCGTACGACGTGCCAGATCTGCAGGATGCGCTGGGAGCGGTGCTGTCAAATACGCCAGCAGGCGTCGATTTGCCTGAGCACAGAGGTTCTTCTGTCGAACCCGCTGGATGAGGCATTTTTGAACCGACAAGGGATACCGCAGACGCCTGTCGAATCGTACGATAAGCGTTTTTCGTCATCCTGTGCCTATACTCACACACACCGGGAGAGCTATGAGCGCAGACGACACCTCCCTGGAGGCGACCAGCACGGATGCCACTTCAAAGGCTGGCGGTTCTGGCAGGGTTGTTGAGGTTGAATTGGCTCAGGGCCTCGGACTGATGGAAGCCCTGACGATAGGTGTCGGCACCATGATCGGTGCGGGCATTTTTGTTCTCCCCGGATTTATTCTTACCGAGACCGGCCCTGCAGCCTCCGTCGCCTTCCTGCTCGGCGGCATTGTTGCCCTGCTCACAGCCCTCAGCACCGCCGAAATTGCCACCGGCATGCCCAAATCGGGGGGCGGATATTACTTCGTCTCGCGTGCGTTCGGGCCGATGTGGGGCGCCATCATCGGCTGGAGCACGTGGTTCGGCCTCATCTTCGCCTCGGCCTTCTACATGATGGGTTTCGGAGAATATGTTGCCACGTTCATCGGCGTATCGCCCTCAGTTTTGGCCCTGGGCATGACCGTAGGGCTGACGGTGTTGAATATCACCGGCTCGAAGGGTGCTGGGCAGGCACAGAATGTCATTGTCGGGCTTCTGGCGGTCATTCTCTTCCTTTTCATGGGCTGGAGCATCCCGAGCGCAGATCCAACGCTTGTGACCCGTGATTTCGCGCCGATGGGATGGGGGGCGGTGGTGGGTGGTACAGCGACACTGTTTGTGACCTACTGCGGCTTTGCAGGCATCGCCTCGATGGCCGAGGAGATCAAGGAGCCGGCAAAGAATCTCCCGCGTGCTCTTTTGGGATCGGTCATCAGTGTTACCATACTGTATGTCCTGTTGATGCTCATCGTCGCGGCACTGCGCCCCTACAGCGAGCTGGGCGGCTCGACCATCGTCGCCGACCTCGCCGAGGAATTGATGGGCGGATGGGGCCGCTGGATGATCATGGTGGGCGCCATCATGGCGACGGTAAGTTCTGCCAACGCCAGCATCATGGCGGCCTCGCGCATCAGCTTTGCCATGGGGCGCGACCGGCTCATCTGGGGCTGGATCAACGAGGTCCATCCGAAATTCCGGGTGCCTCATCGAGCCATCGCCGTCACCGGTGTGCTCACCGCCGCAATCACGTTCTTCGGGAACATCGAGCTGCTGGCGGAGGTCTCGGGCTTTCTGCACCTGGTACTGTACGGCCTGATAAGCATCGCCTGCGTCATTCTCCGGAGTGCGGATCTGGACTCGTATAAGCCCGCATTTCGCGTACCTCTGTTTCCATGGTTGCCAATTGTCGGTGCGCTGGTGACATTCGGCGTCATCTTCTTCATGGGACCACTGACCCTGATCATCGGTGGCGGCCTGGTCGCCTTCGCTCTGCTGCACTACTTCGTGATGGGGCGGCGGCGCACCAATCTCGAAGGCGCATGGCCGTTTTTCCTGCGCAACGGTGTCCTGGAGCCGGCACTGGCGCAGGTGGAGAAATGGGGCGCCGTTGAAGAGGAGTTGCCCACCACCATGGTGCCGGTGGCCAACCCGGAGCATGAAGAGGCACGCCTGCATGTGGCAGCGGCCGTGATGGGGCCGTCAAAAGGGCGCGTGCTGGCCGTCAATGTATTTCGAGTGCCGCCTGATGAGGACATGTCTGAAGACGTCTTCGAGCGGTATTACCAGACGATTGAACAGCGCAACGAACGCCTGCAGGCGGCTTCGAAGCCGGTGCGAGATGCCGGTGGTGAGGCGACCTCTCACGTGATCATTTCGCCCTCGGTTTTCCAGGCGCTGCTCAGTGCCGCCGAAACATCTCACTCATCACTCGTCATCCTCGGATGGCCACAGCCGGGTGAAGGCCGCGAGAAGCAGATGAACCTGTTTGACAGTCTGGACGGACATCTGCGCTCACATCTTTTGGTTCTCAGAGACCACGAGCCCATTCCAGCACCGGATATCCTGACGATCATTGATAACTCCAGACACGGTGATCTGGCCCTCCAGGCCGCCACGCGGATGACCAACCAGTGGAACGCAAATCTGACCGTCGGCACGGTCCTGCCGGAAGACGCGGGGCAGGAACACATTGACAGGGTGGAAGAAGACCTCGATCGGCGCATCGGAGACACAGTTCGGGCAACCATCCGGGCAATTATCGCCCCATCTCTCGTTGACGCGGCCCACGCGGAGGCGCCGCATTACGACATGCTGGTGGTCGGCCATGGTGGTGTTAATGAGGCCGCAGACGGCATAGTGGTCCCCCTGATCGATGAATTGGACGATATCACCAACTGCTCAATGCTCATTGCACGGGCACATGAGGGGCTTGAGCTGCAATAACGGACGTGATGCTCATGGCGAACCAGGATAATAACGGAGACCGCAAGACACTGCTGGTCGGTATCAGCAATCCCGATACCGCTGCACACCTGATACACCTGGCAAATGTGCTGGCGGAATACGCGCAGTACAACGTCGTTGCCACCCACATCGTCACTGCACCACCGCAGGTAGAGCTCAGTTCCATGCGGGGATCTCGCGAGATTTCTGAGGGCCGTGATGTCCTCATGCAGGTGATCGAGGCGGGCGAACAGATGGGCGTGGAGGTCCGCGGTGTTGTTGAAGTGGCACGACAGGTGGACGAAGGTCTCATATCCGCCGCCCGGAATCAGGATGCGGAGATGCTTCTGGTCGGGTTCTCAGAGCGCGATGCTGAGACGGGGTCTGAACGATCCTTCGACAGGATCATGCACCGGGTCGCCCGTGAAACTGAGTCGAGTCTTATCATTCAAAAGTATCGCCGCGAGATTGAGGACAGCATTCTCGTGACGGTCGCGACCGACGCAAACCTGGAGGCCGTCTCATTGGTCGTCAACGCCCTGCACGCCGCCACCGGGGCCTCTGTGTCGTATCTTCACGGGGTACCGATAGGTGCGGATGTGGACAGTCTTCACCGGGAATTGACCGATATGCTGGAGCAATACGATCTGCCGTTTGTTGAAAAGTTGACCGTCATGCCGGCGGACAGCCCCATAGATGCGGTGATTGAGGAGGCCAACCGTCACGACTTTACCATCGTGGGCGCCGAACCGCGGCCGTCGCTGAAGGAGTCGATCCTGGGAAGCTGGGCGGAACGCATCGGAACACAGGCCGAATCCACGGTACTGGTGATCCGCGCAAAGCGGTGATTACAGCTCCCGGTAATAATCCACCATCGGTGTCATCGCCCTGAAGCCGACCTTCTCGTACGCGCGGCGGGCCCTGGCGTGAAACGGGTCCATGCCGGTGGTGACTTTCGCGAACGCAAGCCCCTCGTCTCTGAAGATCTGCAGCACCCTGCTGTACAGCTCAGTCCCGAGACCCTCGCCCTGACACGATGGTGCCACGGCGTTGTTGCCGATGACTCCGATGCCGCTTGCAGTATCGAGGCGGTAGGTAATAAAGCCGACAACGGAGCCGCTTTGCTGCGTGACCAGGCACCAGTCGGGGT
>JAWODS010000318.1:0-5366 GCA_046483205.1 Armatimonadota bacterium | reverse complement strand
GCTGCCCGCACGTTGAAACAGCCTCCCCAACCACCCCGATCCAACATCGGCACAATCATCCGACCCCAGTGACGCTAAACAGGTACGCACGCAATCAGCTACGCTTCCAGCCCGAGTCGGTCCCTTTCAGCGTCCCGAACACTTTTGTGAGCCACCGTTGCACTGACGACCAATCCATTTCGCCAGACTTCCTGTACCCCCGGCAGATCGTATTCTCCGTGACGCCATGTCGCCAGACCCGCTGCGGCAACCGGGCGACCACTCTGAACTTCCCCCGGGATCCACACCATCTGCCTATCGTGGTCATAGACTTCCCTGCCGCCGCGTACGCGGGGCTTTTTTATATCGAATATTTGCGAATCTTATTGACCGGGGAGGGCGGATCGTTTATAGTCGCATGATGTTATTGTTCATATCATTTACCATGTTTCGTGGGGCGATCGTCGCGAATGAACAGCGCCTCGCCCACGGATCTTCTTCCCCGAGCGTGGTTGGATGCACTGGCATTCATGCTCAAACCTCGAAGTCCGACCGGGGCATGCAACCCCGCGATGACCACCGTTCCCGAGTGCACTTTCCGGTTTTCCCGGGTGTCCTGTGCGGTCAGCGCACGAGGGATCCGGAAGCGAACCCGGCTGTTGCAGATCATACACGTGTTGCATACCATTTCTCAGAGGCGGAGATAGAGGCGTCACTGGCGGGGTGGGTTGATCGGTTTACCGTCTTCACTTCGGTCAGATGGACCACGGCCCCAAAAACCTGTCCGCTGTCATAAGACAGGCAGGCTACGCTAACAATTTGAACGTACAGGAGGATCGTATCATGAAAAACTGGCGCTTCGTACTGTTCCTTGCTTTCCTGTCTGTCACGCTGTGTGCATCTTCGCTTGCCCAGTCGGCCCTGCCACAGTGGATCGAGCAGATCGACCCGGCCGACTATGCGTTGCTGGAAAAGGACCTTCCGGATGGCCTGTCCATGCGCGGCGACATCCTCGTGGAGGCCCATGCCGCAGGGAGTGCAATCGCTGACCCTGAGGGCAACGTCCGCCAGGCCGACTGGGCCATGGTCGGCCTCCACCAGGAGATCACGATCGCCGTAGAGGGCCTGCGACCCGGACTGACACCACCGAGTGTATCCATACACGTCAATATCCCCGAAACCCCCGAACAGGCCCTCGCGCTCGCTCGCCAGCTAGACTACAACTGGCAGCGCGGGCTATTGCTGAACCCTGACCCATGGGACACCGCCAACGATCTGCAGGATCCGCAAATAGCCGTCCATGGCGGCTCTCGGATAAGTCCGCAAAAGGCGATAATCTGGTACCGGAACGTGTTCGCCAAGTTCAACTATTTGGGCTCAGTGACTCCGTCAAGCTGGTCAGTGACAGAGGAAAGATTGCGACGCGTTGCCCTGTTGTGGTTTAACAAAGTTAGCCGCCTGACACCACCGGAGCTGGCTGACCTGCGCATAGAGCCCGACGGAATCCAGCTTGTTCAGCGTAACAATACTGAATCACTGCCTTTCGAAATGGCAGCGGACCAGCAATCGGTCGGGTTCAAGGTGCAAAACGCCAGTACCACCACCGCAGCCAGAAATGTCCACGCCCAACTGCTAATCGCCCACCGCGGTGATGAGCAGGCCCGGCCTGTGGGCGATCCGATCTCGGTTGGCACTCTGCAGCCTGAAGAGACCAGGTGGATGACGACAGTCTGGGACCTCAAGGGCGAGAACGTGCACAACGGTCTTGTGTATGTGCAGGTGTACACGCCCGATGCTGAGGACGCCAACCCGGACGACAACATAGCCGGGCTACAGGTCAATATCTACTATGCTCACAATGGTCAGCGCGCCTTCAGTTGGTTCGATGATACGTACTCGTTTGAGAACTTCACCTTCGATGACCGAGAAACCGAGGCAATGGTTGAGGGTATTATTGCCACAATCGTGGGTAATCTGTCCGCTGACCAAAACACGACCGGCGTTCTGGAGCGCATCTTCTTCCCGCAGACGTACATGCGCATCAGAGACTACCTCAATACCAGCGCAAGGGAAGGTGCCGGCGGACACTGCTATGGTATGTCCGCTACAGTCGCGTTGTACTTCGAAGACGCGTCCCTCAAACCCGTGGCCAAACCAATGCCGGCCATGACCCGGCCTGAGGCCTCCGCTAACATTGCCGTCTACCACCGGGCCCAAATGCTCCCCGTCTTGCAGGGCGCCCTTGCAGACGGCTTCTTTGCCGAACGCGATTTTAGTGTTAACGCCACGCGTGCGGCGATAGTGCAGTCCTTGCGCGATGAGCGGCAGTCCTCAATCATCGAGTTCTTTGGCGCCCCCACCGGAAGCTGGCAGGGACATGCGGTCCTGGCCTACAAGATCATCGAGATAGAAGGGCGCGACCCGTATGTGTATGTCTATGACTCCAACTTCCCAACATCCACAGTACCGCCTGCACCGGTCATGTCGCGTATCAAACTGAACGCTGATGGTTCAAACTGGGCAAATCCAGGCTACATGGGTTATGGCTGGGCTAATGCGCAGGACATTTCCGCACGACGCCCTCATCGCACCATATCCCTGGCGGAGATCAACGCCATTGTCCCTGAACTGAAGAAGGCCGTCCAGGAGATGACCTCCTTCATGGATGGTGCCAACCGCATGATGGCGGTGCTGCGCTGTCCGGCTGAAGTGGTCTTCACCGACGCCCAGGGGCGGCGCACCGGCGTCGTCAACGGCAGGGCCATTAACGAAATACCGGGCGCGGAGATCCGTACCGAGGGCGAAGTTGAGATTTACATGCTTCCTTCCGACGGACAGTACTCTGTAAGCATTACCGGCACAGATTTGGGCGAAGCCTCATTCGACATCATTCGGGCTGAGAGTGCCACGAAAGCCGGCCTCACATCTTTTCAGGAAATACCCACCGCCCAGGGCGAGACAGCCGCAGGAACACTGCTGCCCGGCGGCCAAATGCAATCAATCAGCGCACGCGGGCGTGATATCGCCCCGCGCATCAATGGTACCTATGAAGACGGCAGGGTCACCAGGCAATCCACGCCAACACCGGCCCCTGCACCGGCTCCAACCCCGGGACCCCCGACCCCCCTCGACGCGCTGCTGGGAGAGTGGTCGGTGGTCATGGCGATGCTTGACGGCCCGCAGCCCACGACGCTGTCCATCAAACGAGATGGCGACGGGGTGGTTGGCACGCTCGATGATCGAATAAACGCCTACCTGCGTCTGAAGTCGGAATGGGGAGGCACCACCTACGTGGGGACGTGGACTGACCCGCAGGCGGGCACAGTCAGCGTGAGAGCGACGATCACGGGTCACGGTGCTCTGATTGTGACCCTGGGGACCGGGGGCGACGACCTGTTGTTCAACGCGGTACGTCCCTTCGGCGGGGCTGGAACGGGTCCGACGACGTCCGCGCCGACAGCAACTCCGGCGCCCACGCCCGGGCCTGCGCCGACACCTCGCGCCGTGCCCGATCTGAGCGGCGATTGGAGAATCAATGCCAACAACTCCTACAGCACGCTGACCCTGCAACACGAAGGCAACCGCCTGACCGGCAGCGTGTACGGTCGCCCCATAGCGGAGGGTCAGGTACTTGCCGACGGCACCGTGAGCTTCATCCGCACCGGCGTCAACCAGACGTACACCGGCACTTTCAGCGTGGAACCGGACGGGACATGGAAG
This sequence comes from Armatimonadota bacterium, assembly GCA_046483205.1. GTDB lineage: Bacteria > Armatimonadota > Zipacnadia > Zipacnadales > UBA11051 > JBKHJK01. Next base: position 1,667 of record JAWODS010000318.1, on the reverse strand, counting down.
CTCAGCGGTACCTTCGACTGCCCCGTGACACGCACAACCGGGAGCCTGTGGGTGGCCAAACGCGATCCCAGCGGCGCGCCCGTACCATCACCGAAACTACCAGAGCGGCAGACAGGTCCGGAGAAGCCCGCGTCCGACACGCCCGGTGACGTCGGTGGCCTTCAGGTGGGTACGGGGACCGAGGGCGGCACCATCACCGGTGTGGCAGAGTACTTCCCGCAGACGAACAGGGTCGCCGCGGTCCTCAAGTACCGGAACCAGCAGCCCGGCAGCCCGGCCGTGGCTGTGTGGACGCGCGACGGCGTGGAGGTCGCGCGCCGCGAGGCGACGCTGGGTGGCGCCAACGGATGGCTCTCATTCTCGCTCGCCACACAGAGTCCCGGCGGCCTCCGACCGGGCCGCTATACGCTCACCATCACCGTGGGCAACACGATCCTTGGCCGCAAGACCTTCACGATCGGTGGAGGCGTGGGATGAAGATTGACACCACGCCCAACCTGCCCGGCCGGTAAAAAGCTCCGGCGACACCGGTGCCGAGCCCGGCAGCCGCACTAAGCCTGCCGTCCACGCCCGCGCCCGATGGGGTGCTGTCCCGTGAAGGCATCTTTGGGCCGCCGGGCGCGCATTCGTGGATGACAACGCCCACGCGAGCAAAACTGGCTCATAAACATCCAGAGAAGTACCTGAAACGCCTCCGGTAGCTTCGCATCTGGAGTCTGACACACAACAGCCCGGCAATGGAACGATCTTTGTGTTTCAGGGGCTGTACCTGAATGGCCTGCCTGCAGACAGCGCCAATCCGCCGGACACCTGGTGTCGTATGCCTCACCGGCGGCCACGGCGTTTTGTGTCTTATCATCCCGCTTCGGCTTCGCTCCACTGATAAGTCGCATCCACGACCGCCACATATTCCCGGATTTGCGCAGGGACTCGGAACGGAGAATGGCGACGCGCTTCAGGTCAATATGGCCGAAATGTGAGAGCGGGGTGGGAGGTATTGCGGGGCGTGAAGACGTAATGGTCTGCAGAGGACAGGCAGCTTCTGCGAAAGCGTGATGGTCCATCATGCCACAGTCTCCCAACGGCATCATGGTTGTTGCTCCCAGCACAGTGACGACAGGCGAGGAGTTCTCGCTGGGCATCAAAATCCTCCGCGAGCCGTACACTGTCGGCACCGCAGTGTCTCACGGGTATCCCGACCTGAAAGGCCCCTTCAATCTCTCGCCACGGGGCATCAACTATATGGATAATGCCGCCGACAGGTGGCAGGGCACCCTGCAGGTCACCGCGGACGCTCTTGACGGGCCGGGCATGGTTGATATTCAGACACTTTCCGGTGCATTCGAGGGCGATAAGCGGGCCATGGGGAGGGTGGAGGGATACAGCTTCACTTCAGCAGGGACTCACACAGTAGAGGTAAGCATCCCGGAGCTCAACATCAGCGCCGTCTCCAACCCCGTGGAAGTTACCTCCGATGAGCCGGAGATGCACCTGTACTGGGGAGACCTGCACAGCCAGACGTACTTCTCAGACGGCCTGCGTTGCCCCGAAGAGCTGTACAGCTTCGCCCGCGATGAGGCATTCCTCGATATCTTCGCCCTCGCCGATCATTCAGACGCCCTGGAGGGCGGAATCTGGGATTATATGGTCGGGACAACGAATCTTTT
>JAWODS010000308.1:0-5417 GCA_046483205.1 Armatimonadota bacterium | reverse complement strand
CGCCCATCTCCCGCAGGTTGCTTCCGGTCCCGGCGCCCTCTCGCATCATGCCGACAGAGTACAGTTCCATGGTTTCCTCATAGGCGTAGTCACCATATTCACCCTGCCGCTCCCAGCCGAAGATGTCCTCACCGTTCAGCCCTTCGGCCATGAAGAAGAGTATGCAGCGGGCTTTTGCGTCCTCTGTTTTGGCCTCAAAGTCAATCATCACCGGCTCCCTGACACCGTAATCGGGCCACAGCACCATGGCGGTCTCGGCCTTGACATCCAGGACACCGCCGTCGTGTGTGATCTGCGCCTCGCCGTCGAGCACCCACCCGTCGGTGGCACTCACATCCGCCTCCCAGGTGGTTTCCCAGTTGGCCGGTGGTGCGGGCCATCCGGCAAGGTGGCGGATTTCCTCGTAATCAAGAACGATATCCGCGTATGCCTCGCCGGGTGAGCCGAAGGCGATGGTCGTGGTGCCCTGCGAGGTGTTCACTGTCACCGCGCCGTCACCGGAGGCCTCAATCGAGGGGCCCTGCTGGCCCTTTTCGGCGGGCATGACGGCTGCCAGGAACTGCTGCTCGTGTGTGGGCTCTTCATTATTCACCCAGATATTGTTCCACACCGGCGGACCGTGGAATTTGCGCAGCGGGCTGCTCTCCACGGAGTCACGCGCCCTTTCGAGCATATCCTCACCCGTTACGATGTTTTTGTAGCCGTCTTCGCCGCGCATGTTGGTGAACTCCAGGCCGTCCACATCGGCGAGATGCTGCACCGTGACCGAGGCGTTTTCGGTTTCGTAGCTGAAGCTTCCCGCCTGTTCGTCAATCTCTATCGGGATATCCTGGTGAACGTGATAGAGCCACGAGAAGGTTGCCGGGTCATGGTCGGTATCGACCGCAAGGTCGTCGAAGATGACGAAGACCTCCTCGTCAATGAACAGGACATGGCGCAGGAAGCGTTTGAGGTACGGGACAGTTGAGGCGTACGCTCCCGTAGCATCACCGCACCAGTAGGTCAGTCCCGGGCGGTTTTCCCACGCCACAATTCGTCCGGCGGTCTCGGTTTCCGGGTCCATCTGGTCGAAATTCTGCCCGAGGCCGTCAATCAGCACCGAATTGTGACTCATGGTGGCGGCGGCGTGCCTGTCACCATTGGCCTTGCGCCCGCCGCCGGTCGCGATGACGTCGCCATGCGCGAATATCTCAAAGGCGTTTTCGCTGTTGAAGCTGTGGCTGTGTCCGCCCTGTGGCCGGCAGTGGAAGATCATTCCGACGCCGTCTTCGAAGGTTGCCGGATCGCTGGGCGGTCCCGACAGCCCCATGGCCCAGCCTGAGACATTGAACAGGCGGGAGCTCTGCGGCTCCAGAGATGGCTCGGGAAGGTCGTAATAGTGCTCCAGCAGATACTCCTGCCATTTGCCCATATCCCGGCCGATCTTTTCAGAGCACGCCTGCCAGTTTTTCAGCAGATTGCCCTTGCCCGTCAGGAAGGCCAGGCGTCGGAAGTTGCTGACATGACCGCCGAGGTGCGCCCCGGCCACGCGCCCGTAATTGCCCCACGCCTGGGGCTCGATACCTACGGGCGACAGGTAGGCGAAGAAATCGCCGATGCGGCCGTAATAGGGGTTTCTTTCGATGTGCAGCTCCGGCAGCGTCACCGCCGTCCAGCAGGTGGCGTCCATCAGTGTATGACATTTGGCGTTACCGTACAGTACGCCCTCATTCCACGATTCGTAGGTGCCGAAGGGATTGGTGACACCGGTGAGGTAATTCAGCCCCATCTCGCAAAATTCCGCGGCGACCTCGGATACATCAGCAATCGCCAGCGCACCGACCAGTGTCCATAGATAATCTTCGTACTGGTGCGAGCCGGTGAACATGCTGAGCCCCCGGACAAATGGCGTGCCACTACGCTTCCAGGAGAAATTGTTCAATATATGCTCGGTGCGCCATTCGAGCGAATGAGCAAGCTGCCGGCGCTGGTCGGGATCGAGCCGGTCGTACAGCCAGTCGTACATCAGCCCCAGGTCCTGCGTGCACCGGGTCGCCCATTTTCGCCGCGGGCCGAGACCTTCAGGCGATGATTCCCCGCCCGGCGGATAGGAGGCCATCACCATCAGCGGCTCGATGACCGCTAGGTACTTTTCGTCCCCCGTGAGCATGAAGGCCATGGCAACCGTGCGCATATCTGTGGCCATGTCACGGTAGTCCACTACATTGAGTTCGCCGCCGAGGGGATCCTCCTCCGGCATGTCGTTGAACCATTCCTCCTGCATGATTCTCTCCGCTCGCTCAATGAGCCGCTCGTACATCAACCCACACTGCTCATCGGTGTCTTTCAGCGCGCGGAGCTGTTCGATATTCTCGGGAGTAAACCCGATGCGGGGGTGCCCCTGCAGGTGTCCGTCCAGCGATTTGATGATAGTGCGATCCCATTCGGGCGTCGCTGGGTCGATGCGGAAGACCCGAACCCGGCTCCACTGCTCGTCTTCGGTTCCCACATCATAGCCCACCCGCCAATAGACGTCATATCCACCCAGCACCGGCAGGGCGTTGTAGAAGTTGTAGGGGGTTTCGACCTCCACCACCGGGTTGGACATCCCCACATTCCCGGCGATCTGGAGGGTGAAGGTGTGGCTCTCCGCGTAATCGCCGGGGACAACGTGCTGTGAATGATAGGGCCACGAAAAGCGCGGGGGATTGACATCAACAACCTGTCCGTCGGCGGGCCGGAAGCCGATCCATGCGGCGTGTTTCTGCCGCTCGTCGCTGTCCGTACCCGTTCTGTTATCCAGCACCACTGGGTCGGCGGCCTGCACGAGGGACGAAAGCACTATCGCCAGGGCAACAATACAGAGTGCAGCAATCCCGCTACAGTCGCGCAGTGTGTGACAGCTGAGGTCCATGAGCATGGCAACCACCTGTCTCCGGTTTCATGCAATCCTGTACTGCCTACAATATCCAGGCAGCACATTCTGTACTTGCACTATTCTCCGGAAACCAGTGACGGGCCTTCAGCATCGTTCATCTGCCGTGGGTGCGGGGCTGTGCGCGTTTCGCCGGATCAGGGCTGCCCGCTGATATCAATTGAACTGCCGTCACCGACCAGCACCTGTATGACGTGATCGCCCGACCAGCGTACCAGTGCCAGCGTCCCTTCCAGTGTTACGCCTCCCGCACTGATGCCGCCACTTTCCGAATACAGCAGCACCTCCCGCGTGTCACCCGCTTTGCACTCCAGCCCGACGGAGAGGCTGCCGCGGTTGAGGTCGGCCTTTTCCGGCTGCAGCAGGCGAACCTGTGGCGTCTCATCATCAGCGCCGAAATACAGCGCCGTAGCCCATGCGGCGGATTGTCCATTCCGGCGGCTCATCACAAACGGCGCGGGGTTGGGACTGGGACAGCCCCGTCCGATGGCCGTGAAGACCGAAGCGGGAGCGTTCGCGGCCTGGCTGACACGCACGACCGGGCCGTCTTCGATGCTCCAGCGGCCGCTCCACGCGCGCCTCTCCCCCATCGTCTTCCACTCTTCCGCCCATTCGTAGGGGCCCTCGCCGGGCGGTGCATCAGCAGCAGAAGTATCGATGTCGGTCGCGAATTCGCCGAGGTTATGGTACGTCCAGTCGTAGTCGTGTTCGCTGTCCGAGGCTGCAACGGTCACGTCAAGCAGGCGGTCGTCCAAAAGCGCCATGATTCGCGTTAAAGCGACATCGTCATACGCTCCATCGGCTGTCGCGGCACACACCGATACGTTCTCACCGAACACCGAGGCGACCAGTTCACCGGTCGTGGCATCCTGGCTTTCGCCGTCCACCGTGACGGTATTATGGCTCAATGTTTGGGTGTACCAGCCCCGATGAGCGGGGTTTCCGTATGCCACATTTCCGGCGTCAACACCGGCGAGGGCGCCCCGGGCATAAAACTCGAAATTGAGCTTATCCGGGTGGCCGTGCCAGCCGCCATGCGGGCCGTAATCCAGCGCAACATAGTTATCGGGCACACGCGCTGCAACGTCCCCTGTCGGGTTCCCCGATGATGTGCGCATGATGACCTGCCCGGTCGCGGGGAATATGTGTGAAGACAGCTCGCGCGAGGCGGGCTCGATGTGGTCGGGGCCATACAGAAGCGATTCAACACCTGTCCGCGAGCCCCGCGATGCCACCATGGCTATTTCCGGCGCGCTCCAGTGGCTGCAGGCGTTTTCGTACCGCTGCGCCGGTGACATCGCATTTGAGCGGTCGGAATCGTTGAAAGCGGGAAGCCGCCCGGTCGGGCCCATCATCTGCACGGGCGCGGTGAACATGCTCCTGTAGCGGTCGGTGTAAAGGTCGATATTGAAATGCTCGGCGGCGGTTGCCAGCGGCTCCAGGGCCGACATCGTGTAATAGTGGTATCCCCAGCTCCCCTCATACCACTGGCCGTCATCGGTGACACCCTCGGCAATCTGGTTCCGGAAGCCGAAATCGCCGTTGATCGCTCCACTGGCCAGCTCATCTTCGCCCAGTGTCAATCCCACCAGGCCGTACGCCGAGTTTTCCCAGCAGGGGATATTGTGAATGTGGGTGGCGAAACCGCGGATGAGCTCTGCGGCCGGCCGCAGAAGGTCGTCTGAGATTGTCTTCCGCTCCTGCGGTGTGAGCACATCGTATATGCAGTCGAAGCCCTGCACCATGGGGATCAGCCACGTCGCTTCCTGCAGCCCACCGGAGTTGACGTGAACGCCCTTCGGATTTGGGCCGTTCTTTGTGTGCAGGGGGTAATCGAGGTATCTTTCCGCATACCCGAGAAGAATTTCGGCGGCTTTGTCGGCATATTTCTGCTCATCAGTCAGCAGATACGCCAGCCCCAGGGATTTGACAGCCCTTGAGAGCGCGTTGTGGCGCCGGGTAATGACCACCTGGTCGTACGGCCAGCCGGTGTACACTTTCCCGCATTTCGGGCACACGTGCTCCGTGGGTGATTTCGTCTTCAGCCGCACCCCGCACTTCTCGCACGTGTACCAGTGTGACCACTGTCCGCCCTGCTCGGGGATGTCAATCTCTGCGTCAACCCAGCCGTCGGCGTTGCGGATGATCTGGTCTTTCACGGTCCGCGCCCAGTCATACGTCTCAATTCGCTCCAGCACCTGCGGCAGCTCGCTGCGTGAGACCAGCAGACACGGATGGCCGATGTCCGGAAGCGGCACGGCCAGCGCAAACTTCTCCCGCTCGCTTTCACCGGTTTCCGGCAGCGTCAAAGCTATCTCTGTGTCAAAACGTGTTAGTGGTTCAAGGTCTGCCGCATCTTCCACCGAAACAGTGCCCTCCACCTCCCGGGTGGTCCCCGCGGCGACCGTCACCGTGTCGGGAAATCGCCCTGACACGCGATCATCTGTTGAGGTCACGGCGAGGCCGACCTCTGCATCACTGTCGGTGCGGTTGCGCAGGGAGA
>JAWODS010000215.1:0-2978 GCA_046483205.1 Armatimonadota bacterium | reverse complement strand
AAACCATCCGAATGCACAGGCTCCAGCAAGATGAAAATGCACGATATCAAACTGCGTACGTCGCATCCGATAACAAAAATCGGCAAAGGTGGCAGGGATGGCAAACCAGGATTCGGGGTAGCATGTGATCCTGCATCCAGTTTCCTGAAATCGTTCCGCCTGCCCCCGGCACCCTCGAAGGGCGAAAACATGAACTTCAAACCGATCTTTGTGGAGGTGGTTCAGGAGATTTCTAAGCTGCGTCTGCGCTCCTCCAAGCCCCAGATGATCAATGACATGCGCCACTCGAATTTTCTTTTCCTGCCCGTTTTCCTTCATAACCTGTTCGCCAAATTCTCTCTGTTATGACGCCAAATGCGGTGGATACGACCGGTATCCAGTCCCAATTGCACTGGATTCTCCCGGTTACCGGCTTCCATCGGTCAATGAGCGGTACAGTGCTATGTACTTTTGGGCCATTTTGGACCATGCGAAGGGTTTGCTTCGTTCGCGGCTGGTTTCGCCCATTGACCGCCGCAGCTCCCCGTCGGCGATGAGCTTCTGCAGCGGTGCGGCCAGTATTTCCGGCCCGGCGCTGTCAACGACGAATCCGTTTTGGCCCTCCTCGACCAGCTCGCGCGTGCCGGGGACGTCGGTGACGACGAGTGGCAGGCCGCTGGCGAGGGCCTCCAGCACCACGTTGGCCATCCCCTCACTGGCCGAGGGCAGGCAGAATATGTGCGCGCTGCGATAGATCTCCGGGAGCCGGGATCGCGGCTGCAGCCCCATGAACTCCACCTGCTGCAGCAGGCCCAGCCGGGCGGTCTGCTCCTGCAGCTTCTCGCGCATCGGCCCATCCCCCACCACCTTCAGGCGAAACTCCAGCCCTTCGGCGGCCACCTCCGCCAGCGCATCCAGAAGGTGCTGCAGCCCCTTGCGCTCGATCAGCCGCGAGACGAACAGCACCGTCGGAGGTCCCGGTGGTGGCGTGGGTGCGGGCCGGAACATCTCCCGGTCAACGCCATTGTATATTACCTCAAAATCAAGCTTCGGATAAAGCTCTTTCGCCCGGTCGCGCAGGCCGTCACTGTTGACCACCCGCGCGGCGGCGCCCTTCAGCAGGCACGACAGCACCGGTTTAATCAGCCGGTGGGTGGTGCCGAAACGCTTCTCATGACCGGGCAGGTCTCCCCCACCGAGCCGGATGACGTGGGGGATCCGCCCCATCCGCGACGCCCACCACCCGGCCAGGCCCGAGGGGACCGCAAAGAACGTCTGCACGACATCCCACCGGCCTCCAAGCCCCATAAGGGCCGCACGTGGCGCGCCAGAGATCACGTACTGCAGCATCTCGTGCATCCTGGTAAAATCGCGCCGCTGCCGATAGACGGGCACGCGCAGCACCTCGACGCCCTCGACGGTCTCCCTTTTCGGCAGTCCCCGGAAGCCGGAGGTGACCACGGCGACCTCGTGGCCTTCGGCGACCATCTCGCGGGCGAGGTAATAATTGGCCGTCGCGCCACCGCCGCCGACGGGCGGGAACTCGTAATTCGCCATCAGGATCCGCATGCCAGCACTCCACAAACGCCGCGCACGGGTGCGTTCATTCGCCACATTCCCCATCTTTTTCCTGCAGGTACCGGCGAACACCATCACGCCACGGCGGGGCCTCCGGCAGCCTGGTGTTGAGGAGGTTGCTGTGTTTGGGTCTCAGTGGCTCAGGCTCATCATAGCGGGGCTGGAAGTCGTGTTTTGCCTGCATGATTTCTGCGACGGCGAGGGCGAAATCATAATAGCTGCAGGCCCCGGAGTTTGAGCAGTGATACACGCCGGGCTGAGGGTGATTTTCGATGACCTCGAAGATTTGCTCTGCGGCGTCCACGGCATACGTGGGCGAAAAGCGGGTGTCATCATCAAGCTCCAGCGGTCTGCGCTCCCGGAGGGCTTCTGTGATGAGGTCCACGATATTCTCCCCGCCCTTTGCCCGGCAGCCGGCATGTCCGAACAGATAGCTCACGCGGCACACGGCGGCGTTTTCCAGCAGATGCAGTGCAGCCAGCTCCCCGGCGCGCTTGGTGGCTCCATACAGCGACAGCGGGCGGCAGGGGTCATCCTCGGCATAATCACCGGTTTGCCCGTCAAAGACGTAATCGGTGCTGATATAGACGTACCGCGCCCCGATCTCTCCACAGCAGCGCACCAGCGGCAGGGCGACATTCACCTGCCACGACTTCAGCGCAGTATCGGCCTCGCCTTCCATATCAAAGCGGAAGGCGCTGTTGATGACGACATCGGGAGCCACCTCGACGACGGCGCTGACACCGTCCCCGCGCTCCACCTGCACATCTGCGTGGGTGAAGGCGACGATGTCGTGCCCCCGCTTTTGACCGATGGCGGCCAGCTCAGTGCCGAGCTGGCCGTTTGCGCCGATGACGGCAATTCTCATCGCTGCCTCCACAGTGTCGGAATATCATACACGAAGTCTGTCAATTGCAGCGGACGCTCAAAGCTCATCAATGTCGAAAAGATCGGTTGACAGATACCGCTCGCCGGTGTCGCAGATGACGGTGACGACGGTGTGCCCGGGGCCAAGTTCGGCAGCGACGTCACGGGCGATCTTCACATTCGCACCCGACGAAATGCCGGAGATAATACCCTCTTTTGTTGCCAGCTCTCGCGCCGTGGCGACCGCAGAGGGCCGGGAGATCGTCCGCACGTCATCAAGCAGCTCGGTATCCAGCACCGGGGGAATAAAGCCCGCTCCGATACCCTGAATACCGTGACTGCCGGGCTTCTCGCCCGAAATGACCGCGCTCTCGGCAGGCTCCACCGCGATCAGCGTCACCTCCGCGTCCTGGCTTTTGAGGTATCGCCCGACACCCGTAACCGTCCCACCCGTACCGACCCCTGCGACGAAGGCATCCACCTGTCCACCTGTCGCCTCCCAGATTTCGGGGCCGGTGGTCTGCTCATGGGCGGCGGGATTGGCGGGATTTTCA
>JAWODS010000344.1:0-10729 GCA_046483205.1 Armatimonadota bacterium | reverse complement strand
GTGAATTCATCGTTCAAAATGCGCTCACAGCCGTCCAGGGCATCATCGAGATCGACCATGCGTCCCTGTTGGCCGGTGAACTGCTCTGTTGTGAAGAACGGCTGGGTGAGAAAACGCTGGAGCCTCCGGGCGCGGCGGACCGTTCTCTGGTCGGCCTGTGACAGCTCCTCAAGCCCCAGCATGGCGATGATGTCTTTGAGCTCCTCGTATTGTGCAAGGGTCTCGCGCACCTGCCGGGCGATGCGGTAGTGCCTCTGCCCTACCACACCGGGTGTCAGCAGGCTCGAGTTGCTGCGCAGCGGATCTATGGCCGGGTAGAGCCCCTCGCTGGCACGGTCGCGGGAAAGGAAAACTGAGCCTGACAGGTGTGAGAAGGTATGCACTGCCGCCGGGTCGGTGAAGTCATCGGCGGGCACATAGACGGCCTGGATAGAGGTGATGGCGCCGGTGGTGGTGCTGCAGATACGCTCCTGAAGCTCTGCGAGGTCGGTCTGCAGTGTGGGCTGGTATCCGACCCTGGAGGGAAGCTGCCCCATGAGGCCGGAGACCTCCTGGCCGGCCTGCACGAAGCGGAAAATATTGTCCATGAGCATCAGGACATCCTGCCGGGCCTCGTCACGGAACCATTCGGCCATGGTGAGGGCGGAATGAGCGACGCGGAAGCGGGCGCCCGGCGGCTCGTTCATCTGGCCAAAGACCAGCACGGTGTTGTCCAGCACTCCAGAATCCTGCAGCTCGCGATACAGCTCCTCGGCCTCCCGGCACCGCTCACCCACTCCGGCGAAAAAGCTCACACCCTCGTGGCGATCCACCACGTTGTGGATCATTTCCATCAACAGCACCGTCTTGCCGACCCCGGCGCCGCCGAAAAGCCCCGCCTTCCCGCCTCGCTCCAGGGGGGACAGAATATCGATGGCCTTGATGCCGGTGGTGAAGATTTCGGCGCTCTGTGATTGCTGGGTCATCGGTACGGCCCTGCGGTGAATGCTGCGGAACTCTTCGGCGTCCACCTCACCGCGTTCGTCGATGGTGTCACCGAAAACGTTGAAAACGCGGCCGAGAAGCGCACGTCCCACCGGAACACTGATGGGTGAGCCGGTGTCGATGACTTTTGAGCCACGTGAGATGCCCTGGGTGGGGGTCATTGAAACCCCGCGGACGGTGTGGCTGTCGAGGTGATTGAGCACTTCAACGATGATGCGATTGTCCGGGCCCATGGTGAGCTGGTTGTACATCGCCGGGAGCCGTTCAGGGAACTGCACATCCACGACGCTGCCACGGGTTCGAATGACGGTTCCGATGTTGTGGGGGTGATCCATGTCTATCTCGTGCCTTCAGTGATGCATACAGACGTCGGTATTGCAGCGATGGGCGGCCGAACACCGATACAATAATATCACAACAGCCTGCCCTGTAACCACATTGTGTGGGCGAAGCCCTGCCATAAACGACAAACACGTGTGACCGGGGGGACGGCCACACGTGTTATGTCGGGAAGGGAGAACAGTGCTTATGTCGCCTGCGGGAAGCGCTTGCGCCTGTTTCTCACCGACGGCCGGACAATCATTGCTGATATCCATGCCGGTCGTGATTCGCGGATCCAGGCAAAAAGGCGAAGCACCGTTCCGTGGTTTTCGCTTTGACAGCCGACCGGCGTGTGCTGGTAAGGTGCTGAGCCGATGCAGTATCTACCAAGCATCTCCGCCACGCACCATGCGCGCGGAATGGCTGTTACATGGGGCCGCTGGAAGCTGTGAAAATCTTCAATGCTGTTCCTGACTGCCGGACGCGGAAGGGTAACACTCGGTGCCAGGGGAGATGAGACTCGCGGGTGTCTGACACCGGTCGCATCCCCGGTTCGACGACACAGCGTTCCAACAGCCCCATAACGCGTCCTGCAGTCAAGGTTCGCCGATAGCCGGGCACGTAATGCTCTTGATCCGTGCATCCTGTATATAGCTTACCCGGCGAAATATGCCGAAACAATCGGGAATATCCTTACATTTCGGTTCGGAAAGCCTTATGGCATACGAATGTTCAACCGAGTTTCGCAAATGGTCGGGGCGGTCTTTGTGGCGGTAAACATACCCGGGGGCACATGCTATTGCAGGGTGAAGTACTGCTTGCCGTCTGCGACGGTGCGGATGGCCTCGATGAGCCGCTTTTGCACCTGGTCTTTTACGACATAACCGCAAGCGCCCAGCTCTTTTGCCCGCGAAATGTACCGGTGGTCAGTATGAATGGAGAGGATGAGCACAGGAGAGTTGCTGCCATTATCCCTGAGCTCCTGCGTGGCCTGCAGCCCGTTCATCACCGGCATACTGATGTCCATGATGACGACATCTGGACCAAGCTGCTCGGTCATCTTAACAGCCTCACGCCCGTTGGACGCCTCGCCAACTACCTCGATATCGCCTGCATTTTCGATGAGATGCCTGGTTGCTTCACGCGACCGATCCTGATCATCGGCCAGCAGTGCCTCAATTGTCATGATTTCAGTATCTCCTGCAACGGATAGGCCTCATTTGTCCGATGACACTTGAGTAGCTGTCAACTGGTATCGGGCGGTTTCAGCTATTCGGAAGCGGTATTGCACTGACTGTGATTATATTATCCCGGCTTCACCGGTGCGGGACAATAGGGGATTTCCCCATATTGGGCGCATATTTGCAGCAAAGGTGGTGTGTCACACGCAAATGCGGCTCACTCCAGCGAGGTGAGACCTTCGCGGATGGCGTACTTGGTGAGTTCAGCAACGTTGTGGATGTCCAGCTTCTGCATGATGTTCTGGCGGTGGCTTTCGATGGTCTTGACGCTGACGTGCAGGTCCTGGGCGATCTGTCGTGTCGTGCACCCCTCGGCCAAAAGTTGCAGCACCTCTCGCTGCCGGTCTGTCAGAACTGAGAACGCCGACTGATCGTCGTCGTCCAAGAGCATATCCACGTAATCGTCGAGCATAACATCCGTCATATCAGCGCTCAAATACTTGCGATCCTGCGCGACCACGCGAATGGCTTCGGCCAGCTCCTCGTAGGCGCAGTCCTTGAGCAGATATCCGGATGCGCCTGCCGAGAATATTCCCGCTGCAAAGCGCCGGTCCGAATGCATCGAAAGGGCGAGGACACGGGTGTGCGTTTCTTCATCGAGGATCATGCGGGTCGCCTCGATGCCGTTTAAGTCCGGCATGCTGATATCCATGACCACGACATCAGGAGACAGATCCGCGACTAGCTCGACGGCCTCCCGACCGTCTTCCGCCTCGCCGACGACTTCGATATCGCGCTCTTTTTCGATCATCGTCCGCAGTCCCTCGCGGGTGATCTTGTGGTCGTCGGCCAGGATAACTGAGATGCTCATGTCGGCTTCTCCCCGTCGTTGTTCTGCTCGGTTGGCACCATCAATTCAACTGTCGTTCCATTGCCCGGTTCAGAGGCGATTTCCACGGTGCCTCCGGCATGCCGGATGCGTTCAGAGATATTGAAGAGCCCGTAGCCATGATCTTCCCTGGGTGCCAGGTGCACCTCGTCGGGATTGAAACCTTTTCCGTCGTCATGCACCTGGACGCGAGTATGCATATCATTGCTCTGGAGGACGACTGTTGCTGTTTGGGCCTCGGCGTGATTGACGACGTTGTTCAACAGTTCCTGGACGGCCTGAAACAGCATGATCTGCAGATCCTGGTCAAGACGCGTCGGGCTTCCGCTGATCTCGGTATTGACGGTCAGATCGTGACGTTCTTCAAACTGTTCATCCAGCCACTCGACGCCTGGTTCCAACCCGAGTTCGTAGAGAATGGGCGGGCTGAGGTCAAACTGCATCGAACGCGTGAAACCTGTCGCCTCCGTGACGAGCTCCTGCAGATCATTCAGCATCGGCCCCGCCTCGTCATCCACAACCTCGCCAAGCTCTCCAAGCTTCATCTTCATGAGGGTCAGAATCTGTCCGAGATTGTCGTGCAGTTGGGAGGCGATGCGCCGGCGCTCTTCCTGTTCGGTGCGGGAAAGCTCTGCGGCGAGTTCTCTCAAATCATCCTGCCGCCGCCGGATCTCCCTGTTTGCCCGCTCCTGTTCAGTCACATCCCGCATGGACAGAACCAGCATTTCCACAGCGCCGTCTTCATCCTTCACCGGCACGAGCGACCAATCCCAGTAGGTGATGCCACGCTCGGGGTTTTTTGCATACTCAAACGGCGCCGATTTCGCGCTGTAGGGCTCACCAGTCCGCACGACCTCTTCAAATATCTCCACCGCATCTGATGGGTACATATCGAAATGATTGGCGCCGATGAAGTCCTCCGGACTTCGGTCATCCACTTCAGCATACGCCTCGTTGACGCGAATGAAGTTGAAGTCGGTGTCCAGCAGTGCAACAGGAGTTTGAATGTGTTCGAAAAACGCTTCCAGTAATTCAGACTGCGCCTGCAGCCTCTCATCTGCCCGCTTATGTGCATTCTCCATCCTGATGCCAGCCAGCGCAAAGGTGATGTCGGCAGCGACTTCTTCGAACAGATGTCTCTCTTCCTCGTCGCTGGCCATGCCTTCGGGAACGCGTGCGGCAAATCTTCCGTAGTGGGTGTTGCGATGGCACAGGTTTGTTATCAGAGCATCAGAGGAGTGTGCGACACGTTTAAGCACACACTCACCACATGGCTCTGAACCCGCTTCTATCACTGTAGCTGTGGCTGAGTCATCTCCGGCGGCCAGACACGGCGGCCTCCAACCGTCTTCCAGCCCCTCCCGGAAATCATCAAACTCGCTGTGACGCGGAGCACCATAGAAGCATTGCAGTTCATCATCGTTTTCCAGGAATATCCACGCATATTGGTAGCCCCTGGTCGATATCATGGAGTCACAAATCCTCTGAATGAGGGTCTCCTGGTCATCCACCCGGACGATGATCTGGTTGACTTCCCTGATGGCCATCAGTACCCGATTGAGGTGATCCAGGCGCTTCTGGACCTCCCTCCGCTCCGTTACATCCAGACCGAAGGCGAGTATCTGCTCAATTTCGCCGTCCTCAGCACGTTCGACCGCTGTGCGCCATTCAACAGTCCTGCAGTCATCCTCACAGCAGACCTGGCATTCGTACTGGGGTGGTATCTTCTCACTGCCAAAACGTTCAAACAGCTTTCTGGTCTTTTTCGCTTCGTCCGGCGGCATGAGGTCCCAGAACTTGCGGTTCACAGTTTCCTCGGGAGTGACACCCGCAAGCTCACACGCAAAAGAATTCACGTATCTGATGGTGCCGTCCTCGAGCATGGACACGATGAGCAGGGGGACGTTGTCAACAATGGGGCCGATTCTGTCAGGCATTCGCCCGTTTCACCTCATGCTCGGGCAATAAATTGGTTCAACAAGCTCTTTGTACCCTTCTTCGACAGCCCACAACACATTCCTGCTTCCGGCTGCCGTCTGCAGCGCCCCGCACAAAGGATAAAACGCATCACAAACCGTTTTGTTCCTGCATCTTTGCCAGTTTGTCAGCCGGGGTCTTCAGAGATCTCGCATGGCGCTGCATGCCCTTCCATGGATCATCCTTCTGGCTCAGCCGCCGAAAGATATTCTCGATCGTATATGTCTGCGGGCCGATGTCCGTGTCTTTGAGTTCGTGCCACTCCAGTGGTGTCGCCACGGGAGCCCCGGGAAGCGCCCGGACCGAATATGGCGCCACACCCGTCTGTGCGTACGCATTGCGGGCCACATCCAGATACACCCTGCCGCGGCGTTTGGCCTTGCGCGTTTCAATCGTCAGCCGGTCCGGGTGGCGGTCAGCGAGCAGTTGTGCCACCTGACGCGCAAAGTTGCGAACCTGGTCGAAATCGTGGCTGCGATCCAGCGGGCACACCACGTGGCAGCCGCTGGAGCCGGTGGTCATCACGAATGTCTTCAGCCCGAGGGTCTCCAGCAGTTTTCGCACCACAAAGGCGGCATCGCGCACCGGCTCGAAGTCGTCGCCGGGGGGGTCCAGGTCAAATATCATCCGGTCGGGGGAGTGCTGTGTGTCGGCCCGGCTGAGCCAGACATGAAAGGTGATGGCAGCCTGGTTGGCCAGATACACCAGGGTGGCGGCGTTGTTGCACAGCGCATGGGTAACCGTGCCCCCCTCCTTTTTCACGGTGGCACTCTGAATCCAGTCGGGGAAATAGTCGCCGACGTTCTTCTGATACCAGCTTTCGCCATCCAGCCCGTCAGGAAAACGGTGCATGGTGACGGGGCGATTGCGCATATAGGGAAGTATGATGTCGGCGATGTCGCGGTAATAGCTGACGAGGTCGCCCTTGGTCAGGCGCGCGTCGGGGAAGAACACCTTCTCGAGGTTGGAAAGCTCAACGGAATATGGGCCGAAATGCACTGTACCGGTCCTTTCCTCACAGCCCGCTTTCCGGCCCTTCGGGTCCCGGCAGGCGGACAGCCGTCACTGATCACTTTCATCCTGCCCGGCTTCTTCGGCGACTTCTTCGATGGTTTTGCCCGAGACCACGGAGGCCGGCTCTGTGCTGGTGGGATTGCGGCGCGCGTCGGCTTTGTCGTCTTTCATTTTAATCAACAGCCAGCGTGCGTCATCCCCTCCGCCCGTGCGAATCAGCGCATATCCGCCCTGCAGCTTCTCGCCTTCAAGCCAGACGGTGACATGGCCGTCTTCAATCTGTTCGGCAACCGACGGGACATCGCCATCGTCTGTCTTTTTGTTGTTGCGGTACGTTCCACGGTCCCAGATGATGACTGCTCCGGCTCCGTACTGGTCTTTGGGGATTGCGCCCTCGAAGTCGGCGTATTCCATCGGGTGATCTTCGGTGGGAAGGGCCAGCCGCTTTTGTCGTGGATCGGTCGAGGGCCCCTTGGGCACCGCCCACGATTTGAGCACGCCGTCAACTTCCAGCCGGAAGTCGTAATGCAGCGTGCTGGCGTCGTGCTTTTGAATCACAAAAATCGGCTCACCCTCCGACCGGGAGGCATTACCGGCCGGCTCGCTGGTGCTGCGGAAGTCGCGCTTCTGCTTATATTCATCAAGCTGCTTTTTGTCTTCGCCGCTCACAATATCCTCGCTTCCGGGACCGCTGGCATTCCGGCAACGTTGTTGCCCGTTACGCTTCGGCCTGGCAGTTGGGGCAATATCGCGCGCCGCGACCACCAATCTCGATGCGTTTTATCTCACCGCCGCAGACCGGACATTCGCTCCCGGGCTCGCGGTGGCCGGCGAGATATTCGGCAGGCAGATTCTCAGACTGTATCACGCACTCTGCAGCCGTCTGCAATACCTGCTTCATTGTATCATAAAGCTCGCGGAGGCCGTCACCGTTTAAGTCACCGATCTTCGCGCGTGGAGGCAGTTTCATCTGAAAGAGCACTTCGTCAGACCAGACGTTACCGATACCGGCGACCTTGCTCTGGTCCATCAACCGGGTCTTGATCATCCCGCGTGTGTGGGTCATTGTGTCTTTGAATGCCTCCCAGCCCACGCGGAGGGCATCAGGGCCGAGATCCTGGTCGGCGATGAAGACGTCCCGGTCATCCGTCACGCTCACCTGTCCGAGCTTGCGCTGACAGTCATAGGCGAGATGGTATCCATCATCGAAGTTGACAATAAACCGCTGGTGTTCGGGCGCGGACTCTTCGACCTCATAATACCTGGGAAATCCCGTCATGCCGAAGTGCAATATCAGCCAGCCGTCCCGCGCTGTCTTCAGGAAAAGGTATTTTCCGTGCCGGAAGGTGTCGGTAAAGTGGGTGCCGCCAAGCACTGAAGCAAGCCGGTCTTCAGTGACGCCTTCGAGCATTTCCGGAGCCGACACATCAATGCTGTCAAGGTCTTTGTACAGAGAGGTGCTGTTAACGTAGTTGCGAAAACTCTCGAGACTGGGGAGTTCAGGCATTGCAAAAACACCTCCACAGGCTGCTATCTACGCGGCATCCTGTCCACCGAGACCGGCCCTGATTTGCACCAGTTTCATGATGTCGCGCTGGCTCAAAATGCCTTTCAGATTTCCCGCTTCGTCAATGGCGAGGAGGCGCCCGCGGCCGCTCCCGGCCATCTGAAACATCGCGTCAGCGGCATCGTCACCGGGATGAACGGTCATCTCTCCGTCTTTGATGGGTTCCATGGCCTCTTTGACGGTCACCTGTGTGCGCTCCTGTGGAGGGTAATCCTTGACATCGGACAGTTCCAGGAGACCTTCGGGCCGGCCCTCGCTGTCAACGACCGGGAATGCGCCGTGACGGTGCTTCATGAAGTAATCGTCAACCGCCTGCTGCAGCGTGATGGATCCAGGGATCGTCTGCACGGGAGAGCTCATCACCGCCGAGACGGGGATATCCCCCAGCGACTTCTGAATCTGCACGCGGCGGTAGCTGGACTGTGCGGCGTGTGTCAAAAGCCAGCCGAGCGCCAGGTACCACAGACCGGCAACCGTGCCTCCTGCGAGCAGTGTCCAGAAGCCGAAGCCCATGAGCGCAAATCCAAAGACCTGTCCGACGGTCGAGGCGATGCGGGTCGCGTGCTCGAGGTTATTGGTGGCATTCCAGATGATTGATCGCAGCACACGCCCACCGTCCAGCGGGAAGGCCGGGACGAGGTTGAACAGGCCCAAAAAACCGTTGGCGATTCCGAGATATTTCAGGACCTCGCCTCCGAGCCCGAGATCTCGCCCGGCGAGATACCACAGTCCGCCGAAAAGGGCCGCGAGTATGAAGCTCATGACGGGTCCGGCGATCGCCATCCGCAGCTCCGAACCCGGCTCCTCGGGCTCACTCTCCATCTGTGCCACTCCGCCGAAGACAAAGAGCGTGATGCGCGAGACACCCATGCCACTGCCCTGTGCGACGAACGAATGTGACAGCTCGTGAGCCAGCACCGATGCAAACAGCAGGATGGTGGCCGCAAATCCCGCGACCCAGTGCCAGGTCGCAGCCACATCGGGATGAGCCTCCGGGAACCAGCTTGTGGACAGCGACACGAAAAACAGGCCGAAAATGATCAGCCATGTGTAGTTGATCTCGACGCTGATGCCACCGATTGAGCCAATGCGCCAGCCGTGCATGATCTCGTCACCTCAATAAACAAGTGCCATCTGGATGTATCAGTATCTCAAAACGGCTGCGACGGGCGTGTCAACCGGCATTTCGGCCCGCTTGAGAGCATAGACTTTCCCGCCCTGGCGGACGGTCTCGACGGCTGCGAGATCCACCAGCTCTTCGTCACCGGGCTGTTCGTCATCGTGCAGCTCCACCCGGCCCGTCTCGCGGTCAACAGCTCCGAACTGCTCGGCATCGACATCGACAAACAGTGTTGCTACCCTGCCGAAAAGTGCGTCGGGTATGATTTCATCGAAGGTGCGGGCGATCTGGCCATCAGCAATGAAGTCACCGAACTTCTCGACGGCTTCCTCCTGGGCCTCCCTGAAGATTGGATCAACGATTTCGAGAGCCCTGTTGCGTAGCTCATTATCATCCATTTGATCGGGGTTGCCGTCCACACCCTCGTCGAGCACATGTTGATAGGAGGTGATATCGCGGTACATCCCCTGCAGATACTGCACCGCGGCCAGGACCATGGGCGCGTCATGGTTGTTCAGAAGCGGCTCGAGGGCCCTGTCAATATCCTGGAAGTACCGCTTGATACTGTTAAGATGCTCCTCTTTCAGCTCTCCGTGCCCGTGGAACACCGCATCACCCTGTGCCTGCTTTCCCCGGGAGTTCTGCCGGCCCGCGCGTGAGCCGGCGTGATATCCCACATGCTTTTCGGGCAGGTCAAATGCCAGGGTTTCTCCCAGGCTTGCAGGCATGTCAGGCACGGTTCGTTCGGCCACCCCGTAACGCGTGCACTGCAGGAACCGATTGGCCCCCTGGCTGACGGCGAGCACGAAAAACTGGCCGTCATTGGTCATCAGCGGCATTAACGGCTTCAGGTGGAAGCGCTTGCCGACCGCGACGTGTTCATCAAAGCTTATGGGCAGCCTGAAATAGTGAGAAACGCGCTCGGAGAGAAACATGGCCAGGCCGTCGCTGGAGTAACGCCAGAAATCAGTGTTCTCCTGTAATTGCCAGGCCTCTTCCATCAGGTCTTGAATATCCGGCTTGCGCATACCCGTCTCTTCCAGCTTCGCTTCGGCCTTCTGCAGCATATTTTTGAAGCGGATTGGGTTCGTCTGTTCTTCCATACCCGCCCTGACGGTTGGTATATATATCGACACGCATGTGTCGGGTTGCGGCGCACTCAGTGCTTCGAGATTCTCCGGGGAAAGTGCAAACATTGTGGACCTCCTGCTGGTTTTTCTCTGTCGGGTCTCTACGGTTTTATGAAAGATGCGCGGCGGTTGAGGTTCAATTCCGTCTATCTATCATCTTTTCAATACTCCTGTTCGGTGCGAAAATACGCTCGATGAGGGCCTGCTCTGTGAGGACCATTGCTTTCATATCCGCCAAGCTCCAAAACGGCTCACAACACATCGCACGGTGTTATCATGCCTTTGCCGCAAAGCGGCCGTGCCTGATGGTGCACGCCCACAGCAGCACTCTCAATCAAAACCACCGGACTGAAATGATCATCAGTGCCGGTGGCTGATTTCGGACGATTTGTCACACAACTGAAACTTTTATTCTGCCGCTTTCGAACATTTTTGCGGAACACACGTGCCTGTCCTGCACCCCGGAGAATGCCGGCACTCAGCCGACATGTATCACCGCCGGGTGCGTCGAATCGGCTTTGGGCAGCTGCAGGCGTAAAATCCCGT
>JAWODS010000038.1:0-16229 GCA_046483205.1 Armatimonadota bacterium | reverse complement strand
GCGCCGCTGAGCGGCATCGCCCTGTTGATCGCGGCATCGGTGTACTTCTGGATTCGCGCTCCCTTCAACTTCACCAACGTCATGTTCAGCGGCGCCTTCACCCCCGATCTGCAGGCGGTCGGCACCAGCTACAGCACGGCAGCCCCGCCGACGGCCGGGAGCTTCGTGTGGCATTTGATGATGTTCGTGCGGTGGTACACGGCGCCGCTGCTGCTTTTAGCCCCGGCGGCGGGTTATGTACTTCATGCGTGGCGCAGTGACAGTGGCCGGGTGAGGTCACTGCTGAGGCGTCACGGCCGGATTATGCTGCTACTGGCGCTGGCGGTTGCAAACTACCTCGCGCACATCGCCGGAAGCGCGCTTTTGGGCCACAACATCTTCTACATGCTCGACTTTTACATCTTCTTCCCCGTCATCGCCGCCTCCGCGGCTGTATTTGTTTTGAGCGTGCGGCGCCTGCGGGAGAGGTCCCTTCAGTGGCAGCTTGCGGCTGTGGGCATAGTGGCGGTGCTTGTTCCGCTGTGGACGGCGGGCTTTCCGGCACCGCTGACCGGTGAGGGCACCTACCCGGCGTCACGCATCCAGAGAGGGGCGGCTGCGATCGCACGGATCGTCCCCGCCGGGGAGCCGATATTCACCATTGATGATCCCCACCAGTTCCTGGCGGCCGAGCGGGAGGTCCTGCCACCGCTGACCCACCAGCTCTTTTTGTTCCGCGACACGCCGGATACCGGGGCCGCACGACGGCGTCATGCCTTCAATTACGCGATGATCGACGGGTGGCTGTCGGGTGAGGTGAAGTACGCGGTAATAAGCGCGGGCTTCGTGGACTGGATGCTGCACAGCGGGCGTTATGAGGAAGGGCAGATGCTTTACGACTTCATCCATTCACGGCTTGCAGACAACTACACGCTGGTGGAGAGGGTGGATGGTTCGTTTCGCGGCCCCACGCGGATTTACCGGCTCGCCGATCCAGATGACGGGCGTTGATCGCAGGCCGCCGCAATAAAAAAGGGACACCCACACGGGCGGCCCCGGTATTGCATGTGCTGTAACTGTGGCTGAAAGCGGCGTTACTGGTGAATGGGGAGGATGGCGGTGAAGGTGCTGCCCTCGCCGACCTCGCTTTCAATCTCCATCTTTCCGCCATGCCCTTCGATCACGCGGCGGGTATAGACCATCCCGAGGCCAATACCGCCGGCTTTATCTTTGGACAGCTCCGTTCGGAACCCGGGCTCCCGGCCGATGCGGTCGATGGCGTCCTCCGGAATCCCGACCCCCTGGTCTGTCACCGACATCCTCACGATGTCATCGTCCTCTTTTGCCACGTTCACCGTGATGGTGGTGCCCGGGTCAGAATACTTCGACGCGTTTTTGAGGAAGTTGTCCATGATGGAGATGATCTTGGCCCGGTCGCCCTCCATCATGAGCTCATCTGGCATATTCCGTTTGACCTCGAACCGCACGAGTCGGTCTTCAAGCTCCAGGAAAATCTGCTCGATGGCCTCCACGAGGTCGAACTCGTGGATATCGAGCTCGAGCTCCTTGCCTACATGAATGCGGGAGAGGTTCAGTGTCTCATCGATCATGCGGTACATTCGCGAGGCCTGGATCAGGGAGGTATCCACGAACTCCGTAATAATCTCCATGTCTTCGGGTTCGAGCGTCCCGGCTTCGAAGACCGCTTCCACAGTCTGCAAGTTCCCCTGGATCACGGTGAGAGGTGTACGGAGCTCATGCGCGACCTGTCCGACGAGCTCCTCTGCGTCCTGGTCTATGGGCGAATAACTGAATGCAAGGATGATCTGCTTTTCCTGTGTGGCCTGTGCGCTGGAGACATAGCTTCCCCCGGCTGGCGAAATGAATGCGGACTGGACAGATTTTCCACCGCGCACATCCTGGATAAGGGGCCGGAGCTGGTTCTGGTAGTCCACTTCATCCAGAGACTTGCCGGTGAGATTGGTTTTATCGAGTACCTGGCGGGCGGCCTGATTTGCCACGACGACCTTGTCATTTTGATCAATGAGCATCAGCCCGACAGGGACGGTGGTGAAGGCTGCCTGGATGTCCTCAAATTCTGCAAGCTGCTCTTCGACGAGCAGCGATGCGGCCTGTGCACCGAGGCTGTCTGCGAGGCTGTGGTCATCGGCGTCAAAGGTGTCGGCGCCGCGCTTATCCCACAGGATCATCAGCCCCACGGGACGCTTGACGGTATCCTCGCCTTCTTCGATGGGCTCCCGGCTCCAAACGATGGGCACCAGCATGATCGGGGGATGCATCTCGACAAATTCGAGAGACACAGGCTCCTCAAGAACCTGGTGTTCCTCTTCATTCAAAGCCTGCCAGACCCGGGCGGAGAAAAGACTTTCTTCCTCGACATCCACAGGCTCGACATTCTCCACGTCAATGGGTGCCATTCCGTTTTTGATGGTTTGTGGATGCAGGCGATTATCAGCGGGTGAAAGGGAAAAAATACCGATGCCGTTGGCCCTCACAATCTGGGCCACCTTGTCTCCGAAGCGTTCCAATGTGGCAGAATTCATGCGTCAACATTCTCCTGCGAACGAAGGGATGAAGGCGAAAAAGAGACACACATACTCATGTGCGACGCAAGTACACAATACAGGCCAATTATACACAGTGGACGGCGTTTTAGCAAATATGAAAGGCTCGCAGGCGCAACCTGCCGCACGGAGGCTAATGCAGGGGAACCAATCGCCCTTCAGGTCCGAATATCTCGAGTTCAGAAATCCACATGTGCTGCTTCTCATCAGGATTTCCGCCCCATGCAGCCTGCCATATCCGGATGCGATCTGTCAACACGGGATCGAAATCATGGTGTGAGCATTGCTCATCTGTGCCGGGAGTCGCCCTGAGGAGGTCGGTCCATTCTTTTCCATCGCGCGCCTGGATGCGATAGTCGCGCGAGGTGTGGTAGTGGTTCCAGTATGCCCACCAGATCTTCACCGCCGTCACCGTACGGGGCTCCGGGAAGCGGACGGCAATCCAGTGTGGAGCATCATTGGCTTCTGAAAGCCATGTTTTACCGGCAGTTGTCCCTCCACTGTTATCCATTTTGCTCCCGTCGGCGACCACCGTCCAGTCCGCCCACGCCTGATTGTCAGTCACGCTATCCACTGCAAGACGGGTGCCGTCACTCAGTGTGTGGGGCTGCACGTGGCGGAAGATAATAGCGCAGTTGAGATCCTCGCTGTCGAGCGCCCAGTCGTCGGCCGATATGACAATGATGTTCATCGAGCGTAATTCGCCGATAATGGCCGGAATATCAAGTCGGAGCCGGGCGTGTCGGGGGGTTACTTTCTGCAGTGTGACCGCGCTGTGACGTGGCCGGAATATGCGGCCTCCGGAGCTTACCTCGTAAGATTTCGTCCGCAGCCAGTTATCCGCGTCGGCGATCTCAACGGTGATTGTCTGCGGACATGTCTCGACACCACCGAGGTCCAGGCGCGGAACGGGTGGAAAATCCTTCTCGTCAACTGATATATTGACAACCTCCGGCGGGCCCCCATCATCCAGCTTCACCCAGGGGCGCACATCTGTTGTCACGGTCGTTGCGCCACGGTTGAGATCGTCGGAAGAAAGCACAAAGTGCAGCGTACCTTCGCTGCAAGTGGCGGACAGAGGCTTCCAACCGTCGCGGCTGCGATACAGAATGTCACCGGAAGCGGCCCCGGAGGGAAGAGTGACCTCCAGTGTACCCATCGTCTGTATGTGATAGACGCCCTCGCCGGGACTCTGAGCGAATGTGAGGGCAATGGCGCAAAAAAGCAATGCGATCAATGCGCTTGCATGGCTGCAAGTGCTCCACAGGTTCATGAGGCGTCCTCCGATCACTGCACTTCAATTTCTGAAAGCCACATGTATTCCGAGCGCCCGGCCTGGCCTGAATGCGGAGGCTGCCAGATGCGGACGGCAGTGGTCGTCACGGGGTCGAACTGGTGGGTCGAACACTGCCGTTCACCCTGATCCTGCACCTCCGCCTGTGTCACCCATTCACCGCCATCCCACGTTTGGATCTGATAGGCCCGGGAGGTTCGATACGTCTCGTAATACGCCCACCAGAGCTTGACCTGCGAAATTTCGCGCGCTTGTGGAAACTCCATCTTCACCCAGTGGGGGAGATCGTTGGGTTCTGACAGCCACGTTTTCCCCGCTGTTGTTCCCGAGCTTTCGCTCATAACTTCACCGTCAACGATAACCGTCCAATCCTGCCACCCGCTGGCAGATGTCACGCTGTCCACGGAAATGACAGTGCCATCGTCCATGTGATGCGGCTCCACGTATTTGAAGGTCACTGTACAGGTCAGTGAAGTGTCGTCAATGGCGTAATCATCCATGCTGATTGTGAGGTGATTATCACGGCTGAGATTCTCAAAGATTCCGGACAGATTGACAACGATGACAGCCTTTCGTGGCCCCCGGCGCGCCAGTGCCACCGCGTCGCTGCGGGGATCAATGCGGCGTCCGTTGGCGCTGATGGAAAGAGACCGGCGCCGGAGCCAGTTTTTGTCGTCGGCGATTTCCACGCGCAGCCGGTCAGGGGGTGCATCAACGCCGCCGAGATCGACGCGGGACGTAGCACCGTAGCTCTTCCCGTCAATCTGAAGGCTGCGGACCTGTGGCGGCTCACGATCGTCGAGATCAACATGATCTGCAACATCCAGAAGGAGTACCGTACGGCCGCCGCGGATTTTTTCTGCATTCACCGAAATCTCTGCGACGCCTTCAGAGGTCGTTACCTGCATGGGTTGCCATGTGTTCGACGCGTCTCTGTACATCACGCGAGAGAGACCTTCGGCCGCCGGCAGGAAGAGCTGCAGGGAGCCGGTTGTATGAACGCGATAGGCCGAAGCCCCCGCCACTGCCGCTCCCGTCAGACACAGGCTGATGATTATAGTCAGGCACAGAGAAAGCCGTGGATACTGTTTCATCGCAAAAACCTCTCAAAGACGGAATGGCCGCGTAGTGACCTATTCCCCGGATCGCGATAATACACCTGCCTTTTATGCCACCGGAAACTGCTCTGTCAGGCCTGTCGATAGAAAGTTTTTTTCAAAAGAGCCTTGACACGCCCTCGAGACCTTTGCTATTGTGGCGACAACAATGAAAACGATCACCGATAACACAACCACGGTTCTTCATGTGCAGTTTTGGGGCTGGCGCTGGCCGTAAGCGGGCTGGCTCCCGTTACCGTGTTTGACTGAATACTGAAGGTCGCGAGCCAGGCCGCAACAGGGCTCGCGGCCCTTTTGATTCACCACAACTATAGCCGCACCACCACTGAAGGCCGCGAGCGCGAAGCAGACGCTCGGGGCCTTTTTGCGTAGGTATGAGCCATCATTCTGCTCAAAGGAGACCATTATGTACACACCGTCGCTGCAGAAGTTCGAAAAGAAGGCCGAACAGGGCAATCTTATCCCCGTGTACCGGGAGCTGGTGGCCGATGTGGATACACCGGTATCGGCCTACATGAAGCTGAGGCACCTCGGTAACGGCTATTCGTGCCTGCTGGAGAGTGTCGAGGGTGGCGAGAGTGTCGCCCGCTATTCATACATCGCCTGCTCGCCGTATCGCATAATGAGTTCCAAAGGCAGTGAGGTCACCATTCGTGAGGGGGATGAGCTGAGCACCCGGTCACTTGGCCCAGATGAAGATCCGCTGGACGTATTGAAAGACCTGCTGGGGGAATACGATTTCGTCTCACCGGAGACGCCAGACCGGTTCTATGGCGGTGCAGTGGGATATTTGAGCTACGACATGGTGCGGTTTTTCGAGGATCTGCCGGATGAAAATGTCGATGATCTCAATCTTCCCGACAGCCAGTTTGTCTTCACCGACAATCTCGTGATCTTCGACCACGTGATGCACCGACTCCGCATTGTCGCAAACGCGCACGTCACCGATAACCCGCAGTCGGCCTACTGGGATGCGGTGGCCCGTATTGACCGCATGGCGGAGGCGCTCCAGGAGCCGCTGGATGCGACGGCTCCCGCGGCAGTAACCCCAAAGATACCGGATGATCCGTCCGCATTGAAATCGACGATGACCCGGTTGCAGCACCGGGAGGCCGTGGCAAAGGCCCGCGAGTATATTAGCGCCGGCGACGTGATCCAGGCTGTCATCTCTCATCGGCTTTCGGTGGATCTCGACGTCGAGCCGTTTGATCTGTACCGCGGGCTGCGGGCGATCAACCCCTCGCCGTATATGTACTACCTCAACCTCGGTGAGGCTCAGCTCATCGGCGCATCACCAGAGCTGCTGGTTCGCAGTGAGAATGGGAATGTCGTTACGCGGCCAATTGCAGGGACACGGCGCCGGGGCAAGACAGAAGAAGAGGACACCATGCTGGCCGAAGAGCTCCTCGCGGATGAAAAGGAACGGGCTGAACACGTGATGCTGGTGGATCTGCACCGCAACGATATCGGTCGCGTATGCAGGCCCGGCAGTGTTGATGTGGACGTGTTCATGGAGGTGGAACGCTACAGCCATGTCATGCATATCGTCACCAACGTCATCGGGGAGTTGGCGGATGAGCACGACAATTATGACCTGCTGCGGGCGGTTTTCCCGGCGGGAACGGTGACGGGAGCACCGAAGATTCGGGCCATGGAGATTATCGAAGAACTGGAGCCGTGCCGGCGCGGGCCGTATGCGGGCGTCGTGGGGTATTTCTCATATTCAGGCGCCATGGATACGTGCATAACGCTGCGCACCATCGTGAGCAAAGACGGCACCTACCACTTCCAGGCCGGTGGTGGTATCGTCGCAGACTCAGAGCCGGATTTCGAATACGAAGAAACGTTACTGAAGATGGGGGCACTGCTCGATGCGGCCAGAATGGCCGAGCGGGGGCTGAGCTAATCCAAAAAGCAGGGACAAACGGAGGCCACGACCATGATTATGTTGATCGACAACTACGACTCGTTTACCTACAACCTGTATCAGTACCTTGCAGAGATGGGGCAGGAAGTGCAGGTCCACCGCAATGACCGCATTAGCGTGGAGAAGGTTCTTGCGGTTTCACCCGACCAGATCGTGATTTCCCCGGGCCCCTGCACGCCGACCGAGGCAGGGATCTCATGTGATCTCATCGAGGCGGCAGCGGGACAGATCCCAATTCTGGGGGTGTGTCTGGGGCACCAGGCAATCGGCCAGGTTTTCGGCGGAGAGGTCGTCCGCGCGCCCCGGCTTATGCACGGTAAAACCTCGGAAATACTGCACGATTCGCAGGGTGTTTTCACCAACATTCCAAGCCCATTTACCGCGGTGAGATACCACTCGCTCGTGATTGAGCCGGACAGCGTTCCTGGCTGTCTGGAGGTCTCTGCCCGTACAGATATGGATGAGATTATGGGCGTCCGCCACCGCGAATATGCGATTGAAGGCGTCCAGTTTCACCCCGAATCGATACTCACGGAACATGGCAAAACGCTCCTGGCCAATTTCGTCAGGGGCAGGGAGTCTACAGCAGATTAATCGGAGGTGCGGCGATGCTTGGAACACTGACGAAAAAGATTGTTGAAGGGCAGACTATCAGCAGCACTGAGGCCAAAGAGGCGATGGGGGACATCATGGCCGGAGAGGCCACACCGGCGCAGATTGGGGCATTTCTCGTTGCCATGCGGATGGCAGGGGAGAGGCCCGAACAGATTGAGGGATTCGCCCGAAGCATGCGTGAAAACTGTATTCGCATTCCGTATGACGGCGACGACCTTGTGGATACCTGCGGCACGGGCGGCGACGCGATGGACACCTTCAATATCTCCACCGCCGCGGCGCTCGTGGCGGCCGGTGCAGGCGTGAAAATCGCCAAACACGGCAACCGCAGTGTCTCCAGCCAGTGCGGGAGCGCGGACGTGCTGGCGGAACTCGAGGTGGACATTGATTTGAGCCCCGAGGATATCGCCGCCTCGATCGACGCATGTGGAATCGGCTTCTTATTCGCCCCGAGCCTGCACCCGGCGATGAAATACGCCATCGGCCCGCGGCGAGAGCTGGGCATGCGCACGGTCTTCAATGTCCTCGGCCCGCTGACGAATCCGGCGGGTGCATCTCGGCAGCTCCTGGGGGTGTTTGCCCCGGAACTGACGGAGGTCATCGCAGAGGCGCTGCAGCGGCTGGGCTCCACTCACGCGCTGGTGGTTCACGGTTTGTGTGGCATGGATGAGCTTTCGACACTTGGGCCCACTCGCGTTTCAGAACTCAAAGACGGTGAGGTCCACACCTACGAGCTGCACCACGCGGATTTCGGCATCCCGGAGGCCTCGCCAGATGACATAGCCGGCGGTGGTCCGATATACAGTGCCGCGGGATTGGTGTCGGTGTTGGCCGGTGAGGCCGGGCCGAAACGCGACATCGTCGCATACAATGCCGGAGCGGCCATTTATGTCGGCGGCAGGGCCGAGGGCATCGCTGAAGGCATCGAAATGGCCCAAAAGAGCATCGAAAGCGGAGCGGCCATGCGTGTGCTTCACAAACTGCAAGCCGCAGGGAAGACCGCGGCCGGGGAGGTGCGGTAATGTCGATTCTTGATGAGATCATCCACAACAAGGAGAGGGAACTCAGCCAGCGCATAACAGCCTATACCGCCGCTGACATTCGGCAGCGTGCACAGGAAACTCCCCCGGCACTGGACATACTCGACCATCTCCGGAGTGATGACGTTGCTGTCATCGCGGAGGTTAAGAAGACGAGCCCCTCGGCGGGAGAGATCACCGGCGACGTTGACATCACGGAACTGGCGCGGGAATACGCGGACAATGGCGCCGCCGCCATCAGTGTCCTCACAGACCAAAAGTACTTTTCAGGATCCATCGAGGACCTCCGGGCAGTACGGGACTCTGTGGCTCTGCCAGTCCTGCGCAAGGACTTCATCATCTCTCCCTACCAGGTCTTCGAGGCCAGGGCCGCAGGCGCCGATGCCATATTGCTGATCGTAGCGGCGATGTATGAATCGATGTTAGAGACAATGTTAAACCTGACACGGGATTTGGGCATGACTGCACTGGTGGAGGTTCACACGGCCGACGAGCTCGGCTGCGCTATCTCTGCAGGGGCTCGGCTGGTGGGGATCAATAACCGCAACCTGAAGACCATGGAGGTCTCCCTGGAAACGTTCGAAGAGCTGGCTCCGCGCGTGCCGCCTGAGTGCGTGCTTGTCAGCGAGAGTGGCATACGGCACCGGGCGGACGTCGAACGTGTGGCCGGTGCGGGCGCAGACGCGGTGCTGGTGGGAACCAGCCTGCTGAGAAGCAATTCACCCGGGGAAGCGCTGGAGAAAATGACGGGGGTGAAGGCGCGTGGAGCCATGGAGCGACGCGGAGAAAAGGTGGTAAGAGACGGCCCGCCACGGGCCACGGGCTGGGCCCTTTCTTGAACGCATACGGGTGCTCGCCTATAGTAGCAATACTGCCTGTAAAGTCTTTCATAGATGCTGACATATATTTGGAGGTGCTGTAAGGTGGCACAAACAGAAACTCAGCCGGGACGATTTGGCAAATACGGTGGTCAGTATGTCCCCGAGACGCTCGTTGATGTTCTCGATGAGATGGCGACCGCCTACGACAACGCCAAAAACGATCCTGCTTTCCAGCAGGAGCTTGACTATTACCTGGCCGATTACGTCGGACGCCCAAGCCCGCTGTATCACGCACAGCGGCTGTCAGAACACGTGGGCTGTAAGGTTTACCTCAAGCGTGAGGACCTCAACCATACGGGCGCACACAAAATCAACAACACCATGGGGCAGGCGCTGCTCGCCCAGCGGATGGGCAAGACCCGGATTATCGCAGAGACCGGAGCAGGACAACACGGAGTCGCCACCGCCACCGCCGCGGCGCTTTTGGGCATTCCCTGCATCGTCTATATGGGCACCGAGGACGTGCGGCGCCAGAATCTGAACGTTTTCCGCATGCGGCTGCTCAATACCACCGTCGCAGAAGTTGACAGCGGAACGGCGACGCTGAAAGACGCGATCAATGAGGCGATCCGCGACTGGATGGCCAACAGCGATGATACGTTTTATATCTTCGGCAGTGTCGCAGGTCCCCATCCTTTCCCGACCATGGTGCGAGACTTCCAGTCGGTGATCGGGCGGGAGACCAAGGAGCAGATCATGGAGAAAGAGGGACAGCTCCCGACGCATATCGTCGCGTGCGTCGGCGGTGGCTCGAACTCCATGGGCATATTTTATCCATTCATTGAGGATACGGACGTCCAACTCATCGGCATCGAAGCGGCCGGCCACGGTTTGAGCACCGACAAGCACTGTGCGACGATTACCTGCGGGAAATTCGGTGTGCTGCATGGGGCGGCGAGCCTGGTGCTGCAGGATGAAGACGGGCAGGTGATGCCGTCGCATTCGATCGCCGCAGGCCTCGATTATCCGGGCGTGGGTCCCGAACACGCCGCCCTTCATGACTCCGGTCGCGCGAAATATTGCTCGGCCACCGATGATGAGGCGCTTGACGCCTTCGTCCTGCTCTCTGAGCTCGAAGGTATCATCCCCGCCATGGAATCAGCACACGCCGTCGCCGGAGTGCTGGCGATGCAGGATGAGCTCGACGCGGACGATGTGGTCGTCATCAATATCTCCGGGCGCGGTGATAAGGATTGCGAGGAAGCTGCGCGCCTGCTCGCGGAGCGTGATTCATGAACTGTCTGAAAAACGCCTTTGAGACTGCGAAAACTGATCGCAATGGCGCCCTGATTATCTACCTGACAGCAGGGTATCCGACGATGGAGGAATCAGAGGACCTCTTCGTCGCAGCCGCCGAGGCCGGTGCGGACATCCTGGAGGTGGGTTTTCCCTATTCGGACCCGATTGCTGACGGGCCCGTGATCCAGCGCGCCTGCCAGGATGCGCTTGAAGCGGGCGCCAGTATGCGCAGGATCCTTGAAATGGTGCCGCGGATTGCAGACCGGACGCCGACACCACTGGTGCTGATGACCTGTTTTAACCCGATACTGGCGTACGGAATCGAGGAATTTGCCGCCGATGCAGCAGATGCGGGTATGACGGGCGTTCTCATTGCCGATATGCCACCCTCCGAAAGCGCGATGTGGTCTGAGACAGCACAGGAAGCGGACCTGGAGACGGTTTTCTTGGCCGCGCCGACGACGCCGGAGGAGCGGCTCCAGGAGATCGTCGATCGCACAACCGGCTTCATCTATGTCATCTCCAGCAGAGGGGTCACAGGAGAGCGAGATGCGCTACCACCGGAACTGCCCCAACGAGTGAAAACGATTCAACTGATGACGGACGTGCCGGTTGCAGTCGGTTTCGGCATCAGCAGCAGTGACCAGGTCCGGCAGGTATGCGATGTCGCAGACGGGGCGATTGTCGGAAGCGCAGTGGTGAGCGCCGCACTGGAGGCCGACTCCGCACAAAACCGCCTGAGGGCCGTCAGCGATGCCGTGAGCATGCTTGCCGGAGGCTGTCGCTGAGCGAAAATGGCCGTGTCGCCGAGCCCGTGGTGCAACCGGAGTGGGGGTCGCTACTTGCATATTTTGGGCATTTGGGTTATAATTTCCACGAGAACTGGTGAAAGCAATGGATTATATGTGTAAGTGCCACGAAAAATGTCTGGTCTCACGCCACAGGGGTCGAAATGGCCCCATCCCTATTGACGCCGTGACCCCGGGTCGTTAAGACAGGGCTCACGGCGCACCCCCGGATTTTGTTTCTTTCCTGGAGTTCCGCCACCATCAGTACACAATGACACTTAAATCACGCGATGCAGACCCCCTGCATCACGTAGGGTGATTCTAATGCCGAAGATTGAATTCATTGACGTGACAAACAGAGATGGAGAGCAGACGGCACGCATTTCCCTTTCAAAACTGCAGAAGACGGTGATCAACTGGTATCTGGACAAGATGGGGGTTTATCAGAGTGAGATGGGCTTCCCCCTGAGTGACCATGAAACCAACTACATAAATGCCAACGTTGCGCTGACAAGAGACGAGCATGGTGACAATGGCCCGCTTCTGGAGCACATCCAACTGGGCGGCTGGTCGCGTGCTCTTGCCTCAGACGTCAAAATAGCTCAGCAGCGGACCGATATCATCGACTTCAACCTGTCCATTTCGACCTCCGAGCAGATGCTGCGGTGGAAGTTCCGCGGCAAATTCTCCCAGGAAGACATCATCCGCATGATGGTCGATTCGGTCACCGCCGCCAAGGAGGGCGGGGCCAGAACAGCAGGAATTAACGCCGAGGACGCCTCCCGCTCCGATATGGACTTCCTTATCGAGTTCGCCCTTGCAGGTAAAGAGGCCGGGGCCGACCGGTTCCGCTACTGTGACACACTCGGTTACGACGATCCTGCTTCCATCGCCGAGCGAGTTGGTCTTATCGCCCGCGAAACAGGCATGGACATTGAGATGCACTGCCACGATGATCTCGGGCTGGCAGTTGCCAACTCCTGCGCTGGTGCGGTGGCCTGCTGTGAGGCGGGGCAGGATGCCTACATCAACACAACCATCAACGGCGTCGGCGAGCGTGCAGGGAATGCCGACCTCGTCTCCTGCATACTTGCGTTGAAACATTCCGCGAAATGGGGCGCGGCCGATCTGGTCACCGAAGACATTGATCTGCGACACGCCTACGATGTGTCGCAATACGTCTCACAGGCATTCAATGTCCCGGTACCGATCAACCAGCCGGGTGTTGGCGCCAATGCCTTCGCCCACGAAAGCGGCATCCACGCCGATGGTGCTCTGAAAGACCGTCAGAACTACGAGCTGTACCATTTCGAGGAGCTCGGGCGTGGCGAAATGAGCCAGGAAAGCAGTGGCCGCGTCATTACAGTCGGTGCCCACAGCGGGACCTCCGGTCTCGAATACGTGTATAACCAGCTCGACATCGGCTTCAGCGATGAAGAGCACAAGCGCCTGGTGCTGGGTCTGGTGCAGCTTGCAAACCTGCACAACCAGCAGCCGCTGACCGAAGAGGAGCTGTGGCTGATTTACCACTATCCCGAGGCCGTCCGCCAGCTTTTGACGGTCGAAGCGTAAGGCTGGCTTCGGACATACAACAAATGAAGAACCTGCCGGCTCATTCCGGCAGGTTCTTTTCATTCTGGATCGCTTTTGCCCGCTGTCAGTCGGTGATATAGATCGGACTTGTCCAGGCGGTGGCACCATCTATCTGGCGAACCCGCAGCCAGTATGCGCCACTTCTTGTTTCGGCAACAACGGGGTGAAGTGCCAGGTCCACGTCGAGCGGGGGAGAGGTGGCCGGCAGGCGGCGGACGGTCACCTTCTGGTCGATACCTCCTGCCTCGTACACAAACGGTTCGAGGCCCTCAAGCTCATTCAGTGGTAGATCAAACGCCGCAGGGCCTGCGTCGAAGTGCAGTGTCCCTTTGTCGATTTCGTCAAGTGTCAGGATCGCGCCGTCGGCGTCGCCGGTAGTGATCGAACGCCAGCTGACCGAGCTGTCATCGTTTAGGGAGAGCTCTTCAAACAGGCAGTCAAACGCCCACGGCTCGGCATCCAGAATACGGTTTCCTTCGAGCGTGAGGCCTCCGTCCCAGTGTGTCGCGCGGTCTCTTCCGAGAATACGTGCGCCCGACCACTTCACGCGGAGCCGATTGGACGGCTGCAGGTCGCCAAAGCCGTCATAGGTGGCGACGATTGTGCTGTTTTTGAACAGCTCAACCGCTTCAATCGGCGCTGTGCCAGAAAGTGTCGCATGAAACTGCAGCGCGCCGCTGTCGGCGGGAGGGCCCACCTGTCCCATAAACAGGTCTGATCCGCTGAAGCGGACGATGATGCGCTGGCCGGAGGTGCCGTAACAGCGGCGGTCGCGAAGGGCTTCAAAAATCCCGTCGCGGGTGAGCTCTGAGGCGTACAGACAGGTCAGGCCACCGTAGCAGCCGAAATAGCTTTCACCCGGATAGCTGGCTCCGGGCCGCCCCTTGTGACCGTCTGAGTTGGCGACAACGCCCACCACGTGGCCGAGGTCCAGCGACTGTGTGAGCATCCATTCGAACTGCCCCCACGCCGAGTAAACCTCCACAACCCGCATGACATCCTCATCATGCCGCTCAAGTGCGGCTCTGCGGCCGCCGACGTGGGCACCGACGACAGTATCCTCGTCACGCAACTGCTCGTAGAGCTCTTCGATAGGGAAGCGGTCGGTGTGCAGGTCTGATTTGTCGGGGATGAGGGCGTGGCTGGAGCGGTAAATTGGAACGTCACTGTCCCTATACCATACGTTATGGTCGCCCCCGCCCGCGGAGTTCCCGGACCATTCATATCCCGGCAGAGTGACGAATTGACCCGGTTGATTGAACGCATCGGCCTGCCTGTTGAACTCATCCCAGTATTCGTTCGTAATCTGAAAGTCGTTGCCCTGGTGTGAGGCGCAGTCCACCCGAGCCTGGTCGCGGGCAAATCGGTAGTAATCCTCCACGGTGTTGGTGCCGACGGTTTCTTCGCTCTGGGCATGAAGATCGCCCCAAAAGCGGCTGAGCGCATAGTGGTCCTGGCATTCGATGGGATTGCTGAGCGCCTCCATATCCCCCGATGCTGAAACCTCGACGCGATATATACGACTGTCAGAGACCGCTGCGGGAACTGTCATGAGACCCGTTTCATCGGGAACAAACGGCACGCTTTCGGGGATCTGCATACCGGGAAAGGCGGAGATATGAATGTCCCCCTCATAGTGCGGGGTCGGATTGCCGCATTCATCCTCGAATTTAAGCGCGATCTCGATGTCATCACCGGGGCGGCAGCCGGTGGGAGCAATTGCCTGCAAAGCCGCTGCCTGTCCGGGAACGATCTCAATTTCCGGCGAATCGGGCAGGCGCGTGAAGAGGCCTGTGGCGATGGGATTGACGAGCACGCGGAACTCGAAGGTATATTCGCAAAACGTCTGGGCGCGCGCCCCCCTGGATCCGCCGCTCGTGTCGCCATACGTCACAACAATTTGCTCACCCGGCAGGATACCGTCGTCGAAGACATCAATGATCACAGCTTTGCGCCACGGTCGCACGTAGGCCTTCCTATCAAAGCGCGCTGCCAGGGAAGCATTCGAATCGGTGGTCACGGTCATATAGTCATCCCCAGCAGGATTGTCAAACTGGGGCTTGCCCCAGTCGGTGGGGAAACGCCAGGCGACCATGAGCGTGCCGCCGTCATCCACACCCCACTCACCGGCCGTATAGGTCAGGGTCCAGGTCCCGTAGGAGCCGGCAACGACCGGTCCGTCAGGGGTCAACTCACACGTACCACACATTTTTGGCACATCGATCTGTGACATCAAATCACCTTTCTATCGGGCGTCCATCGGTTCTGAAAATCCCAGCAGGCGCCGGGCATTTTCGCGATATATCAGCGTTTGCTCGTCATCCGAAAGTCGAGCCTCTTCAAACATTCCCCTGGTGAAAGACGGATCCAGGAGGTCCATATCGGTGCCGAAAACGATTTTTTCGGCACCACATATTTCGATGGCTTTGCGGATTTTTCCCGACCCCGGCCACTCACAGCAAAAATCGAGATAAATATTGTCCTGCTCTGCGGCGACGCGTGCAGCGGCGATATAGTCCGTGTGGGCAGCATGGGCGAGAACGATACTGAGGCCGGAGTGCGCTTCGGCATACCGGCCCATTTGCACCGCAGCGTTCTGGTCCACGGTGTGCATCAGGAGCAAGTCTGCATGATCGGCGACTGCAGCGATCAGCTTCGCCATTTCTGGAGCGTTTTCGGGCGTGTTGCTGAACCGGGGGTGAATCTTCACTCCCACGAAATCCTCACTGCACAGGTAGCGCTGCATTTGATCCATAGAGCTGGAAAGGTAGTTTGGATTGACATACACGTAACCCAGTAGCGGTTCGTGGTGGGATACAGCGTCCGCGACCTCTGCGTTGCCTGCCTCCATATCGTACTGCAGCGCCAGGGCCGACGAGCAGGCGACGTATTCGATGTTTTCACGCTCGCACAAACCCACGAGCCGCTCCGCAGGATTCATCGGAGGGATGGGATAGTTCCATGTGCCCAGATGTGCGTGCAGGTCGATCTTTTTCAGTCTGCAGCCTCCAGGTCAAGAAGCTGGATGGCATTGCGGCCAAGGATTGCTGCGCGATCGCTTTCGGTAATATCGGCGACCTGCAGGAGGTTGGACGCGGCTTCGAAAGACCATTCGGGCGAATTGGAGCCAAACAGGAGACGCTCTGCGCCTGCCTCGGACACCATGCTTT
>JAWODS010000449.1:0-6704 GCA_046483205.1 Armatimonadota bacterium | reverse complement strand
TTTTACGACCTCGGCGCCATTACGGTGGATGTGCAGAAACATGAGGTCACCATCAGTGGCGAGCGGGTGGATTTGACGCCCAAGGAGTTCGAGCTTTTGCGGATGCTGGCGGCCCATGCCGGCAAAACCGTCCCCCGCGAGGAACTGCTGCGGGAGATCTGGGACCGCGAAGAAGACACCAAAACACGGACTCTCGACGTGCATGTCGGGCGCCTGCGTCAAAAGATAGAGACGGGCTCGGACATCCCCAATATTATCATTACCGTGCCCGGAGTGGGATACAGGCTGCTGGCGCCTGAATAGTTTCTTCACCATTTTTTCTCCAGTGCAAGCAGGTCGATCCGGCGGGCGTGATACTGCGCCCGTCTCTTTTGTACCGGCAGGATTTTTTCACCTCCGGCGTGAAGAGTATGGAAACCGTGTGCACACTGCCCGAATGGATTAATTCATGCAGATAACAGGCATCGAACCGATCATCCTGAGCTACCCGCTGGAGGAGCCGCTTCCGCCCAGCGCTGCACGGCCCGAAATTACGGAGCTCGATATGTATCTCGTGCGCCTGGAGACCGACGAGGGCGTCTCGGCATACGGCGAGGCGTGGCTGAAGGACGAGCTGGAGCTGGCGGCCGCTGTGGATTTTTTCGCCGGGACCGTCGGGGACGCCGATGCGGGCGACCGCGGCCTGGTGTTTGAGCGGATGATGACGCGGCTGGCGGATCTCGCCTCGGACCTCCC
Source organism: Armatimonadota bacterium (assembly GCA_046483205.1). Taxonomy (GTDB): domain Bacteria; phylum Armatimonadota; class Zipacnadia; order Zipacnadales; family UBA11051; genus JBKHJK01. The sequence goes on along the minus strand of JAWODS010000449.1, from coordinate 5,969 downwards.
GGAACCTGCCGTGCGGGATCACTGCGCCGTGCTGAGTGCTATCGATACGGCCCTGTGGGACCTGGCGGGCAGGCAGCTCGGCGTTTCCGTGGCGAGGCTCCTCGGAGGGGTCCGAACCCGCCGGATCGACAGCTACATTACGGGGCTGTACCTGGAATCGTTTGAAACGCTTGAGACGAAGGCGAAAGGCTTTGTTGAGGACGGGTGGTGGGCGCTGAAGATGAAGCTTGACGGAGACCTCCAGCGGGATGTTGAGACGGTCAATGCCCTCCGCAAATCACTGGGCAACCAGGTCATTGTGATGGCCGATGCCAACGGGGCATACGAAACCTACGACGACGCCCGGGAAATGGGAGATGTTCTGGGCAAAAATGACATCTTCTGGTTCGAGGAACCGATGCCCGCAGGTTCGTGGGAAGAGTATGCAAAGCTGGCCCGGACCGTCGAACCGCCCATCGCCGGGGGAGAAACACTCTACGGCGTGCGCCAGTTTTACAACGCGCTGTGGAAAAACAGCATGCATGTGGTCATGCCGGATCCGCGCCTGTGTGGGGGCATCAGCGCCATCGAGGTTATTGGTGGCGTGGCGCGATTATTTGACACCAGGCTGTCGCTGCACAGCTGGATTTCGCCGATTGCGCTGATGGCGGCGGCCAATGTGACTGCGGCACTGCCGTACGCAACGTATCTGGAGCTGGATTCGCACACTCCCGTACTCATGGAGGAGATGTTCGAGGATGCTCCGGAGTTTGATCACGGCTTCCTGCTGTTTGAGGATAAACCCGGGCTGGGTGTGACCGTTGCAGAGGGCTTTATCGAGCAGCACCGCCGACCTCCGGACAGCGGGGCCGAAGGCGACAGCGGAAAAGCGGCTGGAGAGGAAACATGATCGGCGAAGAGCTCAAACAGGCCGTCCGTGATGCCAACCAGCACCTGCAGTCGATCATCGATCGCGTTTGCGGAGCGTGTGAATACAGCTGCTGCCACCAGGGCACCATGGTCGGCAGTCACGGGGTTATGCGCCTGCTCAAAGGCATGCGGCTTCACGATGACCTCAACGAGCAGGTGCGAGAGGGCCTCAAAAAGCGGGCGGAGGAGCTCCGGGCCGATCTGCAGACAATAGACCGGGTCGTTTCGATGCTCCGCAGCGCCTATCCCGACCAGGATGAAGACGATTACGAGCAGCTAAACGCCCGCATTGAGGAATGGCGCGAGTTCATCGAGCTCATGGAATCGGATTTCCCGCTGACCGCTAAAAGTCTCACGCGGCTGACGCAGTTTTCGGCGGTTCGGCACAATCTGCTGCGGGCGTTCCGGAAGTTTCCGGGCTCTGAGAGCGCGCTGGCAAATTTCTCCGTGGAAGGTGGCAGCTTTCGCTTCCGGCGGCGCAAGCTTGCACCACCGCGCTGTATTTTCCATCTCGACGGCTGTCTTCTGGGGCGATACCGGCCCGTCAAGTGTGCCGATTTCTTCTGCACGGCCGACCCGAACCTGCTGGAAGAATGCCAGAAAGAGATGGACTTCGACGAGTTTGTCATGGCCAATATGTACGTGGAGGATTTTGAGACTGTCAGAGACGCTATTGCCCTGGAAAATGAGCTCGGGTCGCAGTACTGGGAGCCGAAGATTATCCTCAGCGACAACCAGGAGCAGATTGATCGCTCCGTCAGCCTCCTGAACCTGCGCGAGGGTGATGTGGACGTCCGCAAAGAGGCGGGAAACTTCTTTCTCTCGACAGAAGAGGCGATGGAGGTGATCCGCCACCAGGGGCGCGCGAATACCACCGTATTCGTGACCGATGGTGTGACCGGCCCCGCGCTGTACGAGCTCGCAGTGGCCCTCGGACGGACGCGAAGTGAAACCGCCCTCGGTGGATTTGCCCTCATCGCGCGCGACTTTCCCACACCGAGCGTGATGCCGCATCCGATGTGGTCGGACCGGATGATGAGCCAGCCGCTGGGCAGCCTCGAAATCTACGTGCTATGACACGCTGTCACGTTCGACAGGCATTGTCCTGAATGTTACCCCTCCCGGCTCAGTTTCACCTTTTCGGGCGGCAGATTCAGAATGATCCCCGTATCACGAACTGTCACCATCAGGCCGTCGTCGAGCTCCTGGATTTTGTCACCGGCGGCCTGCCGCAGCTTTTTCGCCAGGCGGCAGCGGTGAGAGTAAAGCTGCGATGAGTGCACAAACTGCTCGTCCTCCCACATGTTTGCGTAGATGTCCTCGTATTCGACACACTTGCCCGGCTTCTGAGCGAGCGCCTCCAACATGCGGAACTGCGAGCGGCTCAGGTCCACGCGAGTACCGTAAATGACCGCCTCAAACGGTCGCTCGGGATCCATCTGCAGCAGCGGGTCAGTGGGCGCAGCCTCCGCAAACGGGTCGTCGCCCGTCTGCAGGGAGGGAAGCACGTCGCGGAAGATGCTGTCGGCGGCCGCGCGGTAAATCACACGCGCGATTGGGCCCGGCACCACCTCCGCAAGCGCCTCAACATCGGCCTGCATGATGTCGTGGATCCCGGCGTATCCGGCGGCGACCAGTGCGTGAACATGATCTCGGTCCACACCGGGCACACGCACCGCCTGCAGCGCCCGGCCCGGCTCGGTGACTCCAGCGGCACAGCGGTCGGCAAACTTCATCACCTCCACGACATCCGGTGCATTGCTCATGCGGTGTCCACCTTTGGGATGGTCTCGGGAGTCGTCGTCAAGCGCCTGGTATATCCTGCACAGCAGCCGCATGAGCCACGCCACACACCGCCCCGCTCTTTCAATGCGTGCTGCGGGCTGACCGGTGCGCCGTTCGAGAGCGCGAGTTCGACTGCAGCCGGTCCAGTCCAGCATCGCCACGGTCAGCCGTGCCGCTGTACGGCGGTGGCGGAGGGGGATGTCGCGGTCGGAGAGAATCTGCGTCATCGTCCCCAGCGTCCACCAGGCGTCGGTCTCGCGCTCGGAGGCCCTCTGCAGCAGTTCATTTCGGCTGTCGGGTTCCCCGGCGGTTCCGGGGCCGAAGGGGTTTGCGGCGCGCGCTTCGGGGAGCGTTGCAGAGACCAGGAGCGCATCCCACGGGTCGGGCAAAGTGTTTTGGGAGGCAAAATGCAGCAGGCGCCGGAAGCTGTCGATCGAAAGGCCGGTGGTGGCAAAGAGACGTCCGAGGTCAGTCGGAGTGAAGTGACCCGGCGGCGTGGTGCCGAGCAGCCCCATTTTCCGGCAGCGCTCTGCAACGGCCCTGATATCGGCCGGTGCGGCCTCCTGATGACCGGCTCCCCGGAGGGTCTTCTGAAGAGCGCCGGTGACATCGTCGCAACCGCCGACATCGAAGGCGGCGCAGATGCGTATGAGCCTGCGTTCAGATGGTGAACCGGTCTCCAGCGCGGCTGTTGCACAGCGGCCGGTTCGCTGGATGTACCGGTCCCACAGCGCCCGGGCACGGACGGGGCTGTGGGCGGTGATAATCGCGCGGCCGAAATCGTCGCCGGATCGCAGCCGCCCCGCCCGACCCGCTCGCGCGTCGAACTCACCGGGGTCCATCACACACAGCCGACAGAGGTTGCTGATGGACTCCGAGGGGCGCGTCCGCCATACGTACGGGTCGATGATGACGTTCCTGGCGGGGAGGTTGAGGCCCTGTGCGAGGGTGGAGGTGCTGACCAGCACATCCACGGCCCCTTCGGCGAAGGCCCGCTCGACAATGCGGCGCTCGGAGAATTGCAGATCCGTGGTGTGAAAGGCGACGCGGTTCTTGAGAAGGGTGGCCAGGCGGATGCGGACGGCGGTCGGGGAGAGCCGATTGATCTCCTGCACCGCCGGTGAGGGTGTTGTGGACGGCCGGTGGTCGGCAATTTCGCGGGCCACCCGGATAGCCGTTTTTCGGTCGCGCACAAAGACAAGGACCGACTCGTCAGCAAGCGAGCCGGATGCGGGTGCCACGATATCGCGGATGTCTTGCTCGAGGTCGCCGCTCACCGGTCGAATGTCGAGCTTCTCCGTCCCGGTGGCGCCGCCCGGACGCTGGAGATAGCGGAATTGAGTGCCCGACAGGACCCCGACCCGCAGCTTTACGGGCCTGCGGCGGGAGGACAGGTGTCGCGCTTGAAGCCACCGGGCAATTTCGGCGGCACCGGGAAGAGATGCCGACAGGCCGATAATCTGCACGCTGTCCTGGATCAGTGGAGCCAGAAGCATCTCCAGGCATTCGCCGCGCTGGGGGTCATATAGAAGCTGCAGCTCGTCGGCGGCGACAGTCCCGAAAAGCCCGTTCAAGCGCCGCCCGTCTCCGCCGATGAGTGCCTGAATCTTCTCCGGCACCGCCACGACAATATCGCATTTCCCCGCCCTCACGGCGCGGCTGTGGTTTGTGTGATCGCGCGTACAGACGGCCACACGAAGGCCCAGTGGCTCATACAGCCGCCTCATCATCACATACTTCGCTTCGGCCAGGGCCCTTGTGGGCACCAGATACAGTCCCGCGATGCCGGACATCGCACGGGGTACCATGGACATCTCGGCCACCAGTGTCTTGCCGGAGCTCGTCGGGGTGGTTACCACCAGATTCTGCCCTTGCACAAGGCGGCCCTGCTCGACCGCGAGGCGCTGGACCGGCAAAAGTTCCTCCCCGTATTCCTCCCGCCAGATTTCGATAACCGCTTCCGGAAGACCCCCTGCGCGAAGGTCTTCAAACCGCATGACAATCGCCCCCTTCAGCGGCTGCCATGGTATCAAACATCTGTTCGATTGTCAACGGTTCAGGCAGGAAAAAATGGGCCACCGGCGAGGCGGCCCCTGTGATGCTTTTGGGGGAGATGAATTAGATCGGCAGGGTGATGCTTTCGAGGTATTTCCGGGCGTCTTCAGCCCGCTGGTCGATGAAATCGGCGGTCATGTCGGTCTTTGCGTACTCGCCTTCGAAGCGCTCGACCATCAGTGGACCGTTGAAGCCGTGGTCGGCGAGTGTCGCCATCATCGATTCGAAATCCACATCGCCCTCACCGGGTGGCGGGAACTGCGGATTTGCACGGGGGCCGGAATGGTCCTTGATACACATCGAATCGACATGCTCAGCACATTTGACGATGTCTTCGGCCGGGTCAATGCCCTCGTAGAAGGCAACGTTTCCGGCGTCATAACAGGCGCTGACGGCGGGTGAATCGATGCGGGCAAGTGCTTCATTGATGCGCTCGGCATGTGCGGTCACGCCGGTGTGGGGTTTGAGGGTAATCTGCACGTGCAGGTCGTGGGCGTATCTGGCGATTTCGTCCATTTTCTCGAACCAGTCATTGGTGATTTTGTCCCAGATTTCCGGCGCGATACGGGTGTCCGGCCACTCCTCATACTCCCACGGCCCCCAGCTGATCATGTATGGCATCTCCATGATGTGGGCCATCTTCAGCTTCCGCTTGTATTCCTCGACAGCCTCTTCATCGTCCAGGTGCGCGCCGGAGATAAAGGTGAGTGGCTCAATACCGGATTTTCGGATGCGCACGGCGAGGGCCTTGATCTGTTCATCGTCGGCCTCCGGGTCCGGAAACGGGTCACCCTCGTGGGGTGTTCCGAATCCGACGTAGTCGTATCCCGCTGCTACGAGACCCGTGAGGGCGCGGTCGAAACCAAACTCTGAATACGGAAGGGTCAAACAGCCGATCTGTGCTTCCACTGTTAACACCTGCTTTAGTATTGAACTGAATGGTTTTTGCTGTCACTGCGCTTTCCGGCGTGTTCTCTGCTAAATGATGACTTCGTTGAACGGGTCTGCGTTCAATCCGGGCCTTTGAGTGTGCGCTTTTTTGCTACAGCTTGCGTGGATCCACGATTTCGCCGGTGCGCATAGAGATCCTGGCAGCCTCCAACAGCGCGTAGGTCCGGCGGCAGTCGCGCCCGGATGCTTCGGGTTCCCGGCCTTCGAGGACGGCGTCGGCGAACTCGGTGAGTTGCTCCTTCATGCCGCCATATTCCTGCAGGGGCACC
>JAWODS010000434.1:0-11157 GCA_046483205.1 Armatimonadota bacterium | reverse complement strand
CCGAGCTGGCCTCGGGGTTCACTGAGTGTCGTGGATGAATACACCCGGGAATGCCTGGAGATCGAAGTGTCTCCCACCATCGGCGGCAGGGAGGTGGTGCAGATGCTCAAATGACTGGCACTGACGCGGGGGATGCCGGCGCATATCCGCAGCGACAACGGCCTGTAGCACCGTGTTTGGGGTCGCGCAGGCCTCCCGCCACTGTCTGAACGGAATTCCCTCGACGCCTTCGGATGCACCGCGAACCGGGATGCCCTTCGCCGCACGAAGTCGCGGGTAAATGCCGGGAAGAAAGCCCCGAGGCCCGCCGCTATGCGGGCTCCGGTCGGGCTAAGCCTCGCTGTGCCCATACAGCGAACCAACGCCCGCAACTCTCTCACTGTGGATGGTCGGCAAAATGGGGAAGAAAGCGCCCCGGGACATTTTCAACAGTATTTAGTGCAGTCCGGAAATGTCGATATTCGCACAGGTCTAAGAAGGCGGCCAAGCGTGCGATGTGGAATTGCATTGCGAATGATCCGTTGTGTGTAATTATTACCCCGTGAGACATGTCTTTGTGAATGGAGCAACCGCCACACTGACGGAAGCGCCCTGGATCGCCGACAATGCGCTCCGTCTGCGGGACGAGGTGATCGACGTTGACCGATGAGGCGACCATGCGGCGCGATGTAATGGTACCGCTGAGAGATGGTGTGCGGCTGGCGACTGATTTGTACTTCCCACCGGGCTGGACCGAGGATGATGAGCCTCTTCCGATGATCCTCGCCCGCACTCCCTACGACAAGCTCGCTTCGGAGGAGCTGGGGACCCGCGTGGCGGGCCACGGATACATCTTTGCCTCACAGGACGTGCGTGGCCGGTACCGCTCCGAAGGCGAGTTCTACCCCTTCCGCCACGAGGCCCCGGATGGCTACGACGCCGTGGAATGGCTTGCCGCGCAGCCGTGGTGTAATGGGAAGGTCGGCACCATTGGCCAGTCATACGTGGCGGCGGTGCAGAACGCGCTGGCGTCGCTCAACCCCCCGCACCTGGCCGCGATGGTCGTCACCTACGGCCCGTCCAGTTATTACCATCACGCCATGCGCCACAACGGCGCGCTGGAGCTGCGCTTTTTTCGCTACGCCTTCACCATGGCCGCGACCAGTTGCGAGGCGCAGGCCGATCCCCTGATCAGGGCCGCGCTCGAGGATGCTCTTGAGAACATCTGGGACTGGGTGCAGAGCTGTCCCATCCAACCGGGCGAGACGCCACTGGCGCTGGTACCGTCCTACGAGCGCTGGCTGCTGGATATCCTGCGGCACGCCTGTTACGACGATTACTGGCAGGCGCCGGGGTACGGTCCGGTGCCCTGCTACGAGGAGCACGCCGATGTCCCGACGCTCTACATCGGCGGCTGGTATGACAGCTACACGCGGGCGACGGTGCAGAATTTTGTGGAGCTGAGCGCGCGGCAGAGTGAGCCGGTCTATCTGCTGATGGGTCCGTGGACGCACGGAGGCGCCGGGGTGGGCCGGGCGGGTGACGCCAGTTTCGGCCCGGATGGCAGCCTCGACGACTACATCGGCCTGCGACTGAGCTTTTTCGACCGCTTCATGCGTGATGACGCGAACGCTGATTTCGGCCAGCACAGCCCGGTGCGCTTCTTCGTAATGGGTGGGGGTGAGGGGACAGTCCGGGAGGATGACCGCCCCGAGATCCGCCACGGGGGACGGTGGCGCGAGGCCGACCGGTGGCCGCCTGCGGACTCTGAGCCAACCGAATTCTTCCTGCACGCGGACGGCAGCCTCGACACCGAACCACCCTCCGAACAGAGTGCGAGCACCTCGTGGACCTTCGACCCGGCCGATCCGGTCCCGACGATCGGCGGCAATCTGTCGGCGCTCGGCGTAGAGCCAGGCGCGTACGATCAACGCAATGATGAGCGCTTCCCGTTCACCAGCGGTATGCTGCCCCTGTCGGCCCGACGGGACGTGGTGTGTTTCGCGACCGACCCGCTGGTGGAGGATGTGACCATCGCCGGGCCGGTAGAGATCGTGCTGTGGGTCTCGACGGACGCGCCGGACACCGACTTCACCGCCAAGCTGCTGGATATCTACCCGCCCGGAGAGGGCTACCCGGCAGGCTGCGCGATGAATCTCACCGACGGGATCATGCGTCTGAGGTTTCGAGATGGCTTTGAAAGGGAGAAACTGGCCACGCCGGGCGAAGTCTGCGAACTGCGTTTCGAACTGTATCCGACCGCGAACCGCTTTGTCGCAGGGCACCGCATTCGGGTGGATATCAGCAGCAGCAACTATCCGCGCTTCGAGCTGAACCCGAATACGGGCGGACCGCTGGGGATCGACCGCAGGTGGCGCATCGCCGAGAATACGCTCCACCACGACAGATCGCGGCCGTCAAGAATCGTGCTTCGCGTGTTGCGGTAGTGGAAAGACGTCACTGTCGGCTGTGCGGTAAAATATTGATATTCTTCATTCTCGCCAGCGACTATACCAACGCACAGGTGGAGCGCGGCAATGACGCTGAAATCGACGTTGTGGATCCGCTGATGTCGGAGAAGGGCAGCACCGCCGGGCCGGGCGAGGTGGACCAGATCGGCGCCTCCTATGGTACCGTTGACGGCGATTCCGACGATCAATGGGACGGCCTGAATCTGTATGCGTACCAGTCCGGGGACCCGGGAGGGTGCTGGCGGGCGATCTTCTGCGCCGAAGACAAGGGCGGCATCCACAGCCCCCCAATGGCGCACCCACGACCCCCTGCAGATGCTGACGGCGAATCGTGAGAACTACAAGTACTGCAGTGCGAACTACTCTGTCAACAGTATAATTATGCCCGGAGGGGCTGGATGGTGGATCACAAGCGTGTCGAGCGGATCTGGCGCGAGGATGTGCTCAAAGTACGTCAGCACCAGCCGAAACGCCAGTGCCTGTGGCTCGATGACGGCTCCTGTGTGCGTCTCAGGCCGCAGTACGAAAGCCATGTGTGGAGCTACGATTCCGTGCAGGATCGCACTCACCATAGCCGGTCGTTGAGATTGCTGAGTGTCATCGATGAATACACCCGCCAATGCGTGACGATCGACTTGGACCGGCGGCGGAACAGCGACCGCGTCCTGGAGCGTCTGACGGATCTGTTCACCAGACACGAGCCGCCTGATGCCTCAGTGCGGACGCGTGCGTCCGCTACGATAACGGATCAGAGTTCAGGGCGAAAGCGGTGCGCGACTGGCTGGTGGAACTGAGTGTGAATACGCTGTTCATCGAGCCCGGGAGGCCGTGAGAAGACGGCTACGTGGAGTCGTTCAGTGGGAGGCTTCGCGGCGAGCTCCTGAGTGTGGAAATTTGTGATACCCTGAAAGATGTGGAGGTGCTGATGGAACGATGGCGAAGGCCTGACAGCGCTACACATCTCGGCGGGTTACCAGCCGCCGATCCCGAAGAGCGGGTGCCCCGGGGGAGGGGAGAAACAAAGCCGGACGGGGGGGTCACTGCGAAGATCATCACCTCCGGTTGACCGGTTCCAGTTTGACATGATAAACAGACATCCACTGATCCGGTCCATTGGCGCAATCGCGGACAGAAAGCACGGTGCAAGAAGACGAACAGGAGGGAATTATGGGTTCTATCAATGATCGTGTAAAGATAGGCTGGGCGCAGGCTGATATAACGCCTGATGATGATGTGATCCTCGCCGGCCAGTTTCATGCGAGAGTTTCCGAAGGGGTCATGGATCCGGTCACGGCCACTGCACTTGCGATTGAATCAGCCAACGGCGCAGGGGGGCAGGTGGTCATGGTGAGCTGTGATCTGGCCTCGATTTCCAATGAGTTACGGGATGCCATACGCGAGCGCGTCGAAGCCGCTGCCGGAAAACTCGACGCCGGTAATGTGTTCGTCGGCGCCACTCACACACATTCGGCGCCCGATGCCAGACTGGTGCCATACGGTATGGAGCAATACGGCAGCGGGTATAAGCATATGATATCAACAGACGGCGAGTCAGCGAATGTGAACCAATTCGGCATGTGGCCTGACATCGGGCTTGAGGTCATGACCCCCGCCGAGTATCTCGATTTTGCTGCACAACGTATCGCTAATGCTATCATCCAGGCGTGGACGAAACGTGAGCTTTCCGGCATTGCATACGGATTGGGGCATGCAGTTGTGGGTCGCAATCGTCGTCTGACCTACCGGGATGGTACGAGTCAGATGTACGGCAAAGCTGGAACGCCGGAATTCAGCCACGTTGAAGGCTACGAGGATCATTCCGTATATGCCATGATGACCTACGACCGGGATCAGAATCTGACCGGCATGGTCGTCAACGTTCCCTGTCCATCACAGGTCAGTGAGCATATTTACAGGATAAGCGCTGATTACTGGCATGAGACCCGACAGGAACTGCGCACCCGTTTCGGTAACGACATATTCATCCTCCCACAGTGTGCTCCGGCCGGAGACCAGTCGCCACACGTACTGATAGGAAACCGCGCAGAGGAACGTATGTGGCGCCTCAAGGGAAGAGACACCGGGCAAAACGCGCCTCGGGAGGAGATTGCACTGAAGATCGCCAATGCGATAGGCGACATGCTCCCGTATGTGGACAGGGAAATCGACTGGAACCCGATATTTGACCACACGGTGGAGAATATTGATTTACCCCGCAGGATGATATCCCAGCAGGATGTCGAAGAAGCACTGGAAGAGGCCCGTCCGTTCCGGGAAGAGTACGAAAGGCTTGTGGATGAGATCCGGGACAATCCAGAAATCCGCGAGACTCCACGATGGTACACTGAGGTCACAAAAGCGTACAGGAGAATGGAGCGTGGCGAGCGGGTCAGGAAACGATTCGAGCTGCAGAAGACCAGTCCGAACGTGCCGATAGAGGTGCACGTTGTCCGCATTGGCGACACTGCATTTGCCACCAACCCTTTTGAGCTCTACCTGGATTATGCGGTGCGAATCCGAGAGCTCAGCAAAGCCACTCAGACGTTTCTGATACAGAAGGCCGGGTGCAACGGCACTTACCTGCCCAGCAGGCGATCCATCGCCTGTGGTGGGTATGGTTCGGTGCCCGCAAGCACCGATGTAGGCCCCGAGGGTGGCGACAGACTCGTTGACTGGACGGTAAACACCATTAACCGCATGTGGCAATCTCCCGAAAGGAGTCCAAAAAGATTATGAGCAAAGAGCAATATCCCCCACTCAATATCGGCTGGGCGACCAGGGATTTGACTCCCGACCAACCGGTCGTCCTCGCCGGACAGTTTCGAATGCGGATTTCCGAGGGAGTTGATGGCCCTGTTACCGTAACGGCCATGGCTCTGTCCACCGACGGGTCCGGGGGTGAGGCGATTATTTTTGTCTCGTGTGACCTCGGGGGTTTTCGACATAAATGGTATGACGAAAATAATTTCCTGCCTCTGTGCCGTGAGGCGGTCCGTACCCGGGCGCCGGAGATTGATGTCAGCAGGATCGTCCTGAACGCTACCCACACCCACACGGCGCCGAACGCGCTTATCAATCGATATGGCCCAGAGCCCCTTCCGGAGGGGGTATTGAGTGCAGAGGAATACATGGAAATGCTCCAAAACGGCATCGCGGAGGCCGTGATAGAGGCCTGCAACAGCAGTAAGCCGGGTGGCGTGAGTTGGGGATTGGGCACCGCGGTGGTGGGACACAACCGCCGCGCGACGTATTTCGAAGAAGATTCCAACGATCGGCCCGGAGCCGTCGTCAGCGGCTTCACCAGGATGTACGGGGATACGAACGATCCGACATTCAGTCATATCGAGGGCTACGAAGATCATTACGTGGACCTGCTCTACACGTGGGACACCGAGAGCAACCTGACGGGCGTTGTGGTGAATCTGGCCAGCCCGTCTCAGGAGACGGAAAACGCCATGTACATCTCCGCCGATTTCTGGCACGAGATACGCCAGGAAATTCGCAGGCGGCACGGAAACCATATCCAGATACTGGCGCAATGCTCTTGCGCGGGAGACCAGTCCCCCCACCGGCTGTGGTACAAAAGGGCGGAGGAACGGATGCTGAAACTGCGGGGCCTCACCATGCGGGAAGAAATCGGGCGCCGCGTGGCGAATGCCGTGGATGATGTTCTGCCGGTGGCCAAAAAGTCCATCCAGACGGAGCTCCCCTTCGAGCATATGGTCAGAGAGATCAAATTGCCCCGTCGAATGGTTACCGATGAGGAGGCGGCCGGGGTGCGGGATGACCTGGACGAACTGGAAGCACAAGCCCGGGAGGGAAAGAACAACTACCGGATTGCACAACGAGCCCGGCGAGTCCTTGAACGGTATGAACAGCAAGAGCAATCCCCGGAAATTCCGATGGAACTGCATGTGGTTCGACTGGGCGATGTGGCGTTTGCGACGAACCGGTTTGAGCTGTTTTTGGATTACGGAATTCGCATCAAAGCGCGCAGTCCGGCCGTGCAAACCTTCCTGGTTCAACTCGCGGCAGATTACAACTGGACCGGCACCTATCTCCCCTCGGAACGGGCCGTCGCCAACAGGGGCTACGGAGGCGGCGTGTACGATAATGAAGTGGGACCGGAGGGCGGCAGGGTGATCGTGGAAGAAACCATAAAAGCACTGAATGACCTGTGGAATAAATGATGCGTACAGCGCAGGCGCCAAACGAAGACTGCCGCGTGCCGATAGTGACCTCCCCCCATTTTGTGAACCAGTCAGAGTGAGAAAGTTGCGGCCTCTGTTTCGCTGTATGGGTGCAGGGAGGGCGCAGCCCGACCGAAGCCCGGCAGGTGGTGAGTTGTGTCGTCGCGAACGTCAGGGAGGAGAAAATGCAGTGGTAGTGTAGCTGTGTACGCAATTCCCTGGCCAGGTCAAAGGAGCGAGACGATGATGTTCAACCTGACCCGCGTGACACTGCCGATGCTGCTGATCCTGGCTTTGCAGGCGATGGTGGCATACGCGCAGGAGGATCCCGAGACCGCCCGGGGGGTTGCGGCACTGGCGGCGACGATTGAGGCGACCGGGCCGATGTGGCTTGAGGCGGTTGAGGAGGAGCCACTCGCTCCCGACCTTGAAGGCTTCGCGGTAGAGCTTGTTGATCGCGATGATATTGTCAGCGCGGAGGTGCAGGGCGACGTGGTCGGGGCGACCACGGCAGATGGGATTGTCATGCGCTTCACCGCGCCACCGCCTGGAGTGCGGGGATCCGGCGGAATACGTGCGGGGACGGCCGCGCACCTGATTGCCGGTGCTGTAACGGGCCGCCAACACTCCTACGGAGACCTCGTGCCGACCGGGAAGGCTCTCGTGATCCACGGTCACCACTCAGGATACAAGGACATGCGCTCGGAATTTCGGGCGGTGTTGGAGGAGGCCGGGTATGTCGTAGACGGGCGTCGCGGCCTGCCGGAGGATTTCGCCGCGATGAGCGAGGCGGCGATCATAGTCGTGGACGCGCATGGAAGCGTTGAGCAGGTAAACGGGGCTGAGAGATACATGATCCAGTCTGACTACCTCGACGATGCCAGCCCGTTGCAGGGCAGTGCTCTCGGCGGCTGGTACCTGTCGCTCAAAGAGAACGAATTGGGAATATACCATCGAGTTGAATTTGACAAAAACTCCGTCCCGAAGCGCAGCTACTGGGGCGTGGACATCTACGACAGTTGGCTCGAGAGTAATATTGATTCGATGGTTCCGAACGCGCTCGTGCTCCTTCTAACCTGTCACAGTGCGGATTCTGCTCGCCCCTGGTCACTGTTTCGTGAGAAGGGCGCGGGCGCGATGCTGGGATTTACCGGAGTGCTGGATTCAAGCTTCGGTTGGAAGTGGGGTCTGAGCCTGCTGAAGTACGTCCTGGGCACCAGCACCGATCGCCCCTCTGAAACCGCGCCCTACCTTCGACCGTGGGCGCTGCATGACGCATTCGACCGGATCATCAGCAAACCCGGTTTCGCCCACGGCGCCGACTGGTCCACACATACCAACGCCAGCTATCATAAATACAAGACTGCGAAACCGGTTCTGCAGAAGGCGGTGGCAGGTCCTGACAACTTCTCGGCCGCGCCACATATCGACCAGGCGTGGATCTACCGCTTACCCGGCTCGGTAGATTACACGCTGGCCCTATGGGGAGCATTCGGGCCGCCGGACGACTGTACGCTGACCATTGACGGCAGGCCGCTGCAGTTGCAGTCGACCGCGGTAGGCCTGGCCACGCCGTGGAACGCCGTTTTGCCTGCGGGTGTCTATGGTGATCTCGTCCTCACCGACGGATGGGGCCGGCAGAGCAATCCCGTCACGATCAGTGAGTTCACCGCTCACGTCTCTGTCGATTACGATGACGACTATTATGCGGGCGCCATCGAGCTCGAGTACACTGAGCCGGTTGCCGCGGCACAGCTTTATCGCGCCCCAACCGATGAACTGGTCTTCGCCGGTGCACCGGCGTGGAATCAGGACAGGATACGCCGATGGCTCGAGAAGCATGACGAGCCGCTCGCGCAGACCTTCTCCAGCTATGACGAGATGTCGCCAGGCTGGCCGCTGGTCATGGGCATCGGCGACGTGCGAATCCACTGGGACTTCGACAGTGTGAAGACCCACGATCAAACCACCTATGTCACACGGGATCACGGTGAGCGCGTCCACCGTGCAACTGACATGACTGCCTTCTTCGGACCCCACGGACGGGTGCAGGTGTTCATGCCTGTCGCCACTGAGCCTGACAACGCGATCCGTGACGGCCTCACCTCAGTGCAGATGCAGATCGAGCTTCGAAACGTAAGGATCAACGGACAGACCTCACCTCCGGTGAATATACGTTGCGATGTGGACGAGGCTCAGACCACGTATGACTGGCGCACTGGCGTACTCAATGCTCTACAGTTGCAGGAGGAGCACTACACATTACGCATGGACGCAGTCCATCTCGGACCGAAACCCTACGATCCCGACGATCGCGCGGCGTCGCCCGTGCCATTGTACCCCCGCTACTCGGATGCTCACAGGTGCCCCGATTTCGTGCATTTGCACGCGAGTTTGTGGGGCAGATGATGGAGCAGTTGGATCTGATTCCTGACATCACAGAACCGATCAGGCAATGAAAAATGTCATCAACGACAGGGATGTTTGAACCCACGTTGTGAACAGAGTGGCTTGTTTTTCAGACGGAGCAGGAAGCGGGCATTAAAGACGTGGTTGCATTGTGGGACTCCGGTCGGGCTCCGCCCTCCCTTCACCCTACCGCAAACACCAACGACACACAGCGCCAAAGAGACAACTCATCCCAAAGTGCAGAAGATTCTTGACACAACATTTTCCTTTTGATCAGCTACCTTATTACTGCGCGCAAACTTACCGTCGCAGGAACTTACTTTGCATCTGGACCCCGCCACATCGGAGGCCACGTGAAAGCACACGGACGCTACCCGATCTATATTTCCATTGACTCTTCGTAAATTGAGTGGCTGCTATTCGTTATCGACGTGATTGATATCTGCGTTGACCCTCGGCTGCCGATGGTATATCATAAAAGTACACTTTCGCGACAGCACCGTATAAGGTTTTGAGAGTTCACAGCCCCAGAAATGCAGATGCACGCCCGGCTCTTTCTGCTCGGAACTTCGACGGAAATGAGGCCAAGATGAGCACTGACCCCGCCCTCAAGCTTTACCGCCTTTCCCGGCTTCGCACAGCACAAAACAAAACAGATGTTGCGATAGAGTATGCCCGCCAGGGCCTGCAAATCGTCCAGGAGGCGTCCCTTCGGTGGAAGTTACGGGATGCCCTGGCAACGGCGCTGCAACAGCAGGGTCGCACTGATGAAGCCGTCGATCAATATGCGCAGAACGCGCGAGAGGGGGCACCCTCAGAGCTTGCGGAGGACTGTATAAAGAAAATTCGCCGGAATGACGCTTCCGACCATCCCGTGGCTGTGAATGGTTCTGACAGCCCTGTTGAGTCTGCAACAGTGCCTCCAATCGCTGGTCAAGACCGGGTGCCCGAAGAGCACATTCATACGGCCCCAGAGAGCGGACGCGACGCGGAAACCGCTGAAGCTAAGAGGGAAGTCCCACCCCGGCGGGAACGCAGCATTGGTGAGCGGCTTTCGCCCTTACCGGTCGCGATTGCTACAGCCGTTTGTGTTATAGCTATCATTGGCTACACAGCACATATACGTGCCATTGACGCCTTCAGGACCCGCACACAGAGTGGGGCTGAACCTGCTTCGAAAAAAGCGGCCTCCCGCGATGGACAGGTCCATCTCGATGAGCCTCGACAGCAAGTGCCTTCCCGTGCATCCTCCACGCCACAAAGCCCCACGGGGTCGAGAAAAATACGGATAAAACGGCTCTTCCACGAGGCGGTCGAAAGCGAAGAACATGGCATATCTTTCCCAACAGAGTATGCAGATCGGGATCTTATCAGTTTTTTCTGGCGCACGCCGGTCACCAAAACGAGTTATGCTGCCTTCAAACAGCGATGGCCGCACATCAAGCGCGCGCTGGCGTATGTTCCTGCGTACGGGATTGACGACGATGATACTGTACAGGTATGGCCTCTGCGCGCTGATTCTCAGCAAATTCCTCGCGGTGCTAAATGGAACAGAGCGACCCACCTCGGTCTAATGGTCACTCGAGTCGACCCGTGGGACGAGGCCTCACGTCTGTGGGTGATACCGCTTGAAAGATAAGTGCACAAACCAGAGCTACACCGGGCGGAATGCGATTCATACAGACAGGGTCAAAGAAATCTGCATCAGAGTCCTTGTGCTGCAACTGTTGGCGGTCATTATCACTGTTGTGGAAGGCTGTGGCACGCTCCGGGGAACAATCAGCACGATTGTGCATAGAGATCTGTCAGTCTCCCGTCATGTTGAGATGGTGGGGACGGGGATGTTTGCAAATCTGCTGGCAGGTGACGCTGGCGGGACCAGTGAACTCGTTCCTCCAAACGGAGAGGACACCGACGTAAACGGCAGATGGGAAGACGGGGCGTATCATCTCGCGATTCAAGCGGCAAATATTTCTCCAGATGAATGGATGAAGACATTTCCCCGGGAAGAAGTGAGGCGGGATTACTACTGGGTGGTCAGCTACTATCGATACACTGCCTCGCGCGACGCTCAACAGGGAAACCAGCCGGCCGCTGACAGCCCAGCA
>JAWODS010000369.1:0-4891 GCA_046483205.1 Armatimonadota bacterium | reverse complement strand
GTCAGGCCGGGGACCGAGCTGACCAAAAAGGGCGAAGAGTGGGCACAATTCATCAAGGGCAAGCTGGTCACCGCCAGCGACCGGGCCACCGCCGATCCCGGACACACACAGAACCTCCATTTTTCAACCGAATTCACCGACCGCGAGCTGGGGCTGATGGACCTGACGGCCACCCTGGCTGATGGAACCGTCCTGTACACCCAGCAGTTTCCGCTGACGGTCCGCCCCAAAACGACCGTTGATCTGCAGCCCGTCCCCATCCAGCAGCGCCTGGTTGTCACAGTCTCCGGCGCGTACGAAGACCACGTTAATCCGGACACCGCCCGCGCCATAGTTGCCGTGCGACAGGCAGACGAACAAATCACACAGACGACCGTGCCGCTCAAAGATGCTGAAGCAGGCACCTCGCTGGATTACTCCGAATGGGCCGAGGATACCTACACCATCGCCGTGCAGGTCGTTGATGACACAGAGGTCGCCGGTGTTGCGGAGGCCCCGTTTGAGAAAACACCGATCCCTGAATGGGTGAACAATGACCTGGGCAAAAGCCGCATCATTGTGCCTCCGTACACGCCGATGAGCTACGACGACACAGCCGTAAGCTGCTGGGGGCGGACCACGGACTTCGATGGTCTTCTCCCCTCCAGCATGGTCAGCCAGGGCGAGGAGCTGCTGGCGGCGCCGATGGTCCTGAAGGTAGGAGTGGACGGCGAGACCGCTGCGTTTGACAGCGACGGCGTGCAATTCAGTGAGCAGTCGGAAGACCGTGCCGAGCTTGTCACTCACGGCTCGGCGGATGGAGTCAATGCCCAGATGGACTGGTGGATGGAATACGACGGCTTCACCTGGGCGGAGCTAACGCTGGACACGTCCAAAACCGTTGAGCACCTCAGCATTGAAATCCCCCTGTCGGCCGAGGTCGCCGAAATGACCCACGGCACCCCCAACGGCCGGCACTGTGCCTTCAACAAGTTCCTCGACGGTCAGGAGCTGAGCTGGGAGTTCCTCCCCACCATCTGGGTTGGCAATCACGACCGGGGGCTGTGCTGGTTCGCTGAATCAGACCAGTACTACAATCCTGCCTCTGCCGATAAAGTGGTGGAGCTGATCCCCCGGGATGAGGGCTACCTGCTTCGCATCGACATCATCGGTCAGCCCACCGAGATTGCCGACGACTTCACAATCGGCTTCGGCCTCCTCGGCAGCCCCGTCAAAAAGCTGCCGCAGGGGTGGCCCATGCTCGATATCGTGTGGTGGCCGCCGCGGAGTGATGGACTCGACTGGGAGGCCATCAACGATACCCCTGATTGGGGGCTGCTGTGGTGGACGGGCACATACCATAAGCATCTAACAGCGCCATTCCTGACGCCTGAATGGGTGCGCCCACGTGTTGAGATGGGCCAAAACATGGGCGTGGGAGTCATTCACTATATTGCGCCGGGCACCCACACCATGGCCTACGAGGAGCCGCAGAAATACCGCGAGGAATGGCGTATTGACCCTCCGAACGATTTCTATATTCCCAAAGTGGATGAAACATATCCGCGGCTGTGCCTCAACAGCACCTACGCCGATTACCTGCTGGCCGGGATTGACTATATGGTGTCTGAGTTTGGCCTGCACGGTATTTATCATGACGGTGGCGCTCCATCACACTGTTCCAACGAAATCCATGGCTGCGGATACCGGGATGCGCAGGGGCAGATTCGCCGAATTCGTCCCATTCGCGCGTGTCGGGAATACCACAAGCGGCTGGCCACGATGCTTTATCATGATAACGGCATTGAAGACTTTTTCATCTACAACCACACCTCCGACATCTGCTGGCTGCCGACACTGACGTTTGTGAACGCCCATCTGGATGGTGAGCAGTATCTCAGCCGCCTGAACGCCGGGGCAACGTACAGGGATATCTTAAGTCTGGAGGAAATTCGGCCCGAATACGTCTCCACGCAGTGGGGCATCCCCACCGTTGTACTGAATCTCTGCCGCCTTGACGGACAGCAGGCTGCATCGCCGGACTGTACATCCACATTCCTGGCATACATGCTGCCGCATGGCATACCTTTTTGGGGCGCGCGTATGTATATGGCCTATAATCAGCAGGTTCACGAGGTCTACAGTGCCTTTGATATAGATAATGCCACATTCCACTCGTACTGGCACTCACTGGAGGGTTTCACTGTTGACTGCGCACCCGAAGTGGCGCCTGTAAGCTGTTACACACACAGCGAGGAGGGGCGTCTTCTGCTGGTGGCCGGAAACATCACCGATGCCCCACAGACGGTAGCGGTGACAATTGATTCGCGGGCTCTTGGCCTGGCGCAGCAGATAAGCATCCAGCGCACGATACCGCGCGATGTAGAGGCCGGGCTTGAGAATAGTACGCTGACTCTGGATATACCGCCGTATGGGTTTGCGGTGACGTGGATCGAGTAGCGAACAGTTGGGTGACTGAAGTTAATCCTGCAGTTTGGGCAGCGACTGCACAATGCGGTCTGCGCCCACAGAAGGGTCGGAGTACATGAGCAAAGAGTATCAACGAACTATCATCCTGTTGCTTTCCTTCGTGTTGTTAGGAACACTGTCAGTGCATGCTTCCGCGGCAGTAACTCTTCAAGCAAACACAGCCACTGTCGAATTGAGAGACACTGACCCCTTGCTGCGCATTACGTGGGCTGACGGTCAGCCTCTCGATTTGAACCTCACAGTTGAGCTGGGGTGTCATCCGCTGAGCCGAATTGCGGAATCCAAAGAGATGACAGTCTCGGACGAGTCTGCAGAAAGCGTCTCAGCGGTTTACCGGATAGAAGATGAGTATGAAGCGAATGTCCGGGTGCAGCAATACGGTCCCGGTGGTGAGGGGATCCGGGTGCAAAGCCTGATCCAAAAGGTCTCCGGGGCACCCGAGAATGTCTATTATTTCTGGAGCTGGTCGCTGCCCGAGGAGATACGCCGGCCCCTGCAGTGGGGGGATGAGGTGGAGGAATATCTGCCTCCGGAGGGATGGGGACATGGTGGTTTTCATGATTGGTACTGGATGCGATATGGAGAGATGGGCCTCGGTCTGGTCACGCCCATGTATCTGCTTACGAGCGGCTCCAGGTACGGTAACCGCTGCTATCTGAAACCATTTCCAATTGAAAGACAGCTTCTTTTGAGCGGCGGTCCCGGGCTCGAAGAGCAGTTTGTGTTTTTCACGGCCGAGAATCCCGATGAGGCTGCAGACGGCTGGAAAAACGTGATCAGCCGAGAAGACCTTTTTGCCGTGCCGTGGGAGCGAGTCAAGGATGATGCTGCGCCTGCACCTCAATGGCTCCGGGACACCGAAATCTTCCAGGGACTGTACCGCCCGTGGAGCGAGGGGACGATTGATACCCGCGTCAGGCAATTCCCGCTTGTCATCGGTGCGCCCGTTGATGCTCACCTGGTTGACCTGACACAGCAAAGCGGAACCCGGACGGCCATCTATGTCAACTTCATGGGACAGTACACCTTCAAACCAGACCAGCGCAAACCGTGGGAACGAGCACTTGAGTTCACTGATGCCCTCCACATCGACCAACACCCGGAGTGGCAGAAAATTGACAGCGACGGACAGCCGGTGATCCACGAGGGCGAACGGCGCACAACCCATGCGCCCTGCTTTCTGGCCCCCGGCTACATAGAACATTGCCTCGATGTCCTCGAGCCGGTCCTGGAGACAGAACCCGATGCCATATTTATTGACAACTGCTTCTTTCGAATCACGGCCTGTAGTGGTGCTGAGCTCGGCAAACACGAGCACCGGACCGACTATCCGAATGACATGGCGGCCTATCGGGGGCTGATCGAACGGGTCGCGGAGAAAGCTCATTCGCAGGGCATCGCCGTGTTGTGCAACAGTGAGGTCGATCCGGGCCTGTGGGACGTCGCGGATGGCCAGATGTACGAGTGTTTGTGGTATCCGCCCGGGAAGGGGCAAATGATCCGGACCAAAAGCTGGACGCATACGAGGTACGCCGGTGAAATCTGGAATGAAGCCACTCAGAAAGGCAACACGGTTCAGCCGCTGCACTATTTGATGGTCGAACCCATCGAGCACAGGGTCGAGGCCACGCTGCTGACCTATGCATGGGCCCAGTTGTATGATCTGATGTGGACCGACTGGTACAACCTTTTTGATAGCCCCCATCAGCCTTCGAAGGAAATAGCGCACAAATTGTACGGACTGAGGCTGGGAGCACCGAAACAGGACACGCTGCGGATGCAGTCCGGCTGTCTCTGGAGGAGTTTTGAGAACGGGATGGTCATTCTGAATCCGCTGCGTGAAACTGTACAACTTGAGCTGCCGATTGAAACAGGGCTCACCGATATTGCAACCGGGGAGCAGATTCATACGCAGAATGGCAGTATTGAAGTCCAGATGCCTCCCCAGGAAGCCACGATTCTCGTGAAAGATTCGTCGCCGTGATTCTTTGATTGAGACCGTGGCCTCGATGGTGACACCGGGGGACTTATCCCACGACGGTATCTGTGCCGAAACAAGGGAGCTGAGATCATGAAAATGCTTCATTACACAGCATTATCGTACGTGTTGGTCGCTGGCCTGGCCCTGCTACTGAACACCCTTTGCGTGCCGGCCCTCGCACAGGGTGACGCCAGCGTGCCCGTCCTCTCTGTGGCGACCACCGACCATCCGCCGACTGTCGATGGAGTATTGGAGGACCCGGCGTGGGATGACGCGGCGGGCTTTACGGGTCTCATTCCCATCGGCGCCGATGATCTTTCCGAACATGAGACGACGGTGCTGGTCACTTACACCGACGAGCGGCTGTATGTGGCCTATGAATGTCATTTTGATCCCTCCAGCCAGCTCCAGGGCGGGGCGTATGCGCGGGACGAAGGCAGT
>JAWODS010000341.1:0-6480 GCA_046483205.1 Armatimonadota bacterium | reverse complement strand
GTCGGATTCATCGAACCACACGCGGCTGGAGACCTCCGGGTGCGGCTCCCACGACCCGGCACTCACGCTCACCACAGGGTCTGTGTCCAGCACATTGACGCCGTACTCCACCTGCTCGTACACAGAGGGGCCCCACGGAAAATTCCAGCTTTTGCCGCGACGCTGGGCCGCCGAAAGCTGGTTGAAGCTCGGTGAGCACGGCACGTAATCCACCGGCTCCCTGCGTATCGCCGCCATCACGCGTTCTCTGTGCGACATCTCCGCCGGTGCGCTCATTGTCATCCCTCGATATCAAACACGCGCAGAGCATTGTCCTGTGCGATGTTGTCGTAACACTGCTGTGTGATGTGTCCTTCGGCCAGGGCCTGCCGGAGGAATTCGAGATTTCGCTGTGGCTCCCGGGTCTGGCGGACGTGGCAGATGTCGGTGCCGAAAAACAGTTTCTCCTGAAACTCCTCCATGAACTCGTAGCCGAATTCCGGATCCCGCGTAAGGGCGTTCAGGCCGCTTCCCGCGGAGATGTCGGCGTAGGCGTTGGGATAGGTTTCCAGCAGACGAGGCACGGCTCCACCAGGGGCGACGGGCCCCTCGGGATATCCGCCGATTTCCTGCTGCTTCACGTCACCGGAGATTTCGGCCCAGAAGTGCTGGCCGTGGCCCACGAACACGGTGTCGGGATACTTTTTGATCATCTTTTCCATCCGCGGCAGCCCCACCTCATCAACCTGGCGGCTGGCGTCCATGTGAAAGATGATGGGCATGCCCAGTCGCCCGCAGGCATCGTAGATTTCCTGCAGCCGGGGATCGTCCATAAACAAACCGGACATGCACTCCCCGAATCCCACGCAGCCGCGTTCGCGATAATCCTGCAGGACGCGGTAGAAATCGAACGAGGCATCCGACGGCCCCCGGCGAGGGTCCATGTTGCAGAAGGGGATGAAGCGGTCCGGGTGCTGCGCGCAGACCTCGAGCACATAATCGGTGGTGACGTAATAAAAGGTCTCCTCCGGGCTCTCGATCGGGTGCAGCGCCGCCCTGTCCACCTCGTTTTCATCCATCCACCGCAGCAGGTCCTCCGGGGTAATCTCCGGGTCGAAATACAGCTTCCCGACGTGCATGTGAATGTCAATCATTGTCTGCTACCCCCGAAAATCCATAATCGCCCTGCATAAAGCGTTTGATCGAACATTTCAAGTATCTTCCAGTGGCGGCATCCTCCGCTATGTCAAACCGGCACAGGGACAGCCACCCCCCCGGTCTTTTGACGTTAACGCTTCCGGTCGGCCTTTTACATATACATACGTCCGTATCCCCGCCACACATTCTCTGGCTGCACGGTCCCATTGGGAACCGCCTGCAGCAGCTTTTGCGAATCCTCCGTTAGCAGAAAGCCGATGTTGTCTTTCATATAATCAACGGTGGTGTCGAAAATGTCCCGAATCCGGACATTGGTCACCAGGGCCTCACCTATTTCGGTGGTATTGAGGACATCGTGAGCGCCCAGCACCTGTCGCATCTTCCCGAAATCGTTGCGAAAGCCCGCGTAGCAGAGGTATTCGACGGAGTGTGAGGGTATCTCGGTGCCGTCGGGCATAATGACGGTGGAGCCTGCGTAGCTGCGATAATAGCGGTATGGCACCTGCATATACTCCTCGCAGGCGTGAAGCTCGGTGCAGGAGGTGAACTCCACTCCTACAAGCAGGCACCACGCATCCAGGCCGTAAAGCTGGTGAAATGTACTGCCATGACCGAAGCTTCGCTTGCCCTCCCCCATGACGTTGCCCATATCCGGTCCGATGGCCGCGACGGAATGAATCATGTGTGTGCTGCGCTGCGCCCGCGGTCGCTGCCGGAAGGTTTCGGCGATTATGCCCACTTCGTCTTTGACGGAGGTGTTTTGCAGATCAAACCTCACCCGCGGCTGGTCGCGGAACGGCCTCCAGGTGAAGGTGGGAACGACGATCGTGCCTGCGCCGCCGACGGTGTCCAGAAGCGCGTCAATGACTACATCGGCGCCGCCGTCCACCCATCCGAAGGCGCTCAGTGATGAGTGAACCAGGACCACGTCGCCCTCCTTCAGACCAACCTCCGCAAATCCGTGCATGATGTTGTCGTATGTGACATTTTCCTGATTCATAGGGAAAGCCGCCCGCTGATCCTGTGCGTTTCAGAGTGATTGTACATGGATGAATAGCTGCGAGACAATTCGCCTGGTTGCCGCGTTTGACCTGTGGCTCCAAAGAAAAAAGGGCCTGCGGTGTCGCAGGCCCCCGATTGCTCGGTGTCGCTTCTTATCCGTCGTGCGCTTACTGCCCGGCGTCCTTATTGGTCTTGAACACGTCCCAGCTACCGAACTGCTTCTGGGCCTTGGCATGCCCGTCGGCGAAGGCGCAGTTCATGGTCAGGTTGTGACGGTATCGCATGTGCCGGACTTCGCCACTGTCGTTGGCGGGTATGGGGCTGCCATCGGTATTGAAGCCGACATCATCAACACCGTTGCTCCACAGGGTGGCTGATTCGAAGATAACCACGGTATTTGCGGGCTCGTCAATCCGTGACACCCACAAACCCCCGCTGTATCCCCACGGGCCGGGGCCGATATAGGGCGTGGTGCCTCCACTGTCATCAACGAGAATCCCGTAACTCGAGGTGACCTCCCGCCCGAAGAAACCCTCTTCATTGGGCATGTTGCTGCGCCAGCCGCCGGTGTAGGTGTATGAGCCGGACGGGCAGACGAAGATCTGGGTGTTATTGATATACGGGGCAAGCTGATCGTATCCACCACAGGCGCGGGCGTTGCCATCACCGTTGAGGAACATGTACCCACCGGGGAATCGCTCATCATAATCCTGTGTGTACATCGCCACGGCGAGGCCGATCTGCTTCATGTTGCTCAAACACGACGACTGCCGCGCCTTCTCGCGCGCCCGGGCAAACACGGGGAACAGGATTGCCGCCAGGATCGCGATGATCGCGATGACCACCAGAAGCTCAATGAGAGTGAAACCATACCGCTTCGCTGTCATCTTTTTCGTCTCCTTTCAAAACTGCTCCCCCGCCACTCGCATGAATGGGCGTTGGACAGGGGGAGTTATAGAAAAACTGCATGTTTCGAGGGTTGGCCGCACCCATCGAACCAGAAATGAGCCACCCTGATTGTCGCGTGCCCGGTCATGCCAACCAGGCAGTTATCACAACGGGCTGACCGGCGCTGCTCTGCGATCAGTGCCACGCACGTGTCGTGCTTTGGGTCATAATCCGGCGGACTTTGCCCTATCCGTTCGGGTCGATCAGGAAGTCCGAACCCAGCATGGACGATTCGCTTCCGCTCTTGGCGTGACCGTCACAGAAGCCAAAGTTGCCCTGGTCGTTATGATCGTAGCGGAGGCCATACGCCTCGTAGTAGCCGCCACTGTAAACATAGGCGTCGAAGCGGCTGAAGCGGCCATAGCCTTCAAGTCTGTCCGGGTTGGAGGCGTGGGTGATCCAGCTTTCAGCCACCGCCACCGTTCGGGCGGGCTCGGGAATCCGGGCTTCCGGAACGCCCTGGACGCGCGTGTTGATGCCGTAAGGGCAGTAATAGCCGCAATACCAGTTATACGTCGGTCCAGAGGGACAGCGCCAGATATTGCCGGCACGTCCCGTGGTGGTGCCACCCTTGATGTACGGGTCAATGAGCAGCGGCCAGTAGTAATTTCCATTACAGCCGTTTATGTCCGGAATCCCAAAGGGAGCATATCTGCTGTCGTAATCCTGCGTGTACATGATAAGCCCCAGCATGATCTGCTTGACGTTTGAAAGACAGCTCGCCTGCCGGGCCTTCTCACGTGCCCGGGCAAAAACCGGGAAGAGGATCGCCGCCAATATCGCGATGATCGCTATGACCACCAAAAGCTCAATCAATGTGAAACCAAAACGCTTCCAAGCCACCTGATACCACCTCCATGATAGTCTTTATACCCCAAAATATCGGCAACTCAAACCGTGCCCAGCCACAGCATTTTAAAAGACCGCTTTGCCGCCCCTGCCCGCGACCGCCGTGCGGCTCAGAAAGGATCGATGATGTAGTCAGACCCCATCATGGACTGTTTTGAGCCGCTCTTTGCATGCCCGTCGCAGAACCCGAAATTGGCCATTCCATTGTGGTCGTAGCGGGTCCCCCGGGCGTGGGTCCAGCCGCCATAATACACGTAGTCATCGAAGGTGTAGAAGTCGTAGTAGCCGCGGATGGTGTCTTCGCTGCCGTCCTTGCACATCCAGCATTCACCCAGGAGTATGGTCTGGGCAGGTTCATCGATGCGCGACTCGTTTTGTCCGGCGACATAGCGGTTCAAACCATAGTCGGCGTAATACCCGCAGTACCAGTCATCGAGCCCGGGTCCGGAGGGACAGCGCCAGATGCCCATCCCGCGCACCGTATAGCTGTCATTGACCGCCCCGGCCTTGATGTAGGGATCAACGACCATTGACCAGCGGATACTCCCACCGCAGCTGATATCGTCGGGAATATTACTGAAAGCAAGCCGCGGGAACCGAGAATCGTAGTCCTGCTTGTACATCAACAGCGCGAGGTTGATCTGCTTGACGTTGGAAAGACACGTGGACTGGCGGGCTTTCTCGCGAGCCCGTGCAAAAACCGGGAACAAAATTGCCGCCAGTATCGCGATGATCGCGATGACTACCAGGAGCTCAATCAGTGTGAAACCGAAACGTTTCAGAGTCATCTTGCCCCACCTCCATGATATTTTGCATATATCAATACGTTGCCAACCCAAAGCGTTCCGCAATATATTCGTTCAACACCCCCCGTTCTTCTACCTCCCGATCATATTTAGATTTTTCGCAAGCCGGGTATCTGACGCTTTCTCACACCTTCAGCGACTTCCTTGATTCCTTGAAGAATCTTTTTCTCGATTGGCACGGCCACAGCCGCGGAGGAGACTTCTGTATTGTTTAGTCTCTCCACGCTGAGATACAGCTGCATATCTTCATCCATTCGAGTGATCAACAGAGTGTCGGTGGCATTTTCCCATCTCCGTATCTCCTCGCGGTACGCGCTGGTGCTCACGCTTAATAGATAGGTTCTGGAGCTCTCCTGTTTCAGGATCGTCTCGAACGCATCCACATTTCGGTCCCTGTACGTGGGTGAGAACAACAGGAGATTGAGTGCCGAAGCAAACACCAGAGTGCCTGGATCCTCGGGTTCAGCGAAGGTGTCCTCTGTCTCCTGCAGGGCGTCCTCCCAGACCGGTGGTTTCAGCAAATTCGCCCTTATTGTATTCTGGTCGCTTCGCTGCCATGTCTCGATATCATGGTCGAACTGCACATAGCCGATTGCGTGCGTGTAATCATCGATATTCAGGTTGTAGATCTTTTTCAGTGACGTTTTCACAAACTTCGTTTCCGGATACTGCAGTGCGACGAATATGACATTTCCTCCGGCCTGCAACCAGTCATGAGCGAATGCAAAACCTATCAACGGTTTCCCCGAACCGCCAGGGCCGCTAATCAGCGTTGAACTCGGATACATGAAACCATCAGGCAGCAATCTCCGTAACCATGCGTGACTCATTTGCAAGGTCTTCATGATCATCAAACTTCTTTCTCACCGTGTTGTGTGGCAGATCAAACGACTCCAGTCTTCATTGACGGACGAGGCAGGCGAATGCTCAGTGTGATGGCCCCGTCCTGTGGTTCACAATCGGCGGAATCACATGCAAATCAAAGCACACGGCGCCCCGTCTGCTAAGAAGCATCATACCGACGGTGTGCATCAACTGTTTTTTCAAAAGAGCCGGGCTGCTATAGTCCGTATTTGGACGATACTGACACGTTAAACGACACAAAAGGTCCACGCACGCTTTCACCTGTCCCGGCCCCGGATTGTCTTCTGCGAATACACGCCAAAAACACATCTGGTCTTACCTTTGAGTATCAGCTCAATTCCGCTGGCCAACAACGTCGTCCTCTTATTTTGTTATATTCGCGGGAAAGCTGTTTTGCTCCTGCCAGTGTTGGCGAATGACTTTTTGTAAAGTATGTGATTGTAAGGGGCAAAGTATAAGGCAGGGACACCCTTCCGCCGCACGCGGACTGCACCCGTCGAGACACCCTCTGCCGTGGTTTTCGGCCTGCCGCTTTGGCGATCGATACTCTGTGTATATTCCGCAGGTGCGGTGTTATGTTAACTGGTGCAGGTCATTGGAAGGTTTAGGTGTTAATCTTACACTCACCTGCACAGAAAAATCGGATTTAGAGCTTGATTTGCACGGCCGCATAGCTTATAGTTTTCAGGTGGATGGTCACCGCCGTCAGCAAACCGGGCGCTCCGCATGGCCACCGGTCGCCGATGTTGGTCCTCTCACGATATATTTTGAATTTTCATCATAAATACTATCTGATATAATATCTAGCAGTTCTTTTAGATTTTCAGGTTCTTCATTAATATTCCCATTCAGTATATCAAGAACAATCATTCTG
>JAWODS010000288.1:0-6328 GCA_046483205.1 Armatimonadota bacterium | reverse complement strand
GTTGTCATACAGCGGACGCGGTCTGAAGACCCCGGCATCCAGCACCATCCGCTTGACGTTCCTATCGCCCAGCAGATCATAGCGGCCGTCGGGAAGGTTGTGTTTCGGCATGAACTTGTGCCAGTTGACGAAGCCACCCCACAGCAACCATTCGGTATTCTCAGGCAGGTGTGTCAGAGTGGGGATATCTCTGCGGTAGTTGGAGAGGATGTTGAAGCCGTGAGCAGAGGCGTAATCGCACATGGCCCAGTTGTGCCAGCCGCCGTAACTGAATTCGTTGTTGAAATAGTCGAAGCGGAACGGCTCGATTCCTTCGGCCACATACGGGGCTTCACCAGGCGGGAAATCATCCGTCTGCCTGGGATCATACGGCTCTGCGGGTTCCCCGAGCTGTGGTGGAGTTTCATCGATGGTCACGCCACGGAGATCCCCGACGGTCAGGGACTGCTGCAGGGTGAGTGTCATTTCCCCCTGCGCAGGGAGTTCGACGGCACTGAAACCTTCAATCTTTTCACCAAGCGCCTGGAGCTCACTGTCACAGCCATCGCCCGCGCAGACGGATGCAGTCACCAGAGTGATCAGCAGCGTTAGGGGCATCATGCTGTTGCGCATGTGACATTCCTCCACAGTGACGACGTCGCACAACTGACTGGTCAGGTTCTATGCATTATTTGGCTGCGACAGGATGATATTCCTTGTTGTGTGTGTGTGTTGCGCCCACTGAAGAGACGATGTCCGAACGCCGATTGCAGGAGGAAGCAGGGCACAAAAAAACGGCCGGGAGACAGTGTCCCGACCGTGCCGGGTTTATACAGGGATTGACATTACCACCACCACGGATCGCCCCAGAGTTCCTCACCACCGACGAGCCACGCCTGGGCCTGCATCCACTTGGCGTGACCATCACAGAAGCCCACATTCGAACCGCCGTTGTGTCGTACGCCCTGATAATTGTAGTTGAAGAGGTCGTTGTCGGTAGGCGGATCATACCACTGGTTGCCGTAGCGGTTGGGATGGTAAACGATATACCGGGTGGCGTCCACGATCATCAATATATCCGCCGGTCGCTCCAGGCGTGCCAGCGGGCATGCCTGGCAGTAGCTGGAGCTACCGTATCCCAATACATCGTAGTTCCACCCATACCCCAACCACGTGTCCGATTGGCTCGGGCAGGTGAAGACCTGCTGGTTTTTCACATACGGCATGATCACCTCGTACCATCTGTCCACCGCACCAGGCACCTCCGGATTCCGCGAAACCGGCAGCACGTCATCGTAGTCCTGCGCATACATCATGATTGCCAGTGAAATCTGCTTGACGTTGGACAGGCAACTGCTTTGCCGTGCCTTTTCTCGCGCCCGTGCAAACACCGGAAATAGGATTGCTGCCAGTATTGCGATGATCGCAATTACGACCAGCAACTCAATCAGCGTAAAACCTCGTCTTTCCCCCATCATCATCACTCCTCCATGGTTTGTGTAGAGCGCCCCAGTGGCGCTCCGTATTTGAGAATGTACATAAAATATCCGACACTCAAACTATTCTTCATACAGATGATTTGTTCCTGCCCCGAAATGATAGAAACATGTTCGCAGGAATGGAAAGCTGTCTGACCCTGGACAATGTCAGAAATCCGGACGGCCTCGGGAGGATGAGCTCAGTCACGCACAAGGTCTGCCACCATCGTGGCGATATTCCGCGCCCTCCGGGCAAGATCGGGGAGAGCCTTAGAGATCGCCCCGGCCAGTTCTGACCGATGGTTAAACGCCGCTTCAACACGTGAAATGAGGTCGTCCGGCTCGATAGCATCAATCCACGTGCAGTGGTCCTGCATACCGAGCTGCCGCATCAATCCAATGCTTTTGTGTTCGTAGGCGATGGCGAAGACGGGCGTGCCCGCCAGCAGAGCCAGGATGTTGGAATGCATGCGAGTGCCGACATGCAACTCTGCGTGGGAGAGGAAATTGCAGAGCGTGTAGGGTGATTGCTCCGTCCACAGGATCTCGGCGTCCTCCTGCATGCGCGAGATGACCTCACAGGCGACCATCCGATCGTCGGCATGGTAGCCGCCGATGGGCGTGCAGGTGGAGGCAAAGATAATCCGGCAGTTGCGGGTCTGTATGAGATGGTCGGCCACATCGGCGATGGCCGAGAGATAATCCTGGTACACTCCCGAGCCGTGTTTTTTCCACTCGCGGACGGAGATCGTCACGATGGGTCGGTCGCCATCCTCAAAGCTGTCATCTTTGAGGGCTGTTTGCCCTATCGCGCTGGGATCCGGCCCTTCGGGATTCATGGACAGGGCGGCATCGGCGGCAACCGTTACCCTGGCCGGGTCAACGCCCACGCTTTCGACGATATCGGCCGATTCTTGCTCGCGCGTGGTTATCAGATCGACACGGTTGAGTACACAGCGGACAAGCCATTTCATGAACGAGCCCTCGAATGGTCCCAGGCTCTGTGCGTAAATCACGACTTTTTTCCCCAGCAGCTTTGCCATCAAAAGCGACACCAGGCGGTATTTAGTATCACCGTAAATGCTGGTGATATGTCCGCCACCTTTGCTGATGACAATATCCGCATCGAGATACTCTTTGAGCGTCTCGCGCAGTTCACCCGACAGGATGGGCAGGTTCATTCCGGCCCGTTTTGCCCGCGCCCACAGCAGCAGATAAAGCGCCCGGAGCTTGCCAACAGGCCCGCGCATCCAGGGTATGAGACTCGGGGCACCGGCGCACCCGTGCATGAATTCGCACAGATGGGGGAAGCTGCTGAGCATGTGGAACTTGGGTGCCTCAAATTCATCCTCCAGCGCACTTATCATTCCCTCGACAATGGCTGCATCTCCACGGTTGCCGGGAGAAAAGTAGTCGGTAATGAGTATGTTCATCCAGTATCCTCCACCACAGCAGCGGTGCTTGCAGCGCACTCGCCGGATTCACACAGAGATCGTGCAGATACGCTCATAGACGCGGGCGGCGGTTTGCACCTGCGATATTTCGACAAACTCGCCGGCGCTGTGGGCTTGCTCGATATTGCCGGGGCCGATGACAACCGAGGGTATGCCCGCCTCGGCGAATTTGCTGGCATCAGTCCCGTACTGCACGCCCACGGGATCGGGCATGCCGGTGACTTCTTCAAGCGCACGGGCGACGAGCTGTGCCACCGGAGCGTCTGCAGGCGTCTCCAGCGTGGGATCATCCAAAAACACTTCGGCCTCCCACTCAACCGCGCCGTCCACTTCAGCGGCCACCGCCGCCTGGATCTCGGCGAGTACTCCGGCGGTATCCTCCCCGGGTATGACGCGACGGTCCAGGGTGACCTCACACTCGTCAGGAACGATGTTTGGAGCCTGTCCGCCGGAAATCATGCCGACGGCCGAGGTGGGCCGACCGACGAGGGGGTGAGGTGGGCGGCCCTGCAGAGATTCGGCATAGTCCCTGAGTGCCAGGATGACCTGCCCCATCGCATATATGGCGTTTTTGCCTTTGGATGGATCGCTGCTGTGGGCCGTCTGGCCGAGCGTCCGGATTCTTGTGCGACACGCCCCCTTGTGGGCGATCACCAGCCGCAGCATCGTGGGCTCGCCGACGACCGCTCCATCGGCCCGAAAGCCCGATGCCACCAGCCGTTTGGCCCCTCCGAAACCACACTCCTCATCGGCGGCGGCGACGAAGATGAGGTCACGCGGCGGTTTGTTTTCCATGGCCCGCGCAATACCCGTCATCATCACCGCCAGTGACGCCTTATCATCACACGAGCCCCGCCCGTAGAGGCGCCCGTCTTTCTCCACCGGCGTAAAAGGCTCAATGGTCATGTTTTCGACCTCGACCGTATCGGTATGGGCCTCCAGAAGCAGCGAGGGCCCGTCCCCTCCCTCCACCCGGGCGATGAGATTTTCACGTCCCGGCTCGACCTCCTGGGTTTCGTAGTCGATACGGTGGGTATGGCAAAAATCGGCGATATACTCCACCATCCGCGCTTCGCCATGGATGTCGTCTGGTTTCCCGTCCAGCCCGCAGCTCACGCTGGGGATGGCGATCATCTCTTTGAGCAGTGTCACTTCATCTTTCATGGCTCTTCCTCCTACGCCCACAGCGGTTCGCTTTTCAGGGGCGGATCTCCTCCCCCGTGCGTATGGGACCGCTGCACATTCAGCGCCCGCAGGGGTAAAGATCACTCACGCGTCCGGCAGCTTCGCACCGATGTATATGACATCATGGCGGTTGTAATCGAAGGCGAAGTGAATATACGTCTCGTCAGCGTCCACAACACCGTCGGGATATGACAGCCTCCCGGGGAAATCCACCAACACCCGGCGGTACTGCCAGGTCTGCATGTCATCGCTGGAAATCCACAATGCCAGCGGATGGCGCTGCGACCGGTCGGGATTGTGTACCAGGCAGATGCGCCCGTCACTGAGACGGTGAAGGCGAAACTTAGCGCCCGGATTGGGGATGTCGGTAGCCTGCGGTGCCGACCAACTCCGTCCGCGGTCTTTTGATTCGCTGCGGAGCAGATGTCCCGTGCCATCCGCACGGATCAGCATCACCAGCCGCCCGTCGGACAGCTCCACGATATTATTCTCCACCCATCCCCTTGTGGGCCCCACCATGTTCGACAGTTCCCAGGTGTTGCCACCATCACACGTAATCAGCGCACCGTTGAAGCCGTGATTGAGGATCTCCGGAAGTCCGTCAACGTTTTTGGGTGGGCGGTACGTCTGCACCGGAAAGATCCACTCCCCCCATGAGGTGCAAAAGCGATTGCGGACGAAGGTGTTTCGCGGGAGTGGTTCGAGAGGCCGGGGAGCATCCCAGGAGCGGCCGCCGTCATGACTTTCCACAGTCCAGCATCGCCAGTCGGCGAATCTGCCATCGTGCGTTGATGCGAACATAAGCAGCCGCTCGCCGTCCACGAAGACCTCCGAAAGCAGGCATGCCCTATCATCATAGCGAAGCAGGTTCTCCGGACTGCTCCAGCTAGCGCCCTCATCCTCGGAGACGCTGATGACAATGTGGTTGTCCTGCTGCGGCTCGCCCGCGCCCCCCGTCATAAAGATGACAACCCACCGTCCGTCGTGCAGTATCCGCAACGCCTGGTCCACGCACACGAGATCGGGCGGATGGCCCCGATATACCACTGCACTTCGATCCATCATCGGTCCCTCTTTCACTGCACCGGGCAGTCTGTGTCTGTGTGGCATATACTATTGCCACACAACGACGCGGTTTTCCTTTACCCATTTCGCACAAACCGGTTCGGGCGGATGCCAAAACCCGGCATGTTTGCAATATCTCTGAAGCGGCACATAGCGTCCCTGTTTTTCGGTTTGTTGCGAGGAAATGAAGCGCAGCACCGCGAACCTACAACATACATCGCACGAACGCGTTTGCGGCGAAGGCAGCACCAGGAAAATCGGAGGCAGTCTGCTTCGGAGATGATTCCATGAAACATTGGTATCCACTAATCGCGGTTCTCACCATCGTGATGGTCACCGGTGCTGTCTGTGCGCAGGAGCCGGCGAATCTCGCACTTGACAGGCCGTACACACTGGATCATGCACCCCACAGCCAGTATGGCGACACGAAGGGACCGGAGCCGTTCACCGCGGCTGAATCCTACCGGGGTGAGCTGACAGATGGAATCGTCGGTCCGGACAACCGCAGGGCGGGGGAGTGGGTGTGGTGGCGAAAGAACTGGTACACAGATCCGCTGGTAATGACCATTCAGCTTGACGGCGTACAGACCGTGGGACGTGTCGAAGCCGTCCTGTGGGAACGCGATGACGAGGATTTTCCTCTTCCGGACTCCGTGGAAATCAGCGCGGTCATCGCAGATTATCCGGCCAGCACG
Organism: Armatimonadota bacterium; assembly: GCA_046483205.1. GTDB lineage: Bacteria > Armatimonadota > Zipacnadia > Zipacnadales > UBA11051 > JBKHJK01. The sequence continues at coordinate 472 of JAWODS010000288.1, read as the reverse complement.
CCGGTGCAGATCGCGGAGATGCAGATCCCCGACACTCCGGAGCAGGGACAGATCTACCGCCTGACCAGCCGGCCGCTGAATGTGAGGGCGACACAAGTGCAGCTCGCCTTCCACTGGCCGACATGGTCCAATCTGCTTCTCGGGGAGGTTTTCGTCTTTGAGGGAACCTCCGCCACCGAGACGATCCCCGACATCGAAGACGTGACCTTTGAGGCGGAATCGGACCCGTGCAGCGGGCCGGAAATCGTGGAGTTGGAGGGAGCCTCGGGGGAGACGGTGCTGCTGGACGAACCGGGCGAAAGTCTCGAGCTCTCTCCTCCCCTCCGAGCGGGCGACTACACCATCCGTATCCGCTCACGCGCACAGCAGCCGGACACCTTCAGCGAAATCATTCCCAAACACGCCGGGGAGCCGATGCGCCCGCAGGCGGTGACCAATAACGTCTTCACCTGGCAACGTTCACATTTTACCC
>JAWODS010000269.1:0-4273 GCA_046483205.1 Armatimonadota bacterium | reverse complement strand
CTGGCAAGCTGGACAGTCGGCTATGAGCGGATGCTGGTGGCGATGGTGCAGGATCCGGACTGGGCCCGGGATATGGCGCAGACGCAGCTCGACTGCAACATCGGCATGATGGAGATGATATGGGACCGGGGGTATGAGTTTGACTGCGTGCGATGGCCCGATGACATGGGGTATCGCAACGGGCTTCTGTTTTCAAAAGACGCATACCGGGAGGTCCTCAAGCCCGTGCAAAAGCAGATGTGCGACTGGGCGCACAACCGCGGCGTGAAGACGCTGCTGCACTCCTGCGGCAATATCATGGAACTGGTGCCGGAGCTGGTCGAAATCGGCATTGACGCCCTCAACCCCCTTGAACAGAAGGCGGGGATGGACGCCTTCGAGCTGAAGGAGAACTTTGGAGACCGGCTGGTGCTGGAGGGCGGCATTGACGTCCGGACCATGACCGACGGGCAGGAGATTGAAGAGGAAATCCGCACCAAGGTCGAAACCCTCAAACAGGGTGGCGGCTATATCTTTCACTCCGACCATTCGGTGCCCGAAGATGTCAGCTTCGCCGATTACTGCCGGATTATGGAGCTGGCCCGCTACTACGGCAGCTACTGATCCAGCCAGTCCAGCGGATACTGTCCAAACTCGTAAAAGGCCGCGTACAGCGCTTTGATATTCTCAAACGGCACCTCCTGGCCGACTTCGCCGTGGAGCATACAGCCGCCGTTGTAGGTCCCGAATGCCCTGATGGCGCTTTTGACGGCGTTTTCGATATCCTCCTGCGTCCCAAAAGGAATCGCCCACTGCCGGTCGATGTCGGTGCGGATGCAGATGCGCCCGCCGCAGATCTCCGCGACCCGCTCGTCGCCCATGCAGGGGTGCTGCGGGTTGAGAATGGTGACTCCTATTTCAATGAGGTCCTCGATGATTTCGAGAATCCAGCCGTCTGTGTGAAACCACACGTGGACACCGGCATCGCGGATCGGCTCAAACATCCGGGCGTAACGGGGTTTGAAGAAATCGCGCCACATCTGCGGGCTGATGAGAAGCTCATTTTGCGCGCCCCAGTCGTCACCGAAGCTGATGGCGTCCACCCCGGCGTCGAGGTAGCGCTCGATTGAGTAGAGATTATATTCGACCATGCGATCGGCCAGCTCGTGAACGCCCTCATTGTCCTCGGCGAGGTCCAGAAAGTAGTTGGCGGGTCCCCGCATGTGCTGCATCAACTGAAAGAAGCCCCCTCCGCGCCCACGGACAAACTCCTCAGGGTGACGCTGTTTAACTTCATCGGCGAAATCCCGGTAATGCGACTCATCAGGATGTGGTGGGAACTCGTAATCGGCCCACGCGTCCCAGTCGGGGATGGCCGGTTTGAGGACCTCGCCGGAGGTATAGCCCCGCAGCCGCCGCCACACCGTCCCCCATGCATCTGTCCATTCCACCACGTCATCCATCGTCTCATCGGCTCCGCGCTTGCGAGTATTCCGCTTGATATTCTCATTGTCGAAATCGTCAGGATACTTCTCGACGAGGTCGAGCAGCTTCTCCCCGTGCTTCCAGATGGCGCCCGGGAAGATATAATGATGAATCGGGCAGCGATCTGGACCCTTGAACTCGATAGCGGCGAGGATGCGTTCTCTGGATGTCATGCGGTCTCCTCCGTACGGTATGATGTACAGCTAATACTATTTCCGTATTACTGCAGGCATGCCCTTTGCGGTCGGGTGAATGGCCGGGCAGGTGATATGTGAAACAGCTTCGAAAAGATATACAGTGCGCGACGTTCAGGGAGGTTTTGAGGACAATGAATTCCAGAGAACGGCTGCAGCGTGCAGTGGAACATAAAGAGGCGGACGCGGTGCCGCTGGACATCGGCTCGACACCCGTCAGCGGCATCGCGGCGAGCACACTTTCGAAGCTGCGGAGGGTTCTGGGGCTTGACGGGCCCGGCGACCGTGTCAAAGTCAATGAGCCCTACCAGATGCTCGGAGAAGTGACCGATGATCTGCGCGAGGCTCTCGGCATTGACACCGTTGGTCTCAACAAGCCCACCACACTTTTCGGCTTTCGCAACGAAAACTGGAAGGAGTGGAAGCTTTTCGACGGCACACCTGTGCTGGTGCCCGTGAAGTTCAACACCCAACCGGAGGAGAATGGCGATATCCTGATGTATCCCGAGGGCGACACCTCCGCACAGCCGAGCGGAAGAATGCCCGAAGATGGATACTACTTCGACACCATCGTCCGCCAGCCGCCCATAAATGAGGAAGATCTGGACCCGGCGGATAATCTCGAAGAGTTCGGCCCCGTCACTGACGCCGACCTCGAATATCTCGCCGATGAATCAAAGCGGCTCTACGAGCAAACCGATTACGCGATCGTCGGCAACTTCGGTGACACCGGCTTCGGCGACATCGCACTGGTCCCCGCACCGTGGATGAAAAACCCGAAGGGGATCCGCGATATCGAGGAGTGGTATATCTCCACGCTCACCCGCCGGGATTACGTTTATGAGGTCTTTGAGGGGCAGTGTGACATCGCGCTGGAGAACCTCGAGCGCATCGCGCAGGTCGTGGGGGACCGGGTGCAGGTGTACATGGTCTCAGGGACCGATTTCGGCACCCAGCGCGGCCCCTTCATATCGGTGGATACCTACTGCGATCTGTATAAGCCCTTCCACGTGGAAGTGAACGACTGGGTGCATGAAAACACCTCCTGGAGCACCTTCATTCACAGCTGCGGTGGCGTCGAGCCGCTGATCGATGAGTTCATTGATGCAGGATTCGATGTCCTCAATCCCGTGCAATGTTCGGCGCAGGACATGGAGCCCGAACATCTCAAAAGCGAATATGGTGAGGAAATCTGCTTCTGGGGTGGCGGCATCGATACCCAGAAAACGCTTCCGTTCGGAAAGCCGGAAGAGGTCAAAGCGGAGGTGTTGCGGCGGCTGGAAATATTTGCCCCCGGCGGCGGATTTGTCTTCAACACCATTCACAACATCCAACCCAACACGCCGCCGGAGAACCTCATCGCCATGTTCGAGGCCCTCGAGGAGTTCAATGGCGAAGGGTAATCGTGTCTGTCAGACCTTGCCTCTCATCTCCATGAGCCGGTTGACGCGGTCTTCGGTGGACGGGTGGGTGCTGAAGAGCTTTGCCAGCCAGTCTCCCTTGAGCGGGTTGACGATGAAGAGGTGTGAGGTGCTGGGATTGGTGTCCATCCGGTAGTGCTCGGCGCCCCGTTCCAGCTTTGTGAGTGCACTGGCGAGGCCGTCGGGATTGCCGGTGAGTCTGGCGGCATCCGCATCGGCCTGGTATTCGCGAGAGCGCGAGATCGCCATGCGGATCAAAAGCGCCGCCACGGCACCGACGATCGCCAGGACGATAACGCCGAGCCCGCCACGGCCCCTGCGATCACCACCCATGAACATGCCGGCGAACATTCCCATACGGGCCAGCAGCATCAGCGCTCCCGCCATCGTCGCGGCGATGGTGCTGATGAGCATATCCCGGTTGTCCACGTGCGATATTTCGTGCGCCAGGACCCCTTCAAGCTCCCGGTCATTCAGAACCTGCAGGATTCCCTGTGTCACCGCCACCGCGGCGTGCTCGGGATCGCGGCCGGTGGCAAAGGCATTCGGCGCCTGGTGGGGGATGATGTGCACCTTCGGCATCGGGATATCGGCCTTCTGCGCCAGGTTGCGCACGATTCGGTACAGCCCCGGCGCCTCGTTTTCGCCGACCTCCCGGGCCCCGTACATCTTCAAAACGATCGTGTCGGAATACCAGTACGAAACGAAGTTCATCCCTGCCGCCAGCACCAGGGCGATGATCATTCCCTGCGTCCCGGCGAGCTGGTCACCGACCAGCACGAAAAGACCGGTCAAAACGATCATCAGCAGTGCGGTCTTCAATGTATTCATCTATATCAGGGAACTCCTTTTACTTGATATGCAGTACTGCAATGTCATCGTCATTTTTCAGCATAATATAGACGCATGAGATGGGGCAAATGTGCGCTGGTTGGGTCGAATTATCCAAAGCGATTTTGAATCATACACAATCACAGGCCGCCACTGTATATAACGCAGTTGGCTGTCCTGAATGTTTCCATGACTGTGCAGTGAACAGAGTGCGGACCTGCGGACGGAGGTATTTGCATCTGTACAGCGAAAATTACCATCAAGGCACCGTCATACGAATTTCCCACATTACAGTATAAATACTCGCGAAATTGATATGATAGACGCCGATGATGCTGCAAAACCGGTTGTCTGTAGATTGAA
>JAWODS010000204.1:0-4910 GCA_046483205.1 Armatimonadota bacterium | reverse complement strand
CCCAGATCCGTTGGCCCACAACCCGTACATCATTCATCTCCAGGCGATCCCAATCGAATGATTCGCGGCCTCTGATCAGTGACGTGGCCTCACGCAACACCTTCTCGGGGATGGGCGGCGGATTGTCCACACGCTCTGCCTCCCGAAGCCGCGTCGAGACAAGCAGCGAGCTGATGTATTCCACCTCTGTGTCGAATTCGACGTACCCTTTCTCATGCTGCTTAATCTCAGGGGACTTCAGAGCGAACGAATAGCGCTCTTCGATGCGTCCAGTCCCTTCGTGCGTGAGATCTATTCCGGCTTCCTTCAAGACCAGAATCGCTCTTATTTCCTGCTCGACCTGTGATGACACCGGTGAGCCTTCCCCCGGTGTCTGGGCAGCAACGAAAGCGGCCAGAAGAGAGAAGACGACGATTGGTGCAAGCGACGGAACGCCTTTCATTCTCATTGTAAGATCTATCCGTCCACGCCTGATTTTGACTATGACACTCGCTATAGCGCCCCATCTGCAGGTGTAATGGGGTTGTCGGACCTGCTCTGTCTCGTGATCCACAAAATCCCCCATTTGGGATTGATATTCACTTCGTAATCGTACCTGCTTTCCGAACTACAATACACCCTAAGTCTCGCAGTCTCCCCTTTTCCTGCGTACGTCAAGGCTCCTGGATGTTCAGAAAAGAAGTGACCTATCTCATTCTTGATCGCTTCAGTTTGCTCTTCAGGCGTGGCCTCCGCCCAGTTCATGCCCTTGGGATACGGCAGTTTAAAGCTGACGTGCCAAATCATGTTTTGGGCGAGTTCGACATAGGCCACCCTCTGCCCGTCGCGCACGATTTCGTAACGGTTGGGTCCCGGGTACGTGCGGACTTGCTTCAGGGAAACTGCGGCTGAATCCGCAACCATCACGCGAGCCTGGTAGGTTCTGTACTCATGATATGCCCAAACGGAGAGAATCCCTATGGTCACCAACAACACGGCAACCCCTGACCTAGTCACTCCAGCGCGTCGGTGCCATTTTGACACTGTAATCCCCCTCCCCTCGATAGCTCAAGATAGCTTCGCCGCCCGTACCCCCCACGCATTGCAGGCGGCTTCATACCTCTCGTCAGTGTGTACCGCGAGGCAGATCCCCTGAACCACTGTGCAATGTAATATGCCGAATTCCCAAATCCGGAGCAATACCCACTTCGTACGTGCGGCCGGTTTGTGAACTGTGAAAGATCCTGTGGAGGCGTTTTTCCGTCTCACAGCGCAGGACTCCGGGTGGCTCTCCGAAGAAACGATGAATTTCGTTCTTGATCGCTTCAGTCCGCTCTTCAGGTGTCGCCTCCGCCCAGTTCATGGACTTAGGATGGGGCAACTGGAAGCCAACCCACGTAATGCTGCGATCCCTTACAACTACCTGAGCCTTCATCTCTCCCCCATTTCGCAGAATCCTGTAGAGGTTCGGTGGGCATGCCTTCCGCACGCTGTCCACAGGTATCTGCAGGAACTGCGCCACGAATGTTCGCTCCAGGGCAATCTGGCAGCGATTATATGTCCACAACGACAGGCCCACCACCACCGCTGCCAGCGCCAACGCGATAGCGGCAGTCTTAATCACTCCAGCGCGTCGGTGTGAGAGTGACACTGTAATCCCCCTCCACGCGATAGCTCAAGATTCCTTCGTCACCGGTATAGAACCAGGCATCCCACGCTGCGTTGTAAGTCGCGTCGTCAACATTCTCTTGCTCAGCGCCTGCAAAGCGATCCCAGAAGATATCCGAGTAGGTGATCATTGCAGCGTAACTGATTGATTCCTCCCAACCGACTGCAGATTCGGCCCTCGGTTCCCCTGTTCCTTCAATGTCCGAAACGGACTGCGTGGTCATTTCGTAGCCTCCATTTGGCTCAGCCGTGTGGCACCCAACCCATAACACAACAAGCAGCCTATCCAGATTCGCCTCCGACACGTCATCGGTGGTGACCCGGTTTTCTGGGCAACTGGGCTGGTTCACAACCACCCACTCCGAACAGCCATGGCCGTAGAAAGCAAAAACCGCACTTGTTTCCAACGCGGCCAACGCCGCCTCCCTGTCATTTGCACAGTCAACGGTCTGGTACTTGGGCTCACTGAGATACTGGCTCATCGAATCGAGGGCATGGGCTGCGGCCTGGTCAAAATAGGAACTACGGCCCGAGAGTGCCGTGATCTTCGGGCGCGGTATCATCTTAACGGCACCTTTCGGGAGTGATAGTTTTGGCAACATGTCGCGATTGTTCGAACCGTCGGCCTCGTTGGCGTAGAACACAAAGTAGTACGGCTTTCCTCCGTGATCCGGTTCGACGGTTACCTGGAAGAACTCCCAGATACTCCCTTCAAACGAAGTGACCTGACGCGACGTCACCTCCGTCAGATCCGGATCATACACCCTCACAGTCCCCCCGCTGATTTCGCTAGTGGCGCTCAATTCCACCAAGCATGATAATGTGAGTGTCCTCACGTCAAACGACGAACTCTCCATGCTGACATCGATGATATCGACCTTATCCGTATCCACGCACAGCCCCGGCGGGCCCTGGGCGGGCTCGAGGTTGTGTTCGGCGGTGATTTTGTACGTGTAGATGCCGTTTTCTTCGGGCAGGTTGGTGTCCCAGTCGATGCTTCCCCCACCGATGGTGGCGTTCTCATCGGTCAGGGTGGTTATGACGCCGCCCAAGAGGCTGCAGATGTCCACATCAACAGTGAAGGTGGGGTTGTCGTAGTCGAGGTGGGTGATGTTGTAGGAGATGGTGTGGGAGGTGTCGTCGGCGTGGTGGATGATGAGATCGTCTCCGGTGGCTTTGACGATGGTGTTATCAGGCGTCCAGTCGGTGCCCCCGGTGCCGGGCACATAAAACTCGCTGAAGGCCTCCGGGAAGAACTCCGGATCAGGGGGGTAGTTGCTGTCCCACATGGTGACCTTTGCCCGCCACGTGTAGGCGATATTTTTGAAACCGTCGAAGGTGGTCCAGTCGTGCGTACTTGCCTCGTATTCCTCTCCGGCGATTTCAATCAACTCCGAGTATCCCTGAAAGAGGTGCCACTGACCGTCAATGTTGCGCTCAAAAACGATACTCAGGATACACCATGGATCGTAGGGATCTGTCCCGGAATCGCAAGCGCGACAGATGAGGACCACCGCATCGCAGACGGTGCTGCCGAAGGTGTAGTCGCGGTCTTCGATAGGAGTGGCGTAGAAGGAGAAATCCCCGGCCCCTGGTGCCTGGCGAGTTTGCACGCCGGGAGTGACCTCCACGGTCATCGTATCGGTGCCCGGAGACTCCATGATCCGCGCATCCTCCAGGGTGGCCGTGACGGTGACCTTGTATTTGCCGGTGTTGATCCAGTGGTGGAGGGCGGGGTTGTCGCGGTCGGGTTCGCTGCCGTCATCGAAATCCCATGAGAAGGCGGCCCTGTCGGTCACATCGTTGCCCTTTGCGTCGCGGCATACGGCTTCGAAGTACCTGCGCTGATACTGTCGGATTTCGTAGGGGTCTGTCTCGGGGGTGATAATGTCAACACTCAGCGCGACGGCGGGCTGTGCCGAGATTACCCCCCCGCGAGGGTGAGACACAAGAGCATATACGCTGGCAGGCTGCGAAAGCACATCAACATCGCCTCCTTCGGCCAATTGGCCGATGGTATGGAAGCCCGGTCAGCCCCGCCGCCGGTCGCAGCCCCTCTTTTATTACTTATAGTATAACCATTATACGGTTATGTATGCAAATATTCCTGCGATAACACGAGGAGAGCGACGTGCGGAGGTCATCTGAGACAGGCTGTACAGAGGCACGCTCTGTTCACACTCCGTGCTGCACTGTGCCGCTGTCGGCTGCGAGGCATGAGGTGATACCGGAGAGCACTGCGGCCAGCAGCAATGCCACGATGTGCATCAGTCGCAGCTCTGGTTCATCAGCGTACACGCCGTCCAGCAGGCCCCAGACGAGCCATACCAGGGCGGCCAGTGGGGCGAAGAACCACCAGCGCTTCAGCAGACGGCCGTAAAGCCACCCGTACAGCGCCGCACCAATGACTGTGGAAACCGCCCCGAAGAGCGACACCAGGTACACCTCGCCGACCACCGGCAGGCTCGTCGTGTCAGCCAGGGAGGAAAAAGGCAGTGCGAGCGACAGTTCCATGTACGCGAACATGCCCAGGACGCTCAGCACCATGAGCAGGACGGAGGCAGCGGCTGCCACTGCCAGGGCCAAAAGCCCTCCCGGCCACCGGTTCAGCCAGCTCTCCTGCTCCATTTTGGCTCCCTCCAGCCAGGCTCGTCCGCGCCTCCAGCGGCGCCACGGATAAGGGCAATGAAGAATGCAAGCCGGTGCCCCCAGACGTTTTCGCCCGAAGGTATAGATGTGATATTTCCTTTATCTTGCGCTATCCGGAGACCTTCATGGCAGGGTTGATACAGGCACAGAGAAATGTGCCAGGGGCACAGCTACCGCGCTGCGGAGGATCTGGTTTTGGCCGCTCAGTCCCCCCACAGCGACAGGACCGCCCAGATGAGGCACAGGCTGCAGGCGGCGCAGGCGAAGACGGCGAATGCGGCCCCGGGCGGAATCACCTGCAGGAGCTCATCATGCGCAAACGTCGCCGCCCCGAGACCGGCAAATCCTGCATTTCCGAAGCTCGTCATCAGGATTGCCGTCAGGTGAGTGCTCCCGGGATTCCAGTAGTTGGGGTCCATGGAATCCAGCCGTTGCGTGAGAGCGCTCTGTTCGCCGCCTTCCTGTGCATCATTGGAGGCCACAGCAGAGCGGAGGGTGCAGAGCTGCCGAGCGGACTCGACGAACGAGCGCCGGAAGCACTTGCCGGCCCCGGGGGGCATTACTATCCTGGCAGATTCAGAATATGGAACTTCCATAATAAACTCCTTTTTTCA
>JAWODS010000168.1:0-2537 GCA_046483205.1 Armatimonadota bacterium | reverse complement strand
GTGCCTCGGAGACACGCCGTGCGTCCTCTTCGCCGACCACCAGCGGCTTGTCACAGTAGATATGCTTTTTGGCCTCCATCGCCGCCACGAGCTGGTCGCCGTGCAGCGAGTTGGGGGAGCAGATGTTGATGATGTCGATATCTTCGTCTTCAATAAGCTCCGTCCAGTCATCGGTGCCGTATTCGAAGCCGCCCTGCTCGACGGCCCGGCGGGCTGTTTCCATCCGGGAGGTGGCGACACCGACCATCCGCGTCTGCACGGGAGCGGGGTCGTAATAGAGGGGAATGTTTTTGTAGCCGTAATTGTGAACCTTGCCTATGAAGCCGAAGCCGATAATGCCAACACCGAGTGTTTCCATTGCTCTGCCTCCATAATCGTCATGAGCGGATCAGTCGCCGTACATCCGCTCGCAGGTGTCCTTGTAGCGTTGATATACTTCGCGATATGCGGCGCTGTTTTCCTCCTGTGGTTCGAAAACGCTTTCCGGCTGATACCACGCCTCTGAAGCCTGCTTGAGTGTGTCGAACTGTCCGGTTCCCGTTGCGGCGAGCATGGCGGCTCCGAGAGAGGCGGCGTCCGAGCAGGCCGGGCGTTCGACGGGCACGCCGAGCATATCGGCCTTCATCTGCAGCCACAGATCGCTGCGGGCGGAGCGGCCCAGCGAACGCACACGACCAACCTTTACACCGTGATTCCGCACCGGCTCCAGCAGCTCGGTCAAAACACAGGCGCACGATTCCATGATACCCCGGGCGATGTGCTTTTGCGTATGACCGAGCGTTAGGCCGTCAATAGCCCCCCGGGCGGAGATGTCGAATCTCGGGCAGTTAAGCCCCGCGAAATGCGGGAGCACGGTGAGGCCGTCGGCGCCGATGGGAATGTCTTCGACACCGTCCAGAAATTCGTCGTAGGAAGCCTCCGGATCGCACACATCACGGAACCACGTCAGCACCACGGCCGCGGTATTCGCATACGGCATGGCGTAATACAGGTCCGGGACCGCGTGGATGCCAACGTACATCCGCTCATCGTCTAAAAGCTCCTGTGTGCAGGCGATGACGGCCAGGGCCGTGCCGGTGGTCTCAGTGACGATGCCGGGGGCGACATTGCCCGCCCCGATTGCGCCACAAAGCTGGTCATTGGCGCCGAGGCAGACGGGGACACCGGCGGGGATTCCGAGCTCATCGGCGGCAGCGGCTGTCACCGCGCCCGCGACCGTCCCCGGTGGATGCACCGGCGGGAGGCGGTCTGCGGATATTCCGGCATGCTCCAGGAGCTTCTCAGACCACTCGCCGGTGCGAATATCGTACATGCCACTCATCTGCGCGATATTGTAATCGGTGGCGCGCTCGCCGGTGAGGCGGTAAACCAGGTAATCGGGCAGGCACAAAAAATGCGGCGCGGCATGTGTCTGCGGCTCATTTTCGGCCAGCCAGGCGATTTTGAATATCGTAAGCCCTGCGGCGACCCAGGGGTAGCCGGTGATGGCCCGGAACTCCTCGCGGGACAGCCACTCCTCGTGCCATTGGTCGGCGAGGTCGGCTGCGCGGTTGTCCACCCAGACGATGGCGTCTCTGAGGGGCTCGCCGTCGTCATCCAGCGCCACAAAGGTCTGTCCCTGGGAGCTGAAGCCGACAGCCGACAGCTCATCGGGACTGCAGGAGGTCTGTGCGAACGCTCTGCGCGTCCCCTCGACCGCCGCCTTCCAGTATTCGTCCGCGGACATCTCCACCCAGTCTGCGTGGGGATGGTGTGGTGAATACTCCACCTCGTGTGCCGAGACCACCGCTCCGCCGCCGCTGATGAGAGCGGTTTTCAGGGCGGTCGTGCCGATATCGAAGGTCAGGTAGAGAGCCATATCAGCTCGTGTAGCCGAACTCCTCCTCGACCTCCGCGATGGCCTCTTCGATGATGTCCATGCCCCTGGCGGCGACCTCCTCCTGCATGATAATGGGAGGGGACATGCGGAGGATATGGCCAGCGGGCACCCAGGCGAGACCCTTCTCGAAGGCGCGCTGATAGACCAGCGTCCCGGCCTCCTCGAACGGCTCCTTTGTCTCGGGGTCCTTCACCAGCTCGACACCCATCAGGCAGCCCTTACCACGGACGTCGCCGACGATCGGGTGGCGATCTTTCATCTCCTGCATGCGGGCGGTGAAGAACTCTTCGAGCTCCAGGGCGTGATCCAGCAGGCCCTCCTCTTCGATCGTCTCGATGCACGCCAGCGCCGCCGCACACGCCATCGGGTTGCCACCGTAGCTGGTGGAGGCGGAAATAGTCTTGACGGTCTGCTTGTATTTTTCGGACACCATCATGCCGGTGACGGGGAAGCCGTTGCCGAAGCCCTTGCCGACCGTCACGACATCCGGGCGGGTGTCGTAATGCTCCATTGCGAAGTATTTGCCGGTGCGTCCCATGCTCGTGAGGACCTCATCGGCCATCAGCAGCATGTCGCGCTCGTCGCAGAATTTCCGCAGCTTCGGGAAAAAGTCATCGGGCGGAAACACCGAGCCCGCCCAGCCCTGGATCGGCTCCAA
>JAWODS010000166.1:0-23700 GCA_046483205.1 Armatimonadota bacterium | reverse complement strand
CTGCCCTCCAAGCCGCCGGTGGATGTGCCCCAGAGCCGCTATCAGCCCGACATCGGCTGGGTGGGCATGCACAGCGACCTCAGCGACCCCGACGAGATCATGCTGATGTTCAAGTCATCGTGGTACGGATCATTCAACCACAGTCATGCCGACCAGAATCATTTCGTCGTGTACGGCTACGGCGAACCGCTTTTGATCGATTCGGGCTATTACGACTGGTACGGCTCGGACCACGACCGCAACTGGACGCGGCAGACAAAAGCTCACAATGACATCCTGGTCAATGGTGAGGGCCAGCCGATCTTCGACATCACGGCCAAGGGCGACATTCTGGACTATTTCGCCGCACCTGCAGGCTGCTACACGGCCGGGGACGCAACCCCCGCGTACAGGGGCAATCTCTCGAACTTCGTCCGCCGCATCGTCTATCTTCGCCCCGACGTCTTCCTGGTCGTGGATGAGCTGGAGGCCGATGAGCGATCCGATTGGACGTGGTGCTGCCACGCGCTGAGCGAGATGCAGCTTGATGAAGCGGGCCGCCGGGTGACAATCACCGAGGGCGATGCACATCTGGATATCGCCTTTGCAGCGCCCACGGACCTGACGATGACCCAGGATAACGACTGGGACGGACATCCGCCTCAGGGGCGCTTCAGCGAGCGACCGAAGAACTGGCACGCGTATATCAAAACAGCAAATCAGACGGAGACCGAGCGTTTTGTCACCCTCATGAACGTCCGCAAGGGTGGACAGGGGCCGGAGTTTGAGTCCCGCGAAACCCCGCAGGGCAACGGCATCGAAGGCACCCTCGGCGACCTGTCGGTGGTCGTCCGGACGGTCGGTGAAGAGCCCGTCACGCTCCTCGGCGGCAGCGTTGACGCCGACATCGCCGCGATCTCCAACACAGACGGGGCCTTCAAGGCATTCGCCCTGAACGCCACGCACATTGACCATCCGGACCTCGAGATGCCGATTTTCACCGCAACTGAACCGGTGACGGTGACGCTGTGGGTGGCTGACACCGGTCTGCGCAGCGCGAAGGTCCGTGCAGACGCTCCCGCGGAGGTCACACTGATGCTGCCGGGTGGCGAACAGACGCTGCTTATGGACGGCGCAGAGCTGGATGACGCGGAATGCACCTGGGACGGGAACGCAGTGACGCTGCCGGTGAAAGCCGGCGAGCATACTATCATCCCGCAGGCGATGGCCTTCGACGGTGGTGGCGATCTCGAGCTGCTGATTGATGGTGAGCCTGCGGAGATGAACACCCGGCAGCTCACCAAGTACACCGGTGGCGCGCTCGTCCACGGCAATTTCGAGGTCGAGGACGGCGTCTATTCGATCGACAGGGAGCATCCGCCGGTGCCGGGTATCACCATCAACGGCACCGCAATCCACCCGGACGATCCGTTTGTCTGGCTGAACCAGAATAACAGCATCCAGGCAAGTCTCGATACGACCCGGAGCGTCATGATGGGGCTTAAAAGCATGCCGTGTGCGCCGGAACCTCACGTCACAAAGGTTGTTGAGGATCTCCCCGAAAACGCGATGAAGATCGAGGCCGAAAGCTTCGATGACTCCGGCCTCGGAAACCCCAGCCGTTACACGCACCGGACATTCCTCTCGGGCGGTGTCGGTGTGGGTGCATGGGAATCGCCGGGGATGTGGATGGAGTGGAATATCACGCCACCCGAACCGGGTGAGTACCACCTGGTGATCAAGGGAGCCACTCATCTGCCCCACGCCGACCGGCTCATCATGCTCAACGACGAGCCAATTGGCGAACAATTCAGGCGATTTCGTTTCGAATACACGGACGGCTACGGCGCCACGCCCGAGGAATGGCGGGAGATGATGGTGGTTGACCACAACGGCGACCCGATCCCACTGACCCTGCACGAGGGCAGCAATACCCTCCGGATGATCGCCATTGCAGACCTTCTGAACCTCGACTACCTCATGCTGGTCCCGGCGGACTGATAGCAGCGGAGTACGACATCTCGAATCATAAGGGGCAGCGACATAATGTCGCTGCCCCTGTTTATTCGATGCCCCTGAATGTGACCGCCGGTTCCTGACGGGTCAAGCACGGTGGCAACTTTATATATTACGGGAATGCTGACGCATAAGAATTGCAGACTCCATCAAAGAGGACTCACTCGCGATGGAAGCGTAGCTCATTGCGAGGGCAATCAGCATTTGGAGTTTACTTCGCAAACAACAGTGCCTCACAAAAGTGATTGGGACGCTGAAAGGGATCAACTCGGGCTGGAAGCTGGCGGATGGACTACGAACCGCCACCTGAAACCCGCAAACGACGCAGATTTCAGGCCGAGCCGCGGCCTCTTTTCGTTTTTATGAGGCACTGCTTCATGTTCCGGCCATCTGCCAGGCTGGCGAGCGAGGCTGGTCGGCGCTATAGTGCCGCTCGACACGTTTTCAGCCGAACCAGATCTGATAGGCCCGGTGTGCCTCACCACCGAACAGAGCAATCAGCGACCAGATGCCGCCCCCCACTACGAAGTGTCCGAGGACGATGCCGACCGCGGCCGGTATAAGACGCCGGTACAGACGCACCCCGCCAACGCGCACAGCGATGGACTTGACAATCGCTGCAATCATCAAACCACCCCACGCGCGGTAGCCACGGGTGGTGCCGATGACAAAGCCCAGGTGATGGAGTGGAAAACGCAGGAAGCGGTGCCGGATCACCGTAAGCGCAATCGTTGCCAGGGCACCCCAGATGATGGCTATTGTCTCCCCGCGGTTCGGCGGGATTCCGCTGGTGGCGGCCTGGGCAAGACGGTTGAAGCCGTTCCGGGCGGCGCTTACCCGCATTCCGCCCTGGTGGGTGCCACCCTCGAGAAAATTTGCCCCGAAGGCGTAATACGAATCAAGCTGCACATAAAACGAGATGCCGACCCCCAGCAGTATGGCCAGGA
This sequence comes from Armatimonadota bacterium, assembly GCA_046483205.1. Lineage (GTDB taxonomy): Bacteria > Armatimonadota > Zipacnadia > Zipacnadales > UBA11051 > JBKHJK01. The sequence goes on along the minus strand of JAWODS010000166.1, from coordinate 20,758 downwards.
GCATGGTGACGACGATTTCGCGCCGCCGCATTCTCGCCTCTTTGGCGATATGAAGCGCCTCAAAATGATAGGCAGAGAGGTTGGGCAGATATCCGCGGGTGAGAAACCAGCCGGTGAAAAGGAGTGTGAGGTTCTTCGCTCCACCGGCCGCCTTGAAGGGCGCGCTGCCAAACATCGACATCAGCATGATATTGGCCTGGCTGACGGGGTAGCCCCACTGCAGCGGCAGCCCGGTCTGCGCGCGGACACGGCAGTATGTCAGGGCCATCAACAATAAAACACCAAAAAATATTACAATGGTGAATGTGGACATTCCGGCGGCCCGCCACCACGCCCATATCCCCAGGAGGCTGACCACCAACCCGATGGCCGCAAAGCGCTTGAGGTTGCTCCCACGGCCCCTGAAAGCATCACTGAACTCCCGGGCCAGCGGTCTCCTGCCCATCCACAGCAGTATGAGCGCAAAAGCCACGAACGAGCCCCCGGCCTGGCTTTCGAAATGAGGGAAGCGCGGGATATCATATCCCATCGCCACCGCAGCGACTGATTCCGCCTTCATCATCGCGTAAAAGATAAGCGACGAGACCACGATCTCCTGGGGCATCAGGTAGCCGAAGCCGACAATCTCGGGCCGGTGGTGCATGATGACATCGTTGAGCGCGCTCAGGGGCCTTTCGGTAAAAAGCGCGCCTATCGGATAGCTCAATCCGAGCGCCGCCACCCCCGGGTTGAACGCCTGCAGGATATTGGCGACATTGTGCAGGGCCGCCAGTCCGAACCCCATCCACATCACCGGGTCGCGCCAGAACTGGGGAATGCGACGGTCGGCAGTGGGAGGAGCGGTCATCGAAAGCGGCAGCTCGGTAACCTGAAACGACAGCCGCTCACCCTCCGCCCAGTGATCGTACAGGAGCACCGCCAGACACAACAGGCCGCCCAGAAGCAGCATGAAAAACGTCGCCCACATGCCCATCGGCACCAGCCAGGCATCCCACGGAACCCCGTCAGCGGTGCCCTCGAAGTATCCGCGAATCACATCCGGATCGTGCGGAGCCAGCCACGAGGGCAGCATATCCTGGTACTGACTCCACTGGTTTTCCGGGCTGGAAAAATACTCCAGTGTGGTCAGCTCCGGCATGAATTCCCGGAGCGCGCCACCGGAGGTGAGGGCCACCGACAGCGTCAGGAAAGCATAGATAAACAGCATCTCACGCCGTGAGAGGTCGAACCAGCGGGACATCGGGCGCAGCGCCACACGCAGCGCCAGCAACACGATAAGCCCGACAAGTGCGGGAATCGGCGGAACACTCATCGTTACCTGCGCGCTCACCGTGATCAACGCGGCATATTTCATCCACAGGTTTGCCAGCACCAGCAGGCCGACGGCAATAAGAAATGCCCGGAGCGTGATCGCCCGCCCGCTCGATGAGGCCTCCTGTGGCTTCGAATTCTGAGCTGTTGTTACCGGTTCAGCCATCCCAACCGATCACCTTTATCTAAAACAGCGAATGTTCTATGTCGTTTATTCCAGTGAAAGCGTCTCCGTTGCAGTTCCACCGCGGGGATGACCTGCAGTAATGCGAACCTCCGCTCCCGCCGACCCGACAACAAACCACTCCTGTTCGCGCGAATCCGATCCGCCGGAAAGCTGGCCGAAATCGCACTCGTCGCTGCGGGAGACCACCTCAACGTCGTCACCGCACTCCAGCCGCAACCGGACGGGCTCTGCGACCCGGGGATTGGTGCCGGTGCTCATGATATTCGTGGCGGTGCGGCCCACGTTGCTTACCTTCGCTCGAACCCGATACACGTCACCGTCAATGCGGGCTACTGACACGTCCGAAAGAACAATCTGCGGATGCCACCGGGAGTGTTCGAGCAGAAACTCCGTCGTGTTTTTTGTGTTCTCCTCCTGGTGGGGCGGATACGGCATGATGACGTTCCCGTAGGTGAAGCCGCCGACCTCGACCGTGCCCAGTTCAGGATGATCAATTTCTTCCCACTGGTCGTACGTCCAGATGTGATCCGGATGTTCGTCAACAAATTTCAGGACACGGGGCAACAGCTCGCGGTAGCGTTCTTCCTCAGTGATATTGAAGTAGTCTTCCGAGCTGATACCGGCGGAGCTGAACGTGTTGCCCAGTTCGACGACATACCACGATACGCCCAGCTCGAAGTAGGCGAAGTCGTTGGAGTTGCCGTGCAAAACGCGCGGCTGGATCCACGGTGACCGGTAATCCCGCGCGTTCATCAGCGGGAAGCCCGTGATCTCTTCACCAATCCGCCCGATCTGCGTCATGAGCGTCAGGTCTTCCTGGTTCATCTCGCTGTCGGGCCTTGTCGAGGGGCGCAGCACCGCCTGGGTGCCGTTATGGAAATCGATGCCTGCGAAAACATTATGATGTGACAGCAGAAACTCGGCGATACCCCTGATTTCGGGGTGCTTGAGTGGATAGTCCGCCCTGTCCATGTCCGGGCTCCAGTTCGCCGGATAGTGACGATTGAAGTCGTAGCCCGTGGTTGCGCCGACGATCTCACCGCCGTCATAATCGTGGATACGGCCCTCGGTGTATTGCTGATAAAAGGGGCCCTCATCGCCGGGTTTGCGCGGCATCATCACCCTGGGGTCGTCAGGATGCAATGCGTACGGCCCCGCAGGGTCCTCCCAGCGCATGTTGGTGATCTTTCCGTCATCATTGATATCCTGTGGAATGAGACCGTTGCGCTTCTTTTCGACCTCGAACCGCGAGCGAATCGGGCCGAGGGTGGTGATGGCAAACTCCGCGCCGTCGGGATTGGCTCGCGGCACCACGTAAAAGGTCCCTTCTGCCAGGCGCTCGCGCTGCGTGGTGAGAAGCGTATGCAGCCACCTCAGGGCCGCCGTCGTCCCCGCCAGCTCGGGCGCGTGAACATTCGCCTGCACCCAATAGCCGGGCTTCTCTTCGGGAGCACCGGTCGAAGGGTCGGTCAGCGTCGCCAGCCACACGTCCCGGCCTTCAGGGGTTTCAGCGATTGACTCAAGCGTCATGCAGTCTCCAGCACCGTCATTGCAGTTCTGCAAAAAATCAACGAGGTCGTCGTAGGTATAATAGCTGTCAAACTTTACTGCAGGAATGCCAGACATCACAATCACCCGTTTATCAAAAAATGACGGCCCTATTCTACTATAGAGCCGCCCTGAAGGTACCCAAATCCATTTCCTCCAAGTGAGCAAAAACCCTCCCCGGAGCGCAGATTAATTCCATAAAAAAAACGCCCACCAGCGATGGCGGGCGTTGGAGACGCAAATCGCGGCGGTATTACCAGTCCGGCCCCCACAGGTAGATCCCCTGGCGGCCATTGATGGCACTTTCGGTCATCCACTTGGCATGACCGTCGGCGAAACCAAGGTTGGCGCCCTCATTATGGCGGGCCTCCAGTGCCTGAAGTTCGCCGCACTGTCTGCCGGAGGGCGAATTTGTCATCGAGAACATATAGCCACGATAGCCGTCGGCGGCAGGGCCATTGTTTGTGTCACCAAGGATCACCGCGGCCGACGGATGTTCCATCCCCGGCAGTGACAGGTCTCGCCCCACATCCGTCTGGAAATACCAGTTGTAACCGAGGGACATGCTTCCGCGATCGGCGTTGGCTATCGGGGTGAACTTGTGATTTGAGGCACTCGGACAGGCGAAAATCTGCTCATTCTTCACGTATGGAAGAACTATTCCCGACCACAAAATATTAGAATGGTCCGGTGGATACGTGATTGCCGGGACGAACATTTCGTCATAGTCTGAGGTGTACTGCTGCACGGCCAGGCACAACTGCTTGATGTTGGACAGGCAACTACTTTGCCGCGCCTTTTCACGCGCTCGCGCAAATACCGGGAACAGGATCGCCGCAAGAATGGCGATGATGGCAATAACCACCAGCAGCTCGATAAGAGTGAAACCACGTCTGCGCATATTTCATACCTCCACCAAATAATTAGCGGCGCTTACCGCGCCGCTTTGTGCAGAGAACGTACTTACTACATTCGATACAATATACTCAGATGAGTAAAATGTCAAAAACTCTGCTGTGACGTCATTTCCCTTCGGTGCAGGGTATACTAATCGGTGGCGAGTTCGAAGACTTCTATGCTGTCAACGGCGAGTGTCGAATGCCAGAGAGTGAAGCCGATGCGGCCGGAGTTGAAGGGATCGGGATCCGTGTAGTCGTGGATGAGATGGCCGTCACAGACCTGCGTGATACGGCCCCCCTGCTTGCAGATTTCAACGGTATGCGTTTGCCCGATTTGCGGGAGGTAATCCCGGTTTTCGCTGACATTCTCATATCCCGGGCTTCTTCTCAGACGGGCGTGGCGCCACGTCCAGGTGAAGAAATAGCCCTCATACTGGTCGTCGCCCGTACGGTTGGGGCCGGTGCCCTCTTCTGCGAGGTCGCGGAAGACCTCCCGGATGTCCACACCGTCCGGCCCCGATACGAGAAAGCGGAAGTTGAAGTTCTTGCCACCATCGGGCATCTTCTCGGTGCGCCATTCGTCTTTGGGCTCCAGGAGCCGACCTGTGAAGCGGATATAGAGATCTCCTGAGAAAGCCGGCTTCGACCATATTGTCGAGCCGCCCGGCCCCCATGTCCCCACAAGTTCTCCGTCCCTGACCTCCCACCGGGTGTTGGGGGTGAGGTTGTCCCATTCGTCCATATCCTCAAAATCGTCCTGAAAAACCAGCTCGCCGTGGAGGTGCTTTCCCTGAAAATTAATGCTCACGCTGTTATCACCGTTTCCTGCAAAAGCAAGTTGTGATGCCGCGGCAGCCACAAGGGCCAGAACGCAGATATATGTTGTCATACGCATAGTTACCACCTGTCAGTGAGTATCCGACCGGCAAATCTGCTGGCCCGGACGTACACTTCAGTATTATACATCATCAGAACCAGAGCTGATATCGCTGGCTGAGGGCCGGTCCGGCAAAGGGGGCGATGAGACTCCATACCAGGCCGGCGGCGAAATAATGCCCCACAGCTATGCCGATGAAGGCGGGAATCAGCCGCCGGTAAAGCCGCATACCCCCCACGTGATAGGCGCCGATTTTTATCAATGACACCAGAAGCAGCATCGCCCACCCGGTATAGCCCCCGCCCGTGAACGCCAGTATCAGCCCCAGCGGATGAAGGGGGAATCGCAGGAAGGTCCGCCGCAGTGCCATCAATCCCAGTGTCACGCCAAATCCGCAGGCCGTGGCGATGCTTTTGGATGGGTCGGGCGCTTCGGGGGACTGCACCCAGCCGCTGAGCTTATCGTATGACTGCCGCATCAGGGTGACGCGATAGCCGCCGCCTGTTGTCCCTCCCGACAGCGTATTCGCACCGTAGCGGTAATAGGCGCCCAGGTGCATCCACCAGCTTATGGCGATGCCGATAACCGCGGCCACCAGCATGAGTATGGCAATCTGGCGGCGGGAAATCTTCGCCTCACCCGCCACCCGGAGCGCCTCGACAGGATAGGACATAAGCTGCCCCATATAACCGCGGGCAAAATAGAAGCTGGAGGCCAGCACTGTCGCCGAACGCATTCCGCCTGCAGTGATCGGTCCCGACCCAAGGACATCCAGGATGACATTGCGCTCACCACCGAGCGGTCTCACCCACAGCCGCGGATATCCGGTCTCCGCACGGACGCGGGCGTACCCGACCGCAAAGATGATCACCAGGCCGAAATACACAAGCACCAGCCACAGCTTCATCCCGGCAACCAGCCAGAACCCCACGACAGCGGCGGTGGTGATGATGGTTGCGATTGCGAGGAGGCGGTCATTCCCGCGGCCCGAGGCGATGCTGGAAAAGACCTCCGCAATCCGACCGCGCGCGCCGTACACCAGCAGGATCATCAGCGCGATATAGGCCCCGCTGGCCTGTTCGTTTTCGTAGGGAAGCTGTGCGTCCTGGATCCCCAGAAATGCCGCACCAAGGGAAATGCCCTTCATATACACAAAGTAGAAAAACACCGTCGAAAGGGCGATCTCGGTGGGCATCAGATATCCGAAGCCCAGCACTTCGGGCCGGTAGGAGACCCGGAGAGGCTGGAGCACGGTGAGCGGCCATTCCGACACCAGGCCATCGAGACTCGTGTCACTGCCGAGTGCCGCGATACCGGGATTGAAGGCGTGGAGGATATTCAGCAGGTTGTACAGGCACGCCAGGCCGACACCGATCCAGAAAGGCCAGTTTCTCCAGATGGAAGCTCCGTGCTCGCGCAAGCCCCCCAGAAGCAGCGGGACTTCCGCAAGCGGATAGGCGAGGTGCTCGGACTCTTCCCACACGGGACGGAACACGAGCGCGATACAAATAAGCAGCCCGAAAAACGCTGTGAAAAACAGCAGCCATATCGCCAGCGGCCCAAGCCACGCCTCCCACGGAACCTGCCCGCCCGGCGCGCCCTCGAAGTAATGTTGGATGACATCGGGACTCTTCGGGGCCATCCAGTCGGGAATGTGATCGTGCAGCTGCGCCCAGCCGTTCTCAGGATTGGCGAAGTAGAAGAATGTCGGGATGGACGGCAGGAAGAATCGCATGGCCCCGCCGGAGGTAACGACGACTGCAAGCGTCATGAAGCAGTACAGTGCGATAATCTGGCGCCGCCCCAAACCGATTTTGCGGACGACCGGAAGTGCGGCCAGAAGCACCAGCAGCGCCCCGAAGGCCGGTATCGGGGGCACCGCCATCGCCACCTGTGCGCTGATGGTCAAAAGCGCCCCCTGGCGGACCCAGAGGTTGCTCAGCACCACCAGCACTATCCCCGCTACCAATACGGGGATCCAGTTGATGTTTGTCGATTTTTCGGCGGTGTTCATTTTCAGGGCAGATTCGTCAGCAATATCATCAAGCGCCACGACAGCTCTCCATTTGACTTTCTCAAAAGCTGAAACATTTACGGCAGGGTGGCAGTGATTATAACCTCATCCAGCCAGAACCCCTGTCCCTCCTTCACCCGGTCACGGTGCTGAGAGGGTGCCTCAAAGTACAGGGATTGTGCAATCTCCACCTCCGGATACGCCTCCTGCAGCACGCGGGCGTCAATGGTGAGAGTATGCCACTGCCCGTCATCATCCAGCGCCTGAGGCTCACCCGAAAGCGGCAGGGCGGTTTCGGTGGCCGCAACCCACACATCTCGCGCTCCTGAAGCCGTCCGGAAGCCCTCCAACCGTAGCGCCACGGGCGTTTCCGGGGCGATGCGATAGCGGATATGGATGAAGGGATATTCGTTCACATTCCACTCCCGAGGGTGTGTGCGGCAGGGGATGTACTGTCCGTCCGCCGGCGCCCACATATGCAGCGCCAGCCCGCTTGCGCCCTCGCACTCCTCCAGCTTCCAGGCGGTCTTCCCAGGCCGGTACGTCTGCCACCGCCACCACCAATCACCGTGCGGATCGTCGAAGGTGGTGTGCATGAGCACATCGGGATCTGCATCCGGGTCGGCCACCTGGATCACGGCCGTCCCCCAGTGCACTCTTCCATGGTCGTCGGTGACCGCCACCCGCACCGGGTAGTCATAGGGCTCGTCGTAGGCGTGCTCGACCTGCGTGCCGGTTGCGACCGTCCCGTCACCCAGCAGCCAGCCTATGCTCTGCGGGGCAATATCACCAAATGTCCGGAGCGTCATCGTGACGGCCTCTCCGGCCTGCACTCGACCGGCGCCAGGTACGATCTCGACCCTCGGGCGTCCGCTGTCACCAGTTTCGTACGCACCGATGTCGGGAGCGGAGCCGGAATACGGGAGCGAAACAGCGTCTCCGTCGGCCCACTGTACCTCACGGTCGAGCGTCAGGGTGTTGTTCTCAATATCGGCGGCCCGGACAACAGCCGGTGTATCTCCAATAACGATCGTATCGCCCGGCTGATCCGCAATCCCGAAGCCGTCGAAGAAATACGCCGCATCCTGCACTGAAACATCCGCCCCGGAACCGCTGCCCACGGCATGGGTCAGCACCCGTCCGGCGTCAATGAGCGGGCTGTTTTCAGCCGGGGCATACAAATGTCGCGACGGGTCTTCGAACTCCGGCTCCATCTCGTAATTGTCTGCAAACTGATCGTTCTCCGAGATTTGATCGGCTGCTGTGGCGGTCATCAACTCGTCGCCGATCTGTACCATCCCATTAACGGCGTTTGAGGCGAATCGCACGTCATCGGCACCACCACTGCCGACGCGGATCTGGCGCTTTGAGCCGTATGGATCGTTGCCGGTGAGGGCGTTATTGAGAAAAAGGCTGCGCGTGACGGTCTCCTTTTCGCCCCACACGCGTATCCCGGTGGCCGAATTATCCGCGATGACGTTGTTGTAAAACCGCACGGTGTTAAAGTCGAGGGTCTCGCGGTATGGCGAAACTGAGACCAGTTTCGTCCCCCAGTTGTCGTAGAAGCGATTATACCGACAGATTCCGCGCGTGGCGTAAAAGCCAATTCGGCTGTCCGCCGAGCGGCCCCCATCATACGAACGGGTGATGACATTGTCCTCAAACAGCAGGTTGTTCACGCTGTCCAGCAGCACCGACCGGCCGTAGTTGGGATGGAAGATGTTGCCGCGGATGACCACGTCAGAGTTGCTGCGATCCGGGAGCAAAAGAAGCAGCGCATGCCCCGCGCGGGAGAAAGCATTCCCCTCCAGCACCAGGCGCTGCGAATCCGAAATGTAGGTCATATTGTGCCCCTGGTATTCACGAAGAACGCTCCTGGTGAGAGCAAGGTCGGAAGCGTCTGTCACCCTGAAGAGGCAGGGGCCGCTGGACCTTTCCATCAGGCAGTCGTCAATCGTGACGTGCGAGGATTGATCGATGCGCACCCATCCGCCCTCATAGTTGTGCGGCCGCAGCACCAGGCCTTCGATACGCACGTTGGCCGCATTCGCAATCTGGATAGCGTGCTCTTCGTCTCCGGCCGCCAGCACCGCCGACCGCCGGGGCTCACAACGGACTGTCAGAGGTTCGTCTGCAGGTGATTCTCCTGAGATCGTCAGTGTACCTGTATAGGTGCCGGGGCGGATTGTGAGAGTATCACCCGGCTGCAGCCCCTGTGAGGCACGCTCCAGAGTCTGCCACGGGCGCTCCTTTGTCCCGGCGTCTGCGTCATTCCCGTCCGCAGCGAGATAATGGGTTGCGGCTGCCACGGGCAATCCCCCCACACATAGGGTTATACACAGCGCTATCACAAAAATACTATTAAAACTGGTGTCACAGCTCACGCAGGTCACCTCGTCTGTTAATGTAGTTGTTGGCAACCGGACCGGGTGCGAAAGCGTCATGGCAGGGCGCCGATAATCACTTCGTCGAGCCAGTATTCATCGCCCGCTTCTACGAGATCTGTATTGGATTCGCGCAGGTACATGAGCTTGCCCATCTTTAAATCATCCCCGAACCGCTTCCGAAGCAGATGCGCCGCATTAAAACTGATCTCGTGCCATTCCCCGTCATCCACCAGAAGCGGCAGGCGCGAGTCGGACAGGCCCGTGCTTTCGGTTTGCGTCAACCGGATGCCGCGCGACCCATCCGAGGTGCCGAAGGCAAAAACACGGAGAACTACCGGCGTGCCCGGTGCGATTTTGTAGCGGATCATCACGTGTGGGTATTTATCCAGATTCCAGCGTGTGGGCTGCGTCTGTGCCCCCAGGAAGTAGCCGTCCTCACGGGCATACACATGCAAAGAGCCGTTGTCGGTAGGACCTTCGTTCAAATACTCGTGGGCCGAGGGGAGCGGCCGATAGCACATCCACTGCCACCACGCGTCCTCATCACTTTCGCCGAAGGTATTGTGCACCAGCGGCGCATCATCGGGACGCGGCTCCTCAACAAGGACGAAGGACGCCCCCCAGTGACGCAGCCCTTCGGTGTCTGTTACCGTCACCCGGATCGGATAGTCGTACGGCTGGTCGTAGGTATGGGTCACGCTCTGTCCCTCGGCCACGGTGCCGTCACCAAGAATCCAGTGGATCGATTGCGGCTTGATAGTACCGTGCATCACGGCCTCGAGTTTTATCGATTCGCCCGGAGATGTGCGTACCGGGTCAGCGATGATCTGGACACTCGGCCTGCCGTTACCGCCCGTCTCGTACGCGCCGATGTCGGGGGCCTCTCCGCTGAACGGCAGGCTCACGTGCGCCCCGGCCTCCCAGTTCAATTCCCGGTCGAGATACAGGATCGCTTCTTCGTGGTCAATGTTTTCGATCCGGGCACGCTGTCGCTCGGTGCCGACCACGATTTCATCACCCCGCTCGCCCTCGATGCCGAAGCCGTCGTAGAACCACCGGCTGTCCTCTACCGGCAGGGCGGTTCCCGTCCCGGCATCCTTCGCCTGTGTGAATGTGCGCCCGCCGTCTATCATCGCGCTGCCCGGCGCCGGACGGTAGTCGTATGTTGCCGCATCGCGATATCCCGGATTCGTGTTCATATTGTCAATGAAAACACCGTCAGAAACATCTTCCGCCTCCGCGGGACTGAACACTTTGTCTTCGAACTGGACATTCCCGTGGATGAGATTGGAGATGAATACCAGGTCATCAGAGGTGCCGCTCTGCACCAGGACCTGCCGGTCTTCGCCATGCTTATCGTTGCCTGAGAAGGCGTTGTTGGCGAAGATGCAATTTTCGATCATCTGGGTCGCGCCCCGGAGGTTTGTGGCCATGGCGGTATTGTCATCGAAAATGTTGTTGTAGAAACGAATCCGCCTGAAATCCAGCGTATCGCGGAAGAAGCCGGCCAGCAGGAGATTCGACCCCCAGTTTGCATATATCCGGTTGTGCCGGAAGATGCTGTCTTTCGTATCGAAAGCAAACCGGCTGGAGCCTGAACGCCCGCCGTCATTGGAGCGCACGATGATATTATCCTCAAAGAGCACTCTATCAACCGCATCGATGAGCAGCGGGCGGCAGGTGTTGGGGTGAAAGACATTCCCGCGGATCACCAAACGGCTGTTGGTGCGATCGGGCCACACTAAGAACGTGTCATGCGCGCCGCGACTGAATGAACAGCCTTCAATCACGACTCTGTCGCATTCTTCAATTCTCGCCATCGAGCCCCGTCGTGCCAGGCGCAGGTCACTGCCCAGCAGCCGGAAATCGCTGCTTTCAGTGACACGAAGGCCCAGGGAATTGTCAATGTCCTCCATCAGCATGTCCTCAAGCACGATCCGCTCGCACTGGTGAATACGCACCCACCGCCCCCGCCGTTTTTCAGGTCGGACGACCAGGCCGTCCAGGTGGATGTCGCTGAGCCCGCTCAGGACCACTGCATACGCATCCTCAACGTCCTCAACCCCGGTCAGCACCGCCTGCCGCCTGGGCTCTGCGCGGAAGATGATGGGCGCTTCTTTCTCCCCTGAATTCACAGGCCGCAACTCTCCCGGATACTCCCCGGGGGTAAGTATCACCGTGTCACCAGGGCTGGCCTGTGCTGCGGCATGTTCCAGTGACACCCACGGATGGTCGGCGGTCCCTGCATCGTCGTCACTTCCCGTGGGTGATACGTAATACGTATCCGCCAGCACCATACAGCAGCAAAGCATGACCCCCAGCGCGATCGTAATGAGGGCTTTGGTGGGGCGCATCAAATCACTCCTGCGGGCGGTTGGGTGGCTGTGGCTCGTGGACGGTGTAGTACTGCTTATGATCCTCATCCACGGATTCCACTTTCCCGTCCTTGATCACGAGATTGATATTATCTCCGTCGTACAGCACTGAGATGTCCTCCAGCGGATCGCCGTCAACGATAATGAGGTCGGCTTTCTTACCCGGCTCCATGGTGCCGATTTCATCATCGATCCGGAAAGCCTCGGCGGTGGTCTTCGTGCTGGCGCAGATGGCCTCCATGGGTGTGAGACCGCAGCCGACGAGCTCCTGCAGCTCCCACATCGTCGCATCCCCAATCTTCCAGGCCTGCGCCGATCCGGGATAGTCACATCCCACACAGATTTTCACACCCAGCTCGTGAGCCAGCCTGGTTCCCTGCCGGTGGATTGGCTGTGATTCTTTCATCTCCGCCTTCATCCAGGGCCGGTCGGGCCAGGCGGCAATGTTTTTGTCACACGTCACGCGCAGGGTGGGCATGAAGTATAGATCCTTTTCCAGAATTCCCCGGACGCCCTCCTCATCAATGAAGGCGCCGTGGTGGATCATGTCAATGCCCGCGTGGATGGAGTTGTTGATGCCCGGCTGGGTGTGGGCGTGGACTGCGACCGGCAGGTGCCACGCATGTGCCTCATCGGCCAGGGCGTCCAGCTCCTCGCGGGTATAGTTCCTGACAGAGCAGTCCTCGTCTTCGGCCCAGAAGCCGCCTGATGCGGCAGTCTTGATGAAGTCGGCTCCCGCCTCCGCCATCTCCCGGACCGCCTTACGGACCTCCCACGGTCCGTCGGCCGCACGAAACTTCACGTGGCCGAAGGTTGGTGTGACGATGCAGCCGGCCACCATCCGCGCACAGCCACGGACATCGCCTGATTCGATCCCGTCACGCAGCCTGATGCCGTCAATATTGGCCGAAACGCTGCAGATGGTGGTGATACCGCGCTGCAGTGACAGTCTCAGGGTGCGCTGCCCGGCCGGATTGCCGCCGACGTGGGCGTGCCCCTCGATAAGCCCGGGCATAACCGTCCTGCCAGCGGCGTCAATCTCAACTGCGTCTTGTGGGATTTCAATGTTACTGGCGCTCCCCACGGCTTCGAAACGCCCGTCTTTGATAAGAACGCCGCCGTCGTCAATCGGTTCGGCTCCGGTGCCGTCAATAATCCGTCCATTCATCACGGCTATTGGTCTGGACATGGTCTTCCTCCCAAAGGTCCTGTGGTGCTTATTGGTTGAGTGAAAATGCTGCAGCCTGAGAGCCAGCGGTCGCAAGCACAAGGGGTTCATCGGCCGCGGCCAGCGACAGTGAATTGACCGCCGGGCCCAGGTCTCTGGCTCGCTCGACTGTTCCGTCGGCTCTTATAGATACAACTGTACCGTTCTTCATTCCGGCGGCAATGCCTCCATGGTATGTGGCGAGGCAGCGCACGGCGTCACCCAGCGCTTTCGACCACAGGAGCGTCCCGTCGGAGCTGAAACAGAGTACGCGCCCGCTCGCCAGGCCGGCGACGATTTCGACAGCCCCGTCGCCGTTGATATCGCCCACAGCCACATCCGCCACGAAGCGGCTTCGGGGCTCGGCGGGACCGAAGACTTGCTGCCAGATGGGCTTTTCGTCATGGGTCAGTGTGCGTACATCGTTCCAGTGTCCGGAGCGTGCGACCACGACCTCTTCGACCGCGTCGCCATCCAGGTCTGCAGTCTCCACCGCCGCCACACCCTGCTGCTGCCACTGCCGCATTGAGGTGCCGCCGGAGGGTATGAAGCGGTAGCCACCGTTTGTGACCACCTTGTGATTGGCACCTACGATGCTCACAAAGGCATTCCCGCCGTCCCACTGGGCCCCCAGAACCTGCAGAGAACCGTCCGGCAGCTCCAGAAGGGCCAAATCCTGCAGGTCACCGAAGTTGATCGGCACGCGCTCGATGAGCTCACCGTCGAGGGACCAGAACTCCATGGTGCTGGAGCGGCCAAGGATGATCTCCTGCTGGCCGTTTCCGAGATCGGCCACCATCAGCGACCGGATGCCCCATTTTCGCTCCGGGTCGGTGAACCACGGAGCGTACCACCCGTCGCCTTCGCGGAAGGTCTCCGAGACGTGCGATTCCGCCGTCCACAGCTCATTGCCCTCAGGATCCAGTGCGCGCAGGACGTCATCATCGCCACCGACGAGGATCATGCGGCCTGCTTCAGTCTCAGCCGCGACCAGGCAGTTCACGCGGGCCGGCATCTCCATGGTCAGCTCTGTCTCGCCATCCGACGCCATCCGCACCAGTGAGAAGGCGCTCTCATCATCAGTCTCTTCTTCGGTGGAAAACCAGATCCGCTCCACCGGGCCCTCGCCCGGCGTCAGGGTCTCAGTGACCGTCCCCGGCAGCTCGGCCGACCACAGCGGTTCCCACTCATCCGGCTCTTGTGCGGCCTTCTTCTCCGTCCTCCTCTGCTCAATCACGGGCAGGGCAGTGACGGCCTTTTCTATCGCGCCAGACGTACCTTCATCAACTGCGAGCCCGGTGATGCTGTGGCGCCCGGCGGGAATGGACACCACCAGCATTTCACCGAGGCGCGAGGTGTGGGCCGGGCTACCATCTATCTGTATATTCTCGCCGGTGGCGCTGAACCGCAGGGTCGCTGCTTCATCGCAGACGACTTCAGCGGTCCCCTCCGCCACGTTCCACGACAGCGTCACCGGGCGGTCGGCGCGCACGCCGATGTCGCCAATCTGCAGCATCTCACCGTCGAACATCCGCAGACAATTGGCCCGCACAAAGGCGGTCTGTGCATCTATCTGAATGCCGCTGTTTTCATCGGCCAGGCGGGCAATGCAGTACAGTGCGGTTTCTTTGCCCTCGACGCGCACGGCATTCTCTCCCACCGGCTCCAGGCGGTAGTCAAAAGCCCCCTGATCGCTGTCGGGATAGACGGCGGTGAAGATACTCTGTGCTTCGCCCTGTGCACGCGGGCGGTTCAGCGAGGCCTCCAGTGTGTGCGGAGAGCGGTAGCGATATTGCACCGGCTGGGCGGAAACGACGGAGATGTCACTGTCACTCTGCAACACACATCTTCTGCCGTCGTCTGAACTCACCTCGAGATTTTGCGTCGGCGCCCACCGACAGGCGATGTTGAAGTCGCCATCTTCATGTGCGGTAATCACATCGGCGACAAGGATGTACTTTTCATCCACCCACATCACGTCGCGTTGCCACTCACAAAATGGCGCATCTGGAACCACGCTGCGGATGGATGCGCTGTTTCCGATGGCCGTAGCCCTGTCCAGCCGGGCGCCCCGGGCGACGTGCCTGGTCACAAGCCCGTCACGGTTCACAAACACCTGGTTCCAGTAGCCCTTCAGCACCCGGCGGCCCTGCATTCTCAGCCGGTACAGAGTGGAGACGTGATGGGGGTTGCGACCCCGGTCGTTGAAGCCGTCGAGGAACAGATAGCCGTCCGTCGGCCCCAGACCGTTGCGATAGCTCAAAAACTGGTAGCCCTCGGAGGCATCGAAGGGGGTCTCGGCCTGCTCTGCCCGTGGCTGCGGCAGGGGCATGACCGAGACGCGATTCACCAGGTGTTCCGGGGGCGAGACATCCATTTCCGGCCCCGGCCACCACGACTGCCCAATGCGGAAGCGGTCCATGTTAAACTGGGCCTTCCGCACCAGCCAGGCGTACTCTCCGGCATCCAAAAGCCACGAGGCGCGGTGCATCAGCGTCTGCGTCTGGTCGTAGTTGGCCTCTTCCTTGCGCGTCCCCCTCCACAGGATTTCGATGGCCTTCATCATCGTCTCGGCCACACCGCTTTGCACAAAGACCTGCGGAGCTTCGAACATCCAGTATTCGATCACGGGTTCGGTAGAGGTGGTGATCCAATACAGCGTATCGCGCTCACCCCACGTCGGATGCTTGAGCCACCACGACATGGTCCTTTTCACATTTGCCAGACGCTTTTCCCACCGGTCGGCGGGATAATACTTCGCGAAATACCGGCTGCCGGTGTAGATGGACAGGGCATCGTAACATCCATGGCGGCTGAGGCCGTGATCCGATGACCAGGTATCGTCAGGGTCGAGAAAATCCTGCCGTGCCAGCATCTCGTTGGTGATTTCCAGCCGCGTCTCATCATCCAGAAGCGGGCTGTCTTCGATCAGGTCGAACATGAGCTCCTGCAGATGGGCGCGGTAATGGTAGGTACCGACCAGGGGATGCTCCAGGTCGCAGTCCTTGCGTGCAAAGGCATAGCAGGAACTGAGCTCTTTGGGGATATTGTCCGGGTCCGGCAGCGCCAGGCGCAGATACTCTTCGAGATACTTCGCCTCCCCGGTCATGTAATACAGTGCCGCCTGGCTGCTGATGGGATTCCAGCCGAAATATGTCGCCGGGTCGTAGCCGGTGTGTGTGCCGTCGTCAAATTCGCGATAACTGTCGCGCCAGGTGTAAAGCTGCTCTCCGACGTCCGGCGGCTGTGGCCCCTCACCGAGCTCAATCTCCATCAGCCGGCCCATGACCGGGTCATCGCCGGGCTCGATTTTCGAGCAAAAGACCTCTGCCGCACGCCGTACGCCGCTGTCGTCGCTGCCACCGATGAACATGACATTTGTGCCGGTTCCGTACGGGTCATGGAGCGAACGCACCACGTATCCGCCCGGCCCGGGATATTTCAGGTCCAGGAAGGTGTAATACTCACGGTACAGCGTGTAGATAAACGACGATGTGGCCATGTTCCCCAGGGCGATGGCGGACCGAGACCGCAGAAGCTCCGCAGGGGTGACCGCTGTATCAACGCGAATCGGCAGCTTCACACCTGTGGCCTGTTCTATGTGTGTTTGAATACTGCGGGCCTCTGCGTCATAGTCGCCGTTTTCCGGCGTGACGATCACCGCCGCCGGATCGCCGTGCGCCACCAGGGCAGTGTTGAGGTGGAGGTCTTTGAGCTGTGTTATCGGCCCGTCTGCGTTGGCCGTCTCTGCAGCAAGGCTCGATGCGCATAAGACAACAATACATACTGCCCACATCGTACAACGCATGGGAAACGTCCTTCCTGATTTTGCGGGAAGCACTGAATGGACGGCTCACGAACATCCGTCCCGCGGTGTTGACTCACGCGGCGGCGTACGCAGAGCGTTCGGAACGAAGGCAGCGGCGACACCACAAACAGCCTCCGGGCCTCACGCAGGGAAACAGAGGCCCTGGTGCGCGAATGCACCGGCCCTTATGAGATCAGTTCCTGAGTCCGTCTGTAAAATCCGTCATATCGGAGAACTGGCCGTGATTCTTGGCGTGCCCGTCGGCGTACAGAACGTTCATTGTCTGGTTGTGACGATACATCATACTCCCGCACTGGCCGTCCTCCTGCATGGGCACCGGGTTCCCACTGGAATCGAAGCCCATGTGGCCGTACGACATAAGCCACGCACCCGTGGATTCGACGGCGACGATGACGTCAGTAGGCCGGATGAGGTCGGCCAGCGGCCGTCCCCCGCCTTCGGAATAGCGCAGCCAGACCGTGTTGCCACCGAACAACGGGTAATTACTTGAGGACGCAAATGTGTTGGGCATCCCGTAGCTGGCCACCATCGTGCGCTTGTAGAAGCCCTCGCCCACCGGAAGGGTGTCGCGCGCGTAGGTATGGTTAAAGTGGCCCGAAGGACACACATACATCTGTTCATTCTTCGTGTAGGGTCCCAGCAGGTCGTAGAAGCCGGATACTCGCGATCCGTCCACGTAGATGTAAACGGGTGGAAATCGCTCATCAAAATCCTGTGTGTACATTGCAACGGCCAGCCCGATCTGTTTCATATTCGACAGACACGATGTCTGCCGGGCCTTCTCCCGCGCCCGGGCAAAGACCGGGAAGAGAATGGCAGCCAATATCGCGATTATCGCGATCACCACCAAAAGCTCGATGAGTGTAAAACCATGTTTGCGATGCATTTTTGCTCCCCCTCCTGAATTGAAGGATTGCCTGATGCGGCTGCATTCACCGCATTTGTACAGTTATTTATTCTATTATTCGTTTTCTCCTCAGTTCCTGCCTCGCTGTCGCAAGTTTTTGCCTGTTCTATCCGCCACTGGTGTAACCTGTCCGCAGGTCAAATGCGGCCAGGTGAGGCTCTGGCGTATGCAGGCGGTAATGTGGCGGTGTCGCAACCACCGGGTCCTGCCGCTTCAGTGTGGCCTGAGTGGGGAGAACGGGCCAACAACGAGATGAGGGAACTGCACGATGCTAAGGGTTGCTCTCCACAGACGCCGGATTGCCACTCCCCCTGATACCAATGACATCATCAGAGCCGTCAATGGCGAATTCTGGCCAGTGGCTCGCCGCTGGCTGCTGTGTGCGGGCGTCTCCTGTCTGCTATTTCAAGGACGGCCTCCCTTCGATGCCCTGCTGCAAAGCCGACGGGGCGTTCGGCACCGCCTCACTGGACCGGGCGTCATCCGGCAGTGCTTCCCGCCGGCCATTTCGACCGGGCCAGAGTGCATGAACACCCCTCAAACGCCCATTCTCCGTAACTATTGTATGTAATATCCCTCTCATAATAGTGTCACCACGAAATACGCGACGGTATAGGCATCTCTGTGTCGCGTACAGCAGGTCCCGGGAAGGACCGTGGCCGCCGGCGAGGAAGGGAATGAGTGAGTATCAGGCCGGACGCAGTTACAGGCGACAGGTGAGAAGCATGAATGTCATCGTCATCGTTTCGGACAGCCTGAGGACCGACCACGTGGGCATCTATGGCAACGAATGGATCTCCACGCCCAATATTGATGCGTTTGCGAACGAAGCGTGTGTGATTGAGGGCGCTTACGCAGACACGCTGTACACCATCCCCGCCCGCACCTCGATGTGGACCGGGCGCATCGGCTTCCCCTTCCGGCCGTGGCAGCCGCTGGAGGTGTCGGATCTGACCATAGCCGAGCACCTGTGGGATTCGGGCTACACCTCCGCGCTGGTCACCGACGTGTATCACATGCACAAGCCCGGCTACAACATGGGGCGCGGCTTTGATGACACCCACTTCATCCGCGGCCAGGAATACGACCCGTGGATCCTTGAGGGCGACGTTGAAGAAGCGTTCCAGGAGCAGTTCAAGCCGAGCCCCGTCTCAGAAAAGACCGAGCGCTTCTCTGAGCTTTTCAGGCAATATCTGCGCAACATCTCCGTCCGCGAATCTGAAGCGGATTACTTCTGCGCCAGGACATGCACGCGGGCGGCGGAGTGGCTGGAGGGGCGCCGTGGGGATGCACCGGTGTTTCTGTGGGTGGACCTGTTTGATCCTCACGAGCCCTGGGACCCGCCGCTGGAGTACAAGGAACCGTACAACCCCGGGTATGACGGCCCTGAAATCATCGACCCGGTGCCCTCAGTGGTGGATGGATACCTCGACGAGGACGAGATGGAAAATATCCGGGCCCTGTACGCCGGTGAGGTCAGCTTTGTAGATAAGTGGGTCGGGAAGCTGCTGGATGAAGCAAAGCGTCTCGGATATTTCGAGGATTCGCTCATCATTTTCACCAGCGATCACGGAGAACCCCTCGACGACCACGGCATCGTCCGCAAGCATAAGCCATGGTGCTTTGAGGAGCTCGTCAGCGTGCCCCTGATCGTCCATACACCCGACGGCGAAGGGCAGCGTATCGAGGCACTGGTGCAGCACTGCGACATCGCCCCGACCATCTGCGATGCCGCAGGTGTAGAGATCATGCCCGGCACACACGGTTACAGCATCCTGCCGCTTGTTGGCGGCGAGATTGCGTCGCTGCGTGATTACGCCCTGACCGGCATTCACAATCAAAGCGGCAATATCCGCGATCAGCGCTGGAGCTATCTGCGGGCGTGTGACCGATCGCCGGAGTTGTATGACCGGGGAAACGACCCGACCGAACAGCACAATGTGATCGACGATTTCCCCGAGATCGCCGGGGAGCTGGACCGACAGATGCATGCAAGAATCGAGCAATTGACATGGAAATGATGATTGCCACCGGAGGTGGTGGACGATGTCTCGGACCTGGATGATACTGTGTGCTGTCACGCTTACCGCATCGGTTGTTTTGTCGCCTGCCTGCGCAGACCGCTACACGCAGGAGGAGCATATAGCTCATCTCATCGGCCGGCTTGGCAGTGACGATTACTCCCGCCGGTCGGACGCGATTGATGAACTCGTCGATATCGGCCGGCCCGCGGTGCAGCCGTTGATGCGCGCCCTTCGTGATTACGACACGCGCGTGGTCTCGGGGGCTGCCGAGGTGCTTGGTGAGCTGCGTGCCACCGACGCGGCGCCCGCCATGGCCGAGCTTTTGGCCGATGAAACGTCCTGGACCGCCGCTGTTGCCCATCTCCACGAGCTTGGGGACGCCGGCCTCGTCGCCACAACCGACGTGTTCCTGCAGGGCCCTCACAAACAAGCACGGCAGCATGCCGCGCTGGCACTGGGACGATTCGGACTGGAGGGGCTGCAGGTGCTTTTGGTGGAGGGCCTCGTCCGCTCCGACAGCGCCCACACCCGCGCCAACGCCTGCCGCGGACTTGAACTCGGTATTGATGCAAGGGGGCCGGACGCACTGCCCGATGATTTTATTGTCGAGGCCGAACGCGAGCTGGGCAACGCGGTTCTCAATGACACGCTGCAGGTGCGTGTCTGGGCCGCGCGCGCAATCGGCAATCTCCAACAACACCGCAGTGAAGAAGCGCTGATACAGGCCATTGCGGACTTTCACGAGATGCTTGATGATTCCTACGTGGTCGGCGCCGAGCGTGCGCAGGTGGAATGGGGGTTGAAGGGCGCCCTTTCATCGATCGGCCAGATTGCTGGGCCGAAGGCGCTCGAAGTGCTCCTGCATCATCTCGACAGTGACAATGAAGATGTCGTGACCTGGGCTGCATCCGGTCTCGGAGAGCTGGGAAGCGCCGAGGCTGTTTCTTCTCTTGAGCGCGTAGCGACAACTGCAGCCGATCAGTGGTCCCGCCGGGCGGCCTGTACCGCCCTCATGCGCATCGGAGGGCCCGAGGCGCTGGCAGTTCTGGAGGCGGTGGCCGAAAACGATCCCACCGAATCAGTCCGTGACGCAGCAACCAGGGCCGCCGAAAGACTGCAGCGCCGATAGCACAACAAAAAGGCAGGCTTGCTCTTATTCGCGCTTCCGGTGGAGCAGTAATATACGTCGGGCG
>JAWODS010000093.1:0-8577 GCA_046483205.1 Armatimonadota bacterium | reverse complement strand
CCATGACCGATACGGAGCGGATATGTCCGGCCTCATCTGCAGGCTCGATGACGGAGAGAAACACGTTGGCCTCCTCGCCGCCGGGCCGCCGGATCATGAAATGCGGGCGCTTGAACTGGTCCACGAGCGCGTCGTCTTCCTTCGCGGGTCGTATCTGCGGGTCGGTGCCGGTGTACACCTCGTCGTCCTGTTCGGTGATGAAGAAGACATTGGTGACCGGGCCATCCTCATGGTAGGTGAACCGTGCCTGCTGGACCCCCGCACCGGGATGGGCGACGGCATTATCCCACAGCAGCCCGTACGACCAGCCGCGCTTATGGATGAGGCTCTGGCGGTTGGCGGCCACCGGAGGCTCCCAGTCCAGCTCCTCGGGAACCATCGTCTCCACCGGCTCCATCTGCAGCTTCCCGTCCTCGCCCAAAACTGTCACGGACT
This sequence comes from Armatimonadota bacterium, assembly GCA_046483205.1. Classification (GTDB taxonomy): domain Bacteria; phylum Armatimonadota; class Zipacnadia; order Zipacnadales; family UBA11051; genus JBKHJK01. The sequence continues at coordinate 8,142 of JAWODS010000093.1, read as the reverse complement.
GTGGCTCATCGGCGCTGCCGTGCAGGAAATAGTCCTGCTGGTGCGGGCTTTTGACGATGAAGCGGTCCAGCACATACCCGTCGCGGTCATTAATCCCCACCAGCGCCATGGTGCGTTCATAGCGCTGCACCTTTTCGGGATAGCAGGTGGTGTTATCCACCGAGACCACCTGCATGTCGGGGTCCGCGGCATCAAAAAACAGCAACTTCCCCTCGGCGCACGGCTCACCCATGGCCTTCTGGATGGACATATCCACCACGACGGTATTGTGAGACACGGTTGCCCGCTTGTAGCCGTCATAGCGGGTGTGGGTGTAGCCGAGGTCCGACAGCAGCTCCTTCCCCTTGGCAAAAAGCAGCATGCTCAGGCCGTCGTAATGGCGGTGGCCGTACCCTGCGGACCAGGTGAGATGAAGCTGCATCTGGTTGTCCCTTTCACCCCGCCCGAGCTTCGCATGTCCCAGGCCTCCAAACAGCACGGGTTCGGAGCGCTCCAGCGGCTCGGAGCGGGTGTGCGACCATGTATCGTGCAGTGGCGCGGCGCGGCCGTTGGGCAGACGCATATCCGCCAGCGCCTGTTGCGCCCGCTTCACCTCCGGCACGTATTCGGCGATCTCCAGGTCATCGAAGCGCTTCCCGGTCTCGGGATGCGTGTAGCCCTCGGGGTCCGAATAGCCCCTGGCCATGTCAAAGACCCGGTCCAGGCCGCCGATCACCTGCCGGTGATACGAGGGCGCGCCCTCATACCAGCTTCCGTCATAAAAAAACCGTCGCGTGCACATCTTCTGGACCCGGTCCACGGCCTCGTGGATATATTTGGGCCGCTGCAGGACACGACCCGTCAGGATCATCTCCCGGTAGGCCGTCGGGCTCATGTTGTGAAAGGTGTCGTTCTGGTGCATAACGGTGTCGGCGGCGACGAGGAAGAAGTCGTTGAGGATGCGCTCCTGTGCGCCCGGGATCTTCTGGATTTGGCCGCTTTCGTAAATCAGGTCATACGCGCGGATAAGCCGGTCGGGAATGTCCTTATACCCCCACCATTCCCACCGGGAGCTCCGCCAGCCACGCTCTTCGTTGGGATCAATGTCACCGTCGTACAGGATCTTCTGGCGAAAGGGCATCTCGTATTTGTAGATATAATCAGGATAAACTTCCGCGAAGCGGTTGATGATCAGCGCCGCCCGATGCGCATATTCCTGTCTTTGTGTGTAGTGGTAGATATGCGCCATTTTCGAGGCGACGTCTATCATGTACTGCTGCTTATCTTTGGCGATGCGGGCGCCAAAATAGTAGCGATATCCGTCCTCGCGTTCCCAGTAGCGGTACTCGATTGTGTTACCGGCGGGAGTGGTGACCTCGTGGACGCCCTCGGCGGGATATTTGTCAGATGGAAAAACATGCCCGCAGCGTTCGCAGACGATCTGGTTGGGCCGGTGCGGATCCCACTCAAACCTTCCCTCCGGCCTGCTGGGAGGACAGTTGGGGCATCCGATGAGCGCCATGCCGTTTTTCTCCGGCACCAACGAAAGCATCTCCTCTTCGGAGAGGCTCATCGGATATTCGCAGAAGTCAATGAAACCCTCCACCGACTCTTCTCCGTACTGTGGGCCGACGCGAGGATGTGCGGCGAGGACACCGGCGGCAAAAGCGACGGCGAAAAGCACAATCGTCAGGCGCAGCATATATCAATCCACTCCCGGGCACCGTGTCACGCACGGTGCAGTGCTCAAGACCATCCGCATACAGATACCTTAGGTGCCGGGGTGGGCAATTCCTGCAACCATCCCGCCGGGCGCAGGCCGGCAGAGGGGAGCGCGGAGGGGCGAACTGTTACTCCTCAGCCGGAGGCTCCGCATCGTCGTCCGGTGTGTCCGCCTGTTCTTCAGCAAGCACTTCGCACTCCTCGCGGATGAGTCGGAGCTTGTCAATCCGGCGGCCGTCCATATCCACGATCTCCACGCACACGTCACCGATGGTGATCCGATCGCCCTCTTTTGGCAGGCGGCGCAGGCGGCTGAGGACGAGGCCCGCCACGGTGTGATAGGACCGCTGTGATGAAGAAGGAACCGGCACATCAAAATCTTCGGCGAACCGCTCGACGGGGAGCATGGCATCGGCCACAAATGTGCCGTCAGCGAGTTTCTGGATTCCCGGCTCGATGTCCGGGCTCAGGATCATCAAATCACCGACCACCGTCTGCATGAGGTCAACGGGGGTGATCAGACCCTCGACTTCGCCGTGCTCATCCAGAGCAATCGCCATGTGTCTTTCGGCACGCCGGAACTCCGCCAAAAGATTGATCGCCGGCATGGACGCGGGGACAAACAGCGCCTCGTGGCTCAACTCCCGCAGGTCAATCGGTTCATCATGCAGCAGCCGTCTGAAAATGTCGCGCACCCGAACGATTCCGATGGGGTTATCCAGGCTGTCCTCACACACTGGCAGCAGTGAAAACGGCGTATTGGCCACTGTCTCCCTGAGTTCATCTCGGCTGATATCAACGTCCAGCCAGACGATCTGCGGGCGGGCGGTCATAACACTACTGGCCTTCCGCTCCGAAAGCTGAAGAAGCCCCTCCATCATCTCCTCTTCGTCTGCGCCCAGCACGCCCTCGTCTCGCCAGTTGTCCAGAAGCTGGTCAATTTCGCTGCGGGTCACCGGATTCTGGTCGGCGGACTGGTCAATATTGAAAAGCGAGACCACCGCCTGGGTGGAGCGGTTGAGGATCCACACCATCGGGGCGGTCAGGAAGGCCAGCACCTTCAGCGGCCTGGAGACGATGGTGGCTATGCGTTCATCGTACGCAAGGCCGAGATCCTTGGGGACTAATTCGCCGATGACAAGTGTGACATAGGTGACAGTGATGACAACCACGCCGGCGGCAATAATCTCAGCCCTGGGAGCCAGGAGAGGAAACTGGCTGACCACCGGCTCCAGTCTCCGGGCGATGGTCGCCTCGCCGTACGCCCCCGCCATGATGCCGACGAAGGTGATGCCGATCTGGATAGTGGCGAGGAATTTGCCGGGCGATTCCATCAGTTCAAGTGCCGCCCGGGCCCCGCTGCTGCCCGCCTCCGCCCAATCAGCCAGTCGCGTCTCACGAGCCGACACCAGCGCAAACTCCGACATCGCAAAAATCCCGTTGGCGAGAATAAGGCCAACAAGTATCGCTATATTCGCAAGCAGGGTTTCCATCTGCACATCGCCTCTTGATAGGACTTATAGACAACACGAAGGTACTCGTTGTGAAACAGGCAACATTCTTCAGACAGGTGCGCGGGTGCACCGGTTCATCCGCATTTCACTCGCGGGTGTTGCAATACGCCCGGTGTGACACGGAATAATTCACATACACCTTGCGTCATAGCAACTGCAGACGGTATTATCGTACGATTATACCGGTCAGCGGTCAAATTGCCGACCCCCGGTCCAGTGAAATGGTGGGGTTTCCATGCGTGATACATGGCTGCACTGCACTCTGGTGGCAGTCCTGGCGGTGTTTGTGGTCTGCATCGCCTTTGCCGCACCGACCGAACCGGCGCAGGAGTTTATGCAAAAGTCTCCGCGTGTGGGTGATGCTGCACCCGGTTTTGAGCTCAAAGATGTCGGTGGAAAGACACATTCCCTGACCGATCTTCATGCCCAAAAGCCGGTTGTCATCGTGTTTGGCTCACTGTCGTGCCCGGTGTACCGCAGCAAAATTACGTCCTGCCGAAAGCTGGCTGAAATGATGGGGCAAGCGGCGAGGTACGTGATGATTTACACCGTCGAGGCCCATCCGCAGGATGTAAAGAGTCCCTACGCCGACCGGATATGGCTGCACCGGGCCAACCAGGAGCAGGGCGTCCTCATCAATCAGCCAACGGCGTATGAAGAGCGCCTGACGCTGGCGAAACAGGCCCAGATGCGCATGGGTGATGACTGGCTCGTGCTGGTTGACGGGATGGATAACGCGGTGTGGGAGGCGTACGGCAGGCGCCCCAACTCGGCATTTGTCATCGGCACAGGCGGTGCTGTGCAGGTCAAGCAATTCTGGGCACAGCCGCGGGGCCTGGTGCCACATCTTCGGCGTCAGCAGCCCGGTTTCCACCGCCGCCCGCCCGTCCCCGATGGTGTCGAGGTCGAATACGACGTTGTTTATGCCGAACCCGACGGTATTCCCCAGAAGCTGGACGCGTACTGGCTGCCGGAGGGCGATCCCCATCCGGCCGTGGTGTTCATCCATGGTGGTGGCTGGCGGTCGGGGGACAAGGCCAGTTATGGCCCGGAGGCACTCAGGTTCTGCGAGCACAACGTGGCAGGTTTTTCTCTCAATTATCGCCTCTCGAACGTCGCGCCATACCCGGCAGCTGTGGAGGACTGTCTTGCGGCAATCCGCTTCATTCGCGCCAGCGCCGAACGGTTCAATATCGACCCCGACAGGCTGGCATTGCAGGGCGGGTCGGCGGGCGGCCACCTCGTATTGATGATGAACTTCCTCGAACCCGATGAAACAGACTGCACCGCCGACGGAGAGCCGCTGGAAAACTTCGCCACCTGCTGTGTCGCCAAGAACCCGCCGACAGACTTCCCCGCCATGTGGGAAATCAAACAGGAGCGGGGGATGATTGCCTTCTTGGGCGGCGAATATCCAGATCTTCCCGACATCTATCGCGACGCCTCGCCCATAACGCACCTTTCAGCCGACGACCCGCCCGTTTTGATGATGCATGGCACGGCCGATAAGACGGTCCCGTATTCGCAGGCGACGATGCTGAAAGCGGCGATGGATGAGCTGGGGGTGCCGTGCGAGCTGAAGACGTTTGAGGGTGCCGGCCACGGCCTCAGGGGCGCCGACCGCCAGGCCGTGCAGGAAGTGCGGGAGTACGCGTTGAAATGGACCCTCAGTCACCTTGGCGTGGAGATCCCGCAACAGCAGCAGTGACCTCCACCGCGCCGCGCAGACAGTGTCAGTAAGCAGTGTATCGCAGCAGCGCTACGGCGGTTTTTCAGCAGTGTCAAATAATTCGCGCAGGGAGCGACAGGATGAATATCAACGTGGGTTCTTCAGGTTCCAGGTCCGGTGGCTGCTCGATTTTTGGGATCCTCATCGGGCTGCTTCTCATTCCTGCCGGCTTTTACATGGTCTATTACGGCGAGGTCCAGCTCATCAATCACGGCGATGAGTTCGAGGCTGTGGAGATGATGACCCTGGAGGACGCGACCGCTGCTGATGATACAACCGTCAAATTCCGGGGAATGCCACAGGGCGAGCATCTGGATGTGGACTACTACGATAAACCTGTCCTGTATTTCAAATGGGTTCGCGAGATGTACGAAAGAGACGAGGACAGCGACGGGGATGTCACCTACGACTGGGAGACCCAGGAGAGCAAGTACAAAATCGCCCCTTTTTCGATAGGGAGTATTGATGTACGGGCCGGAAGCGCCAAGATCGTGGGGGCTCAGAAGGTCTTCGAGGGAATACGTCCCAATTCTTCGCGCTCGGATGCTTTCGACCCCACCCTCACCGGCAGGCACAGTCCCTCTGTTGGCGACCAGCGCCTCACCGTCGAAGTCATAGACATCGGCAAAGAGCTGATTGTCTTTGGCCACAAAGCAGGCTCGGTCATTGAACAGGGCGGGGGAGAGGCCGGGAAGACGTTTGTGGTAAGTGCGCTGGGCGATGAGGGGACGGCCGATTTTCTGCAGAGCGAATACCGGCTGTATTACTGGATGCTCAAGGGCGGGGCGGTGCTCGCTATCGCCATCGGTATTCTCATGGTGCTGGGCCCGCTGACGACGCTGTTTGGCTATATCCCGATGGTGGGGCAGGGCCTCAATGCCGTTATCGGCGCGTTTGCCTTCGGTTTCGCTCTCATTTCGGTACTGCTGATTACGCTGTTTTTGAAGCTGTTCTGGCTGCTCGTGGCACTGGTCGTCGTGGGGATTCTTATCGCTGTTGTCCTGGCGGTGAGAAGCCCCCGTCAGCCGCCCGAATCCGCGGCCGCTGCGACGGCGCCTCCGAAGCCACCGGCAAGACCGTCTTCCACCTCGGCCACGGAGACGACAGAATCACAGGAGGACTCATCGGACCCTGAAGGGCCGTCCATCGCGCGGCCCGTGTCGGATGACGACAGGAGCGACAGCGACGACGATTGGTAGATTGCAACCCGGCCCGCAAAAAAACGCGCACGAAACACCGGACGGGGGTCGGGGTCACACCAACCCCCACGGCTCAAGCTGCTCGGGCTCGGTGATGCGTTCGATGCGGACCCGGTCGCCCTCCCAGTGCATGATCCCCACGGTGTAGCGCTTGCCCTCATCACCGTGATAGCCGATGAGATAGCGGTCCTCAAAGCGGGTGTCGATGACCTCCGGCGCCGTGATACCGTGGTTGATAACCTCAAGCTGCCGTTTGTGATGAAAGTCGGTGGGGTCGTCGGATTCAAAGCACTGGATGCCGGGTGTCGCGCTGGGGAGGAGGTAGTATTTGCCCTTCCGCTCGATAACCAGCGGGCTTTCGGCCAGCCACGACGAGGCGTCACGCTTGAAGCAGGGCCCGAGGTCCTCCCACCGCACCAGGTCTTTCGACGCCGCCAGCCCGACCCCGGAATATCCATCCGCGCAAAATGCCGTGTAATACAGCAGATACCACTCATCCACCCTCTGCACATGCGGGTCGCGGCAGTGGCGTGATTTGCCGTCCGGGCGCTTGAAGGTCCAGTCCAGGTGCCCGGGAGTGATAATCGGGTTGCCCCCGTAGCGCTGCCATTCGGTCAGGTCATCGGAGAAAGCCATGCACAGACACTGGCAGTCATCGGCGTCCATCCCGCAGTAAATCATCACGAACGTGTCCTCATACCTGAAGACGAACGGCGGCCAGCAGTGGCGGGATTCATACGGGTGATCCGGGTGGTTGTACAGGACCACCGGGTGCATCTCGTAATCAATGAAATCCGCCGTGGAGGCGTGGAAGATGTAATGATGCTGCCCCTCCCACACCGCCCACGCGCCGGGAGTCTGGGCGGTGGCGAAGATATGATACCGGCCCTCGTGTTCGATGACGGTGTGATCGGTCATCTCCAGCATTGGGGGCGCGAAGCCGTCCTTCAGAAAATCGCCCTCCGGGTGCCGGTATTTCTCGTGGATACCGAGGTGCCTGCCGGGATCCTCCCACACCTCGCTGGTCTGTGGCTCGGGATATTCGACACTGAGATTGCGGCGGCGGATGTCGTAAAAATCGCCCTGGCGCATGACAAACAACCCCCTCCTGGTGTGATGTGTCTGACAATTATATCACCTGAAATTGCACCGGACAGGTCCGCCGAACGTCTCCGTAGAAGGACACCCCAGACATGGCTGACAAAGACCGGATTTTGCCATTATCCAGGGAATCACAGACGGCCGGGAGGACGCACAGATGCCAGACAAGCGCGATCCGATTATTCCATCTATCCAGAAAGGTATCCGCCACAGGTGGCAGTCGATTGAAGACGGGACGCGGGAGTGGTGGCGCGGCTACCGTGAGTGGCTGCGGGCCGACCCTGCCCCGGGAGAGGCCACCATCGAACCTGACACGGTGCAGGCCGGCAGCCGCCTGCGCCTGAAGCTCACCTTCACCGTCGGCAAGGGCGGTATTGCTCCATACGGCCACATCGCCATCGAGCCGCCGCTGCCGGAGCTGAACCCGTACACCGAAAGCGCCCCGCGGCCATCCAGCCGGTTTGCTGTCACCTGCTCCAATCCCCGCCCGGAGCTGGCCGTGGATGTCTCCGACGGCATTATTGACATCATGAATCGCGAATACCCGCTGGAGGAAGGTGACGAAGTCACTATCACCTTCGGCGAGCCCGAGAGCAACCCCGCCTACATGCCCTCAAACATGCGCGAGCACCCGTTCCCCGTCGCCGTGGCAACCGAAAATTCGCCCGAATACCGGCTCATCGAAGACATCCCGGAGCTGACCGTCGAGGGCGCTCCCGCCCGACAGTTCCTGTTGGTGCCGAAGCCGGCCATTACCTCGGGCGAGCCGTTTTCCGTGCAGATTGTGGCGCTGGACGACGTCGGCCCGAACCCGGACACGAAATACACGGGGACAGTGCAACTGACGTGCACGGATGAAAAGGCGGAGCTGCCTGACACCGTGGAGTTCAATGCCGAT
>JAWODS010000303.1:0-11491 GCA_046483205.1 Armatimonadota bacterium | reverse complement strand
CCGACTGTCAGACGACTTCCATAACTCTCGGCAGCCCCTGGGGGAAGCCATATATCGAAAGTTTCACCGGGAAGTTGCGCGACGAGTGTTTGAACTGTGAGCTTTTTGCTGATCTTCGGGATGCGCAGACGGTGATCGAGGCGTGGCGGGAGGAGTACAATACGCACCGTCCACATAGCTCATTGGACTATCTGACGCCAGAGGAATTCGCACAGCAGTGCGCGGAGGGGGACCGGGAGGCGCGCCGCTGTATGGGCTCCGGTCGGGCTACGCCCTCCCTGCACCCATACAGCGAAACAGAGGCCGCAACTCTCTCACTCTGACTGGTCCACAAAATGGGGGGAGGTCACAAGGAGAATCGATTAACGCTACAACGAGAGTTTAGCATGAAGATTTGTCGCCCTGGCGGACAACAGATTAACACTGTGTAAGCTCCAGCCGGGCCACGCCTCCCTTTTCCCAGTGCATCACCAGCCACAATTTTCTCACTCTAGTGCATCGCCTTGTAAAAACTTGTACAGCTATATGGCCCTTGGTTGGCCGGTATAGGTCCAGCGGTATGGTTTAGCGTCGTGCTGGTTGTGATAGTCGATGAATTCCATGACCGTGCGCTCCAGGTGGGTGAGGCTTTTGAAGTCACCGAACTTCAGGACGCGTCGGGTGAGTGTCGAGAACCACAGTTCAATCTGATTCAGCCAGGAGGCATGTGTGGGCGTGAAATGAAACTGGATCCGCCCGTTGTGATCGGCGATGAACGTCTGCACCTGCTTGGTCTTATGGGTCGAATAGTTGTCCAGAACGAAGTGCAGCCGGCGGTCCGCCGGAAGCTGCGGGATCAGCCAGTCCATGAACTCCAGAAACTCCAGGCTGCGATGTCTTTGACGACACAAACCCAGTACCTTTCCGCTGAAGACCTCCAGGCAGCCAAAGAGTGTGAGCGTGTCATGACGGTGGTAATGAAACTCCCGTTTGCGGACCATTCCCGGCCGTGTCGGCCAGTCGGGTTCAAAGCGCTCCAGGGCCTGCATTTGGGTTCGTTCGTCGACGCAATAGACCGCTTCGCCTTCAGGCGGATCGGTGTAAAGACCAACGACGTTGTTCATACGCTCATCGAACAGCGGATCGGTGCTGTGCAGCCACGATCTGAACCGATGCAGTTTCAGATCGGCGATGACCAGCCATCGTCGCACCGTCTCCGCGGCGATACTGGCAACATGGCCCGCGGAGATGGCGGCCCGTCGCAATGTGCGGATGGTCCAGCGCGACAGCGGCAGGCCATGATCGGCCGGATCCGAACACGCCAGCGCCACTACTTTATGGCGCTGCTGAGGGGGAAAAAGACCGGGGGCGACCCGGTCGCGGCCGGTCTTTGAGCCCCGGGAGGCCTTCATGAAAGAAACGTTTTCGCCACTGCCAGACGGTGTAGCGCGAACATTCCAGTCGGCGGGAGATCTCATGATTGGAGACGCCCTCGGCGGCCATCAGAATGATGCGGGCTCGCTGAACTGCTCGCTGAGGGGCGGTCCGCTTGCGCACGGTCTTTTCAAGGTGCTCTCGCTGCTCATCAGTTAGTGTGATCTGTAGTGCATTGGGTAGAGGCATCTGCAAACACTCCCGTGATTTGAGATGGTCAACAGATACCTATTCGACGCCCGCAGGACAATCCTTTCAAACAGTACAATTATTTTGTGGTCGGTGCACTAGATCAAAATGACAACGTCACCGTTTACATACCGGCATCATTTCCTGCCTCTGTCAGGCGAAAGATCACTGACACGAACGCTGATCTGGTAGAAGTGGATGGTTCGCTACGTATTTGTCCGAATGTCCATTCCACGGGGCAATTAGGGAAATCTATCAGGGAGCAGTCGCTTGTCATCGAAACAGTCAAAGGCCCGGTTGTCATCACCGGCTGTGCACATCCAGGCGTCGTAAACATCGCCAGAAAGGCCCGGGAGATAGCAGGGAGCGATGTGTATCTTATCCTCGGCGGATTTCACCTTTCCGGGCACGGCAGCCCGGAGATAAACGAAATTGTTGAGGATCTGCGAAATCTCAACGTCAGGAAAGTGGCTCCATGTCACTGTTCGGGGGATCTTGCCCGTGAGCTGTTTGAGCGGGCGTACACCGAGGACTTCATCCCCGCGGGTGTCGGGAAAGAGATAACGATTCAATCGGCATTCTCGCGCGATTGAGTGTTCGCACGCGGGTGTGACAGCCGCAGCATGGGACAGGTCAAATGCGCATGCATCCGCGGGCAGGGCGAAAAGCAGTGTGGGCGACCGTATGACGGGGTGCGGCATATAGGAGCACACTGCTCGTAACGGACGCAGGAACTGCTGTATTTGCAATCAGCGTCTGATTGCTTCGAAAGCGATGGGGATTGTTGTGCCAGATATCGCATGGAAGATAATATTCGGGATCCTGGTGGTCGTCCTGCTGTGGATCTTGCTGCGGCGCAAACGCAAAGAAAATGTACCGGACCTGGACGCCTGGCGCACTATTGCTGAAGATGCGCTGAAGGTGATTGGAAAACGCGAGCGAGGCGATAGGCATTTCGACATCCACGATCTCTCCACCGTGCTGGGCATCTCCGGGGCACTGGGTGAAAAGATAGTGGATGTCCTGGTTACGTCAGGATGGGTGGAGCAGGATACCCGGGAATTGCATCTGACCGAAAAGGGGCGAAAGCGCGCGAGCGAACTGGTGCGGATTCACCGCCTGTGGGAGAAGTACCTCGTGGAGTACGAGGGGATGCCACCAGATGCTGTACACGAAGAAGCGCACCGCCGGGAGCACACAACCTCCGCAGCCGAGGCCGCGAGGCTCGATGCTGAGCTGGGGTATCCAGCGTGGGACCCGCACGGGCATGTTATCCCGAATCCGGGAAGCGGGGTGCCGGATGCTGGTGGCTCGCCGCTTCGCACTTCTCCAACCGGACAATCGTTCCGCGTTCTCCACGTGGACGATTCACCTCCGGCATTGTTTGCCCAATTATCGGTCATGGGCTTCGTTCCCGGAACCGAGATACAGGTCACCAGCAATGAGGCCAACCGCCTGGCGGTGGAAGTCAATGAGCAGTCAGTGCAACTGGCTGCATCCGCTGCCGACCATGTGCATGTTGCGCCAGTACCAACACGACCCGTGCCGATGGGTGAGCTACCGCCGCGGAGCAGGGCAAGGGTCGTGGAGTTAAAAGGCACCGGACGCCATCAGCGCCGAATGCTCGACATGGGGCTCGTCCCCGGCGCCGAGGTGGACGTTATACGACTGGCACCTCTTGGCGACCCCGTAGAGTACCGCGTGAAGAGCACGAACATTTCTATGCGCCGAAGTGACGCAAATACCGTACTGGTCGAGGAAGAGAGTGGCCACGACCATGACTGAGAATAGGCGATTGGCGATAGCTCTGGCCGGGAACCCGAACGTGGGGAAGAGTACCCTGTTTAATGCGCTTACAGGCGGATCACAACACACTGGCAACTGGCCGGGGAAAACGGTTGAGCGGGCCACGGGTGAGTTCAGGAGTGATGGCCGCATCGCCCAGGTTGTCGATCTGCCGGGCACCTACAGTCTTGCGGCACAGTCGCCTGAGGAGATAATCACCAGAGATTACGTTGTCGAAGAAAAACCGGACGTGATCGTGAACGTTGTGGATGCCACGCACCTGGAGCGGAATCTCAACCTGACTTTGCAGATACTCGAACTCAGTGGCCGGGTCGTAGTCGCGCTCAATTTCATGGATGAAGTCCGCAGAGACGGCTGGAGCATCGATACCGATGCGCTCGAGTCTGCTCTCGGGGTCCCTGTGATCCCGATAGTGGCGACGAGTCGCGAAGGGATTGATGCAGTGACGGCCGCGGCAGTGAAAGTCGCCGATGGGCGCCGACCAACGACGCCGGTATCGGCGGATTACGGCCTTACGCTGGACAGGCATGCGTCAAAAATTGAACACAAACTCCACCAGGCGGGGTTGGATGGACATACTCGCTATGTGGCGATCAAGCTTCTGGAGGATGACCCTGAAATTGTAGCAATGCTGAAGAGTGGGACGATTCCCGCGCCCTACGTGGCCCCCGGAGATGAAGGTAATTCCGTATCAGAGCAGGATTTGCGGGGCGTTCTGCAGGAGGCTGTACGCCTGCGGGAGGCGACGGAGCCCGATGCGAAGGTGGAAATAGTTCGTCGCAGGTACGAATTTGCCCATGAGATCGCCCATGATGTCATGCATCGTGAGGGGGAGGCCAAAGACAGCCTCACCGAGCGTCTCGATTCCATTGTCACACATAGAATCTGGTCGTGGCCAATAATGGTGATCGTTCTTGGGGGCATGATATGGGCCACTGTAGCCGGTGCCGAAGTGGGCGAAGAATGGCTGTCAGCCGCCCTGTTATGGTTCGTGGAGGGTATCGGGCAGCTTCTGGCCGCTACAGCGGCTCCCTGGTGGGTGCAGGGGGGGCTTGTGGAGGGAGTGTTGTTCGGAACAGCCACGGTAATCGGCGTCATGTTACCGCCGATGGTGATCCTGTTTACTCTTTTCAATATTCTTCAGGACGTGGGCTTCATCCCCCGAGTGGCTTTCAACCTTGATCGCATTATGCGTGCACTTGGATCGCAGGGGAAACATATCCTGGTTCTGACAATGAGCCTGGGATGCACGGTTACAGGCGTTTTGTCCAGCCGCGTGATCGAGAATGAGAAAGACCGGCTGCTGGCTATCATGACCAGCCCCCTGCTTTTTTGCAGTGGTCGCCTCGGTGCTGCGATCGGTCTTGCTGTTGTGATGTTTCCGGGTAATTCGGTGCCGGTGATGCTCAGTCTTGCGCTGCTCAGTCTTGTGATGACCCTGTTCGCCACGCTGGTGCTCAGCAAGACAATCTTTCGTAATGAACCGAGCGGATTTGTGATGGAACTTCCGCCCTACCGTATGCCACAGTGGCACACGGTGCTGCGTCGCGCTTTCATCCACCAGGTCGGTCATGTGCTGGGCAAAGCAATCCTGTTTGCGGCCCCGGCAAGCGGGATCATCTGGGCGTTGGGGCATATCCCTGTTGGTGTTCCGTATGAGCAGACGGCGGTAGGCAGGCTTGTGTCATTGGTTGAACCTCTGGGAGGTCCCATGGGGCTGACCGGAGAGATGATCACCGCTTTGTTATTTACACTTCCGGCCAAAGAAATAATCGTTCCTTCGCTCGCCATAACTCATGGTCTGCAATCAACACTCGCCGAGACCTCACAGTCCACACTGGCAGGACTGGCTTACGGCTGGTCGCCATTGGTGTCATATTCTTTCCTGGTTTTCTTTGTGCTTTATCTGCCCTGTCTCGTAACGGTATGGGCGATCTGGAAGGAGACCCGGAGAATCAAATGGCTGCTCATGAGCCTGGCTGTATCTCTCGTCACGGCTACAGGGGTCACGCTTCTTATTTATCAGGGCGGGAAGCTGCTGGGATTTTCCTGATAGCTGCAGGCCCGGCAGGCGAGAACATGGATGGCCTGACACTCGGCGAAGATGTGTTCGCACGCGGCACACAATCACGTCCTACATGCCGGGTTCCATCGTCGTTCATAACATGCAGGTCACTATAAAGACAAAGGAGAATCCTCTGATGATCGCATATGGACCGGTGCCCTCCAGGCGTCTCGGACAGAGCCTCGGCATTAACAACATCCCTCCGAAGAATTGTACCTACTCATGTGTTTACTGCCAGGTAGGACGCACCCTGAACCTGCAGTCAGAGCGCTCAACGTTCTACGAAACGGATGACCTTATCACCGAGGCAAAAGAAAGCGTAAACAGAGCCGATGAAGCGAACGAGCCCATCGATTATCTGACATTTGTACCAGATGGCGAACCCACACTCGATGTGCACCTCGGCCGAGAGATCGATTTGCTGAAGTCTCTTGGGAAGAAGATCGCTGTCATAAGCAATGCATCACTTTTGCCCCGCCCTGATGTGCGGAATGAACTGATGAATGCGGATTGGGTGTCCGTGAAGGTGGATAGCGTGGGCGAGGATACCTGGCGCAGGGTCAACCGGCCCCATCGGGATCTGGACCTGGAGGCAATACTGGACACCCTGCTGCTGTTTGCCGATACCTACACAGGGGAACTGGCAACGGAGACGATGCTGGTTGCCGGTCTTAATGACAGTGAGGAACAGGCGGAAGATGTAGCCGATTTCCTCACAGCACTCGCACCGGATAAGGCCTATGTGTCCATCCCGACGCGCCCACCTGCTGAGGATTGGGTACGGCTGCCGGACGAACACACCATCAACCGCTACTACCAGATCATCTCCGAAGCTGTTGCTGGAGCCGAGTATCTCATAGGCTATGAAGGGAATGCCTTTGCTGCCACCGGAGACGTGGCTGAAGACATACTGAGCATCACGGCAGTCCATCCGATGCGCGAGGAAGCGGTGAAAGAGGTGTTGGATCGTGCAAACGCGAACTGGGCAACCATCGACAATCTGATCCAGCAGGATTTGCTCATTGAAACCACATACGAGGAACACAAGTATTATCTTAGGCGAACCGCCGGTCAACAAAGTACATAGTAGGTCGGGGAACACAGACCAGGCCCTGCTGTTGGTCTGTTGTATTGAAGCATGAGGTGCAACAGCAACCAGGCGGAGGGTTTCATGAAGATTGCGGTTGCATCCAATTCGCCAAGTCTCGATGACGGGGTGGTCACAAGGCTTGGAACGTGTAATCACCTGCTTATCATCGACGCCGAAACGATGGATTATGAGGTGCTCCCTGGCGCACCGGCTTCAGAGATGCAGGGAACCGGTATTCGAATGATCACACTGGCCGCCAGTCATGGTGCTGAAGCAATCATAACGAGCTATATTCGCCCCCAGATGGAAGGGACGCTGCAGGGAGCCGGCATCGAGATCATCGCAGGGGTCGATGGTAGCGTTCGCAAAGCGGTGGAGGGGTATTTGCGGAAAGATCGTACGGCCGCACGCGAAGAGCCGGGAGCTCTCAGCGCAGCGGTCCACCGCTCCCTCAGGCAGTTCGGGAACATTCTTCCGGTGCTGCTTGGCGTCATGCTTCTTGCAGGTCTGCTGAAGGTTTTCATCTCCCGCGAAGCCCTCACCGCGATCTTCTCAGGGCGGCCCGTCACCGATACACTCTGGGGTGCGGTTTCCGGGAGTATCTTTGCTGGAAACGCGGTCAATAGCTATGTCATCGGAGCCGCCCTGCGCGACGCCGGCGTCAGCCTCTTTGCTGTGACAGCAATGATCATCACGTGGGTCACCGTGGGGATAGTACAACTTCCGGCGGAGGCATCCACACTGGGCACCCGATTCACGATAGTGCGAAATGCAGTTGCCTTCGTCGTATCGCTGGGTGTGGCGATGCTGACTGTGCTCGCAGTCGAGTGGTTTTCATGACCCGTCGAGACGATGCTGTGACAGCCGGAGGATCAGAAAACAGTGGTCAGTGGCGCCTGGCGATTTTCCCACTCGCCGTCGCCCTCATTTATGTGATCCTGTACCTGCTGACGCCCGACAGAACTGCCAAAGCACTTGTGGCCAGTGCCCGTATATGCCTCCAGGTCGCAATCCCTCTGGGAATCGCTTTCGTTATCATGGTGGCCCTGAACCTGTTTATCAAGCCCGCGCATGTCTCACGCTTCCTCGGAACCGGTGCCGGGCTGAAAGGTGTGGCCATCTCCACGCTGGCCGGAGCCATTTCGACGGGGCCGATCTATGCGTGGTATCCGCTTCTGAAGGACCTGCGGGAAAGAGGCGCCTCCGACTTCCACATCGCCAACTTCCTGGGCAACCGTGCTGTAAAACCGTTCCTGTTACCCGTGATGGTGTTTTACTTCGGATGGACGTACACTGTTGCATTGAACGCATTACTAATCATCGGAGCCATCGTGACTGCTTTGGTCGTAAGTGTATTGGCCAGAAGTCCGCACAGCGCGTCCGGGCCCACGTAGGCACTGTCACAGAAGCACTCAGCAATCCGCTCACGGCCACAGCCCACATAACCCTCCGTCATGCGCCTCGTCGAGTGCCGTCAACGTTTTCATTGTCACACGAGAAGAATTGCTCCACACAGCCGGACAGGCGTGACTTTTTCGACTGTGCTGCCCTGGCACGCTGATTGGCCGAAAAACCAGCGAAAAACGCCCTATTCCAACCGTCCATTCCCGCCATATGAACCCTCAGATCACCGCTTGACACCAGAAGCCAAAAAACTGCTCCCAAATCCCGAATCAACACCGGTCAGGCTACTGTTTATGAATAGACCGGCTTAGAAGCTTACGCTGTATTCGAGACGTCCGCTGACGTATCCATCCTCGAGTTCTCCTGCGCCAGAGGTCTCCCGCGTCACCACCAGCCCGAGTTCGCCATTATCACCCCAGCGGCGGTGGTAGCGGAGATCCAGGATCGAAAGTGGGGAGCTGATGGTGCATTTCTCTGGATCTCTGATCAGCTCATCGGAGGCGTAGGAAAATGCCAGATTGCCACCACGATCAACGTCGCCACCATCGAGCGTAAACCGGTAGTGCTGCCGGACGTTTTCGTCATAGGCTCCCTCGGCATAGTCGTAGTACAGGACGCTTGCCTCCAGGTTCAGGGAGTTGAAAACCGTTCGTTTCATCGTCACATCATAAACATCTGCTTCGGTTACATGTTTCTCCCCGGATCGTATGGGATTGGTGATAACCCCCAACCGCCAGGTGCCGCCAAGGGCCTCGAAGCTGAAGTCCACACCGCGCTCGGGAGCGACCCTGCCCTTCTGGTCCTGGTACTTCAGCCGCACTTCCGTGCTTTTTGAGGGCCTGTGGCCCAGGACAAGGTTCACATAGGGGTCCTCTTTGAAACTGCGAACTTTTTTGGGATCGTACTCTTTGTAGCTGGCATCCAGGCGGACGTCTTCCAGCCTTCCCAGCCCAATATCAACTCTGCCCGCGGGCCGAACCGGGTCACCCGGAACGCCAAAGGACACGTATCCCGCCTGCAGGCTCAAATCCCTCTTCTTGTGCTTCAGCAGTAGATGCCTCTGGACGGTGGTTGCATCGTCAGGATCATCATCCTGCTTAAAGTGGTACGTCAACTGCGTATCTTCGGTCATGTTATAGGCGGTATCGACGCGGCGATGACGCTCCGCTTTGGCTCCAGCATGGTCCTCCAGATGCCACTCTGCGTTGACGGTAAGCCGTTCCAGGGGTCTGATACCCAGGTCAAAAGTGGTCGTTTTTTTGGTATCTGTACCGTCCATTTCCGTGCGTGTCTGAACTGCGCTGAGCGACAGCATGTCACCTACCCGAAATTCGGGCGTCCTGACCAGCAACTGTTCACGCTTCCATGCGCTCGTATCCTCTGTGGCCGAGCGCCTGTCAACATGACGTTTTACAGTCGCCAGCCCGCTTTCGACAGGAATCTGGATTTCGCTGATGAGTGTTTCAGTCTCCTGGCCGTCGTCATTGCGGCGGATAAATGTCTGCTCATGTCCGAAGCTCCTGCCCTGCAGCCTGAAGGGCGCGTTCAGAACCCATTTGCGCCGTTTGTCCCATTGAGAGTTCTTCATCTGCTTATCTATTGTATATTCGAGGCTGCCCGCTGTACCCCACAGGTCGAGGGGAGCGTGGATTTGTGTCAGTCGTCGCTCGGTCTCCTTACCTCTGTCGGTGACATTGGCGGTAACCAGGTGCTTGAACTGCCCCTCATGTCCGAGGAAATCCAGAGGCGCGGTCACCTCAGTCTTTCGGTTCAGGCGGGTCTTGCCGGTATCGGCAAATTCTCTGTGATGGGTGATAAGAGCCTGACCACCATCAACAGCGAACGGAGCGTTCAGATCTACGACCTGTCCTTCATAATCCCTGCCGCCCTTCGTCGTCTCTGTAGCATCAAATGCGGCATGGCCCTGTCCGCCGGAAAGCGGGAATACCAGCTTGCTGGTGAAATCCTGGTTCTGGTATTCGCGAAGTTTCTTTTCAGTGTCGATAAACTTCATCGACAGATCCCAGCCCTCGGCCAGGCCGGACTGCAGGAAGTATTCACTGATGATCTGGTCAGTTTTCTTCTCGCCACTGACCATCTTCTCGGTCTGTTGGCGGGTAAAGCCGAGCTTCGACGCTGACGGCCCGCTCCCAAACATCTGCTTGAGCCCGTAGCTCTGCTTTTCCACGGTGTCGAGTTCGTTTTCAAGCAGATCCCGGACCTTTGTGCGACTTCTGGTGAAGCTCATGGAGGTTGTGGAGGAAGGATGCCAGTGGAACTCTGAGGAGGTCGTCTCTTGGATGGCTCGTGCGAGGGGCAGAGTCTCGTCTTCGATGGCTTCGCGCTGAAAGTTTTGCTGCAATGTGATGCCCTGAGGCATCTGGAGGTTGAAATCATATGTGTCGAGGTCCACGCCGGCCTCTACTGCGGCATGTTCAAGCGTCCCGGCCGGAGGCGCGTCAAAGCCGGTGTGAGTGTCCCACAGCTTCTCCAGGAAGAAATCCTCGCTGTTATCTGCGTGAACGACACAGGCTGTGAGAATAAGAGCCAATACTGTGAGTGCAACGATAAGCCTCCTCATACCACTCACGTCCCTATGGAACGCAGGCGCTTACTTCATACTGGTCTTCTCGCCGGAACACTGCCTATATGTAGTATACCCAGCCTCCGGACATACGAAATGTCCTGTATTAAATAATGACGTCCCATCGGCCGGGAAAGTTTGGCATTGACCTGCAACAGCCACCTATATACGTCTTCGTCTCCAATATGATCATGGACTGTATGCTCTGCAAAAAGACACTGAGAGACGGTTGCGGCCGTCGCGAAGCCTCCAGACCAACATTACTGTTTTTAAAAGTTGTATTGTTTGCTGCTGTGTGCGTCCAACTGGCTTCTGATCAATTCTCCGGCCGATGCTTCCCTTGCGTCACACCATCCCTGGTATAGGGCAAAAAAACGCTTTTGGAACTGTTTTTCAGAACGCATGTGCGATACGGCATGACCGCCGTTGCCGGTTGGTTGAAACTGCGGTTCTCTTCTGAGCACTGAATCAGTCTCAGAATTTATCAAAAGCCACACGCAGTTCAACTCGCACCGCCCACAGCAGGGCAGGTGTCAGGCTGCGCGCCGGGCCCACTGAATGGTCGGACCCGCCACAGCCGGGTGCGCCTTCAGGATGGCCGGGGGCAGCACTTCAACCGGCTCTCCTTCTTCCATGGAGAGCAGGGAGGTGCGTCATGCTACGTACGACTGTTGTTTCCCTCGCTTGCGCTTTGATCCTCTGTCTGGTGTTCACCCTCGTTATGATGGCCGGGTGCCACGGTGGCGGCCCTGGTCGGGCCTCAGGGAGATCTGGCGCGGGGAGATTGGCGCTCTTGATCTGGCGCCGATGGAAGCTGCCCCGTGGGCGGAGGCGACCTGGGAGTTGACGCATCCGCGAATTGTGGGGAAATGCGTGGCAGGCGAGGAGCCGCCAGAGGGGGTCTGTATGGTACTCGACGCCCGGAGGAATGAAGTCACCA
>JAWODS010000443.1:0-7489 GCA_046483205.1 Armatimonadota bacterium | reverse complement strand
GTACGGCAACACGTGGCCCGGCGGTCCCAAATGGGTGCAGTCGCATATCAGCTACCTCAGTGCGCTGCCCGACGGACGGATTCTGACCTCCAGTCCGTGGGACGAGGCGCACCGTGAGGATACGGTGTATTCGGCTGACGGTGATTTGCTCGGAGGCGTGCCCAATCAACGCAGCCGAGTCATTGGCGGCGATAACCGCTATATTTATGTTGCTTATCGTAGTGACAACGATGTAAAGGTTGATGGCACGCGATGGAAGACCCTTGCCCGATACCATGCCGATGACATCCAAAGACGACGCGCTCATAAATGGTATAGTTACAAAGAAGGCTTCCTGCGTCCGGCGCCGTTCGAGGGCGGCAGGGGCGACAAGGGGCATCTTCTGGCCGTGGCCTCTCGCGAAGAGCGGGTCCGTCATGACGAAGACGACGGCTGGCGGGCGCCCCAGCAGTTCCGCGGCATCGCCGGCAACGATCAGATGCTGGTGGTTTCTGAAGACGTCACGCATAAGGTGCATGTCTATGATGTCGATTCGATGCAGCGCACCCACCAGTTTGATGTGAAATACCCCGGCCCGGTGGACCTGGATGCCGAGGGGAACATCTGGGTCATCCATCGGCCGAAGGTCTCCGGGGGGAGGGATGAAAATGCTCAGGAGAAGGGCGACTACCGCATCGTGCAGTACACGCCGGAGGGGGAGCCCACGGGGCGTGAGATTACCGATGTTATTATACCTACCGATCTGGCCATCGGCGGTCCGGAGGGGCGGATGCATGTGGCCGATATCGGTCCGGGTCGGATCAACGTGCAGATCTTCGATATTTCGCAGGAGAAGCCCCAGCGTGTCGGCCAGCTCGGGGAGCCGGACGGTGTCTACGGCGGACCGGTTCCGGGGCGTATGGGCACCCATCGCTTCGATTTTCTTTCCGGTGTGGGTGTCGACGATGAGGGCTATATCTCGATCAGTACGCGCGGCCGGGCGGGAAGTTTTGTCCGGCGCTTCTCCCCCGATGGCAAGGAGATGCTCTGGCAGATATATGCGGCGCAATTCATGAACCCGACCGCGTTCGACGATGCGTATGACGGCACTGTGACATTTGGCTGCCACGGTGGAATCAATCGATTTGTGCTGGATTACAGCCGTGAGGGCCGGCTGGACGACTGGGTGGCGATCACCAGCGATCCCCGCCGCTTCCCCCACGATTATCGCTGGCATAGGGTCCATGCCCGCCACCTTGACAACGACGAGACCTACCTGATCGTCGATGCCAAACGGCTCGGCACGCTGATCCTGCGCCAGGAAGAGAACAGCGAAATCTTCATGCCGTCGGTGTTCCTCAGCTCCATGGGCAAAGGGTACCCGCCGCACCGCCCGATGGATCCCAAAAGACCCAA
The DNA here is from genome assembly GCA_046483205.1 of Armatimonadota bacterium. Classification (GTDB taxonomy): domain Bacteria; phylum Armatimonadota; class Zipacnadia; order Zipacnadales; family UBA11051; genus JBKHJK01. The sequence continues at coordinate 6,094 of JAWODS010000443.1, read as the reverse complement.
ACATCCCAGATCCCGGCGCGTGATGTGGCGCGACCTCAACGGCAACGGGCAGTTCGAGGAGGATGAATACGTGGTCAACACGTGGAGCATGGACGAGACCTCCTGGCAAATGGATGCCGAGGGCGCTTTGTGGGAATGGCGCAGCAAGGGAGTCGGCATGCCCGGGAAGCGGTCGGGATTCCTGCGACATTCCCTCCAGGGTTTCGATGAACACAACAACCCCGTCTATGAATTCCAACTGGGGGAGGCGGATTACTTTCCGCATCCGTCCCCGTTCCCGAGCGATGGGCGTCAATCGGAGGTAAATGAGCCCACGGTGCAACGGTATTATTACGACGCGAAGCATGACCGCATGTTCATCAGCGGGTACGCCGAGGATTATGACGGGTCCAAGGGTGGGTCCGGTGCGAACTTTGCCCGTTACGACAACTTCACCGACCCCGATCGGCGGGAGCTGGTCAGCCGGATCGACTTCCCCACCCGCCAGGACAAGAAGAAACAGTGGTATCACATTCAATCCTGGGCGGTTGCCGGCGACCTGTTGTTTGCCGGGCTGGGCAAGCAAATCAGAAAGCAGGAATTCGTTCACGTCTACAACACGCGCACCGGCGAGCACCTGGGCGCGATGTACACCGGCGAGGAACTTTATCATGAATCGAGCTGGCTGGATATCACCCACGCGCTGAACGCATTTATCCGCGAGAACGGAGAAATCATCGTGACTGTGGAAAACAACTGGAAGAACCTGCAGATCGTTTTCCGTATTCCGCCGGGCCAGCCGATACTGGAAGGGCTGGAGCTTCCCGCCAGCGGGCGTGAGGAGAAAAAGCCCACGCCGGTGGAGGATATAGATCCGGGACTGGTGGGAGAGTGAAGGTTTAAAGGGCCGTTTGCACGGAGTTGTCAGTGAAACTGCGTCTCCGTGGAGTGGGGGGTTGTTATTCGACGTGCCCAGAGGGACATTTTTATCTGGAGATTTTATCACGATGACAATGATGCATCGTATGTTGCTGTGGGCAGGTTTGATCGGGGTTGGAATCTTGTGTGCAGCGCCGAATGCGGCGTTGGCTGACGGGATTGTTAGTGATCTGCATATCAGCCATAGCATAGTTGTTGAGGAGGGTGAACATCAGGGTGTGGAGGCGGTAAATATACGCTTTCATCTGGCCGAACCGGATGTGGTGAATCTGCGTATCGAGCGCCATCTGGCCGGTTTGGGGCAGGACGCCCACCAGCCCGTTGGGCGCGTGGGGCAGTATTATTATGTGCCCGAGCCCTGGCCGGTGCGTGAGATCGAACTGGGTCGTCTCGGTGCCGGGGATCACGAGTATCTGTGGGACGGTATGGATGAGGAGGGCAACCCCGTATTTGAAACAAATGTTCTTTGGTACCGCGAAGTGCGAAAGATGGAGGAGATACCCGATCCACCGATTCACGACGAGCAGGTGAACCGTTTTCGCATCACGGTGAGTGTCGGGAGAGGGGAGACAGCGGGTAATTTCCATCGCGTCTCAACCCCCATTCTCGCCAGCCGAACGGTGCGGACCTTCGAGGGAGCAGCGCTTGACAGCGAGGGCAATTTCATAATCGCAAACCGGCGCGCCTGGCGGGGCCGCCGCTACAGCCCTAACTGGCGGCTGGACCTCACCTACCCCGTCAATCCCCGAGGCCACAGCACGCCGCCGATTCATGTCTACGACGTTGCAGTCGATTCAGAAAATTATGTCTACCTGCTGGGCGGCCCGGGTCTGGACCGCTACGACCCCGACGGCTACCCCGCCTCCTGGGAGGCCGATGAAGATTATATCATCCGCGTCTGGCCCATCGAAGGCGTCCGCTATCGGCTTGGAGTAGAGCTGGACCCTGACGAGGAAGGCTCTTACACCTATAATGTTACGGCGGACAGGCGCCGGACGGTTGATATTCAGGAGGCGCTGCGCAGGCCCGCTTTTGCTGGTAGCTGGGGTGGTGTGACAATCGATGCCGATGATCTGATATATCTTGGGGAGACCTCGCCTTCTCAGGAGATTCATGTCTTCGATCGCAGCGGTAAGTTTCTGCGGAACATCTCGCTGCCCGAAGGGTTGCGACCCGAGACGCTGGCCATCGACCCGGAAGGGCGGCTGTGGGTGGCCGATGGGTCCAGGATTTTCAGGATGAACCGCCATACCGGCGAAGTCCAGCTTAAGCCAGATGTCCGTAGCGGCAAAATGCATCTTGCCCCGGACGGGTTGATATACCTGTATCACAGCACGCGCATCTGGCGCATCGACCTCGACGGCAATTTGGTCCCATTCACCGCAGACGCGCCGCAGGTTACCGAAGGTGGCAATATACTTGATATCAAGCCGGCGGAAGGAGACAGCAGCCGTGCGGCCGGTTTTGCCCGTCATATCTTCGGCGTAGCGGTGGGGCTTGATGGCCGAATACATATAGCTGTGGGCAGCGAAAGCCATGCCTACCGGTCCTCGGACCACCGCCTGCTGACCTTCACTCCCGACGGACGCTTCCTTCCGGACAATATCTCCGCTGAGCTGGAGCAGCACCGGCCTGGCAACCTGTTCCTTGACAATGAGCCCGCCGTTGTCGAAGTTTTTATCAATAACCTTGCCGAAGAGGCAGAACTGAATGCGGATTGGACACTTACCGACTTCTACGGCAGCGAGCGCCGGGGGACGACGCCGATGACGGCTCGGGCGGCCGCACGCCAGCGCTTGCCCCTGGAAGTGCCGGTGGAAGACTGGGGACATTATACGCTGCATGTGACGTTGCGCGATGGCGACACTGTACTGGAGGAGATGGAGACCCAACTGGCGCGCATTCGTTCCAGCGAACTGGGCAGCAATCCCGATTCGCATTTCGGAATGTGCTGGGGCCTCAATTACTATATGATGGCTCACGCAGGTGCGCAGATGCAGCGGGTAAGCGAGGGCCTCTGGGATAAGGTCGAGCCGCAGGGGGGTTACGACCTGTCGCCCTATTACAACCCCGAAGCGATACAGTGGTCTAAGGCTCTCGACGGCCATCGTGCATACGCCGGTCGTTGGGGGATTCAACTGCCCGGCAGGTTCGTATATGGCGAACCATGGGTTACCGAAGGGGCAATAAACCACCGTATCTACCATTACGACAGATTCTACAAGTATATGCTCCGCGTTATAGACGATCTCGGCGGTGTTGACGACGAGGTGTCCCACTACCAGTTCTGGAACGAGCCGAATTTCTTCTGGCATGACTCGATGGAGCATTTTTCGCTGGCCACCAAACATGCATGGTGTATCGTCAAGGCCCGCCAGAAGGATACCATAAGCATTTCCGACGGCGATACCGGCACGCTGAGGGCGATGGAAGCTCTCGTGCGCGATGGCGCCAACATGTTCAACGATGGCATCCAGATTCACTATCCCGCCTCCCAGTCGATTGAATTCGACGATATCAGCTTCGACCGCTATCAGGTGCCTGAGAGCAAGATGGGGATGATGCAGGACACCGTTGCTCTGCGCGACAGCGGCTTCCCCGGCAAGCAGATATGGAATACCGAAGACGGGTGGTGGGGAGCGCCTGTGAAATCGCCTGAAGTGGGTGCCAAGGTGATCCCCAGAACTTATCTGCCCCAGATCAGCATCGGGGTCGATAAGGTTTTCTGGTTTGAAGGCGGTCGAGGGCAGGATGATCCTACCTACCTTCTCGGACCGCAGAACCTTCCCTACCCATCGTACGTCAGTTATGCCACCATGACGCGTCATCTCGAAGGGGCCGATTACCTGGGCCGCCTCGATATGGATGCGGAGCGGGTGTGGGTGCTCGCATTTCAACATCCCGACGGGCACGCGGTGCTGGCGGCCTGGGTGGTTAACGGAACCAAACAGGTGAACCTGAATGCCGGCGTTGAGCGGGCGATATCATACGATCTGATGGACCGTCCCGATGAAATTATTGCCGACGATGGCGTCCTGCCGGTGGAGTTGACAGAGCACGTGCAATATATCCACCTGCCGCGCAACGAATTTATCCTCGGGATCACTCGTAGCGAAATACAGAGGCGGCTGGCCGGGGCCCCGTTTGATGTCAATGCCCCCTTCACCTTTACTGAGAGGGTAGTCGCCAACGCCCGGGATGCCGCCACCGATCTGGAGGCTATGAACAGGCTGTACCACGACATTATGCTGCTGCGGCACCGCGTTTTGGCCGGGCAGGCTCTGCCGCAGCCCGATGGCGATTTGCTCACGGTGGCGGACGTGAGGGGCATGATTACCGGCTTAGAAGGAGATGACGGCTACCTTCGCCAGGCGAGGGTGGCGCTGGACTGGACCGAGCGCCTCGACCGTGCTTCCGAACGGCACGGTGGAGAACTGGGTAATGCCCTGAAAGTGGCGCAGCACTACGCAGGACAGGCCGCCGTTACTATAGCCCGGCATGAAGAACCCTTATTCCCGGGCGTGGCAATCAACGCTTACCTCGAAACCTCGGAAATCCGCGCGAACACGGCCTCGGACGAACGTCTTGACAAGCAGTTCGAATTCGAGATCGAGCGTGCGCCGGGAAACAGTTTTGAACTTGAGTTGACTGTCTGGAACTATTACCGGCATACCATATCGGGAGTGCTGCTGCCCCGGCTGCCGGATGGCTGGACGTCGGAGCCGTCAAAGGCTTCATATGAAGTCGCGCCGGGCGATTACCAGCGTTTCTTCTTCCGTGTAACTATACCTGGTGATGCGGACGAAGGTGTCCATCAGATCGGCGCTCTAACCTCATACAAGGACAGCGAAGTCCAGGAAATACATGCTGTGCGAGTTAATGTGGATCGCTAAGCGGCCGGAAGTTAGTGACTTCAGCTTTTGTCATCTATCTCCAGCCTGTCCAGAATAGCCGGCAAAGGTATCAGTGTGGCAATGACTACGGGCACGATCTCGTCGTCTTTACCATAATCTTTACCTTCGTCTGCCGTTGCTGTTTCGGACTGCAAAAAAACGCGAAACGGCAGATTACGGTAAAGACAAAGATTGCAACAGCGTGGTTCACTGAATGCCTACCTTGAAAGGCTGAAAGCCGGGGAGATATCAGCCCGGACAGAACCGGAAAGGATTTAGTTCGGGCCGCTTAGCTCGCAATTGAAAACATCCTGGACGAGGATAGCAGGAATGAACACTCATTATGGAACAAATAAGACCATAAGGGAACCTGCAAAAGAAACGCCGTTCGTCGATGAGTTCGATGTCTTAATCTGCGGAGCGGGCACTGCCGGTGTCCCTGCTGCCATCGCTGCGGCACGAACGGGGGCGCGGGTTGGTCTGGTGGAACGTTACGGTTTTCTCGGTGGCGTCCCGGCGTATTGTATTATGCCCGCCTGGCATGGCCTTGCGCGACAGAACTCCGGCATGATCAGTGAGTTTGCACAACGTGTAAACAAATTCAGGCCAGACCCGAATCCACTGGAGAATCGACATATGGAGCCGGAAATAGTCAAGCAGGTTGCTGCCAATATGGTCGAAGAGGCCGGGGTGGATATCCACCTCCATACCGTGATTGCTGATACCATTGTCGACGCCAGAGCCATGCAGTGGCCGAATTGGTGCGGGAAAACGTTCCCGGCTTTGAAAACAGCTTCCTTTTGGAGACCGCCGCACAAGTCGGAGTCCGCGAGACACGTTGTATCAAAGGCGATTATATTTTGACCGAAGAAGATTGCCGGGAAAACGCTCGTTTCGAAGATTCGATTCTGTTAGCTAAAACCTGTTTCGACATGCACGAGCCGGAATATTATTGTGAAAGTGTCGAAGGGTACGTCCAGATCCCCTATCGATGTTTGCTGCCGAAAGGTATAGAAAACCTGCTGGTGACTGGGCGGTGTGCATCGGCCACTCATGTTGCTAATTCAGCAATTCGCCAAATGCGTACCTGTTTTGGTCGTTGAGCATCAGCAGAACATAACTCGATGGCAGATGGACAGTGCCGGCAGCTTGTGGGAAGGGGGGCCAGGAGGGCGGCCGTGGCCTGGTTGGAGATGACGTTGGTGAGCAGCATCGAGATCAGGAAGTAGCCTCCCAGCACGGCGGCGGGACCCAGCTGGCCGGCCACCTCCAGCAGGCCGTCG
>JAWODS010000383.1:0-23501 GCA_046483205.1 Armatimonadota bacterium | reverse complement strand
AAAAGAGCCACTCCCCTCCCGCACCGTTCACGTGTTTTGTTACCACGGCGTCGAGGACGACCCGTCGAACTTCTATCACAGCAGGGCAGACGACTTCGTCGAGCAGATGCAGCTTCTGCAGGAGCGCGGATATGAGAGTATTTCCTGCAGGCAGCTCGCCGATTACCTCGGCGGGAAGGAGGATCTCCCCGAACAATCGGTGCTGATCTCCTTCGATGACGGCAAAGAGGTCGTGTACGACAACGCCTGCTCGATCCTCGAAGAGTACGGATACCGCGCGACGCTTTTCATTAACAGCGACACCATCGGCGGCGAGGGTTTTATGACCTGGGATCAGGTCAAAGAGCTGCATGATCGTGGCTACGAGATCGCCGCCCACACCTGCACGCACGAAAACCTCGCGAAGCGCGGCGACAGATCACAGGCCGAATACGAGGAGATGGTCAACAGCCAGCTCCGTGACTGCAGGGCGGCCATCGAGGAGAATACCGGCGGCGAGTGTGTCGCACTGGCCTATCCGTACGGCACCTATACCGATTTCGTCATGGAGGCCACCCGGGAGGCCGGATATCGCCTGGGCTTCACCATCGACCGCGGAGCCGCTGATGACAGATCTGATCCCTATCGTCTCCCGAGGCAGATGGTCGTGCGGGATAACTCGCTGAAGACATTCAAGCGGTGGCTCGACCAGGAGCCGCTGCATCTGGAGGATGTTGACCCACCCATTGGACAGGTTGTGACCTCAAAGGACGTCACCATCACCGGTCGCGTGGCCGATGGAATCGACGTCTCCAGCCTGCAGCTCGTTGAAGGCGGAACTGATCCTTCGTTTGATACGACCGAGGAAACCAGCACCTTCACGCTCGAAACCACCCTGCGGGAGGGTGCCAACAACATCCGGCTCCAGTATCCCGGGGTGTCGGACCGAGAAACATCGTGGGTTGTGCTGTGTCGCGTGCAGTAACACGTCTGTAAACATTTTTTCACCATTATGCGTGATGATTCTCCGCGCCTCATAATGCAGGAATCACCGAGGGAGCTGCGCAAACAGCGCCAGCAACAGCAGCGTTCGACATGCTGCTGCTGTGTTATCGTGCTGGTGTCATTCATCGTCCTTCTGGTCGCCTTCCGTGATGTCCCCGCTCAGTGGTTTCAGCAAGGTGACGCGCTCGAAGAGCAAAAGCCAAAGGTCCTCTTCCCCCTCAGCCTGCAGAGCAATGCCGAGAGCTACTACCGGTACGGGCTGGTGCACCTCACGGCGAAGCTGGTCGATCCGCAGGGCCGCCCTGTCGTGGCCCAGGAGCCTCCCATAGTCACCGTTTCTTATGAGGGTGAACCCGTCACCACGGTCGGGAATGCTGATGAGCTGCGTTTGAAATATAACCGTCAAAGCCAGCAATACAGCAGCTACTGGCCGGTCCCGTGGAATGCCAGGCCCGGTTTGTATGTCGTAGAGGCGAAGATACCGATATCTGACCCCGAAAACTGGCCGTGGCACACGCCCGGCGAGAAAACGTCGGATGAGGACGAGCAAAGACCTGACATTGAGGGCACAAGCTGGTGCATCGCGCGAGTGCGATTTAACCTCGTCGCCCGCCCGAAGCCCCGGCTCCCGGCGGGTATATGCGCAGTGACGTGGGAGCCTGATTTCAGGGCTCGCGGCATCTCCAGACCGGACGGGTCGGTCGGTGACTGGCGGGCCATGTTTGACTGGGCGGAGTTCATGGGCGCCGACACTTTCTGGTTCCGCGGCGCCGTCACGGAGGCATATACCGGCAAGCTGACGATGCAGGAGCCCTTTAATAAGCAGAATATTGAGGCCATCCCGAAGCTTGCTGCCGAGGCCCACCGCCGGGGCATCAAGTTCGGGGCGTGGGCGGTCGGCTATGCGACCTACCCCCGCGCGACGAACAAGAACAAGCCGGCCTACGAGTTTGCGAAAGATATCAGCAGAAGCACCGGCCGCATATCAGACAGGGATTTCATATCCCTGCTTGATGAGCGCCGCATTAACCACCTCGCCAGGTTTTTCAGTCAGATGCAGCAGGAGCCGAATGTGGATTACATCGGGCTGGATTACTGGCGCAGCGATCGCGGCGGATACGAAATGGTCGATAAGTTCGGAGCGGAGATGCCGGCACGACTCGCTGACGACTGGGCGCAGATGAGCCAGAAGCAGCGGATGCTGTATGTCGCCAGACGGGTCGAGGGCGACGGCTGGCAGAAATACCCGCACTTCTACGATTGCTGGAACTGGTGGCGCGCGCACATCAGCTCCCGCAATCTTCGAAGCCTCATACACAAATCCGGTGTGACCAAGCCGGTGTGGATATTTGTGCTGAGCTGGGTTCACGGTATGCAGCATGGCCAGGATCCGCTGATGTTCACCGACGCCGGGGCGGCACTGCTGGCACCGATGCTGTACCAGGTGGAGGACCGCGCCCATTTCAACCATGCCAAGCAGGCGTGGAACGAATACCTCCGGCCCGGGCAGGTCAATCTCGCCGTCGGCGACCAGGTGGATGATTACTGGCATCAAAAAATGCGCAAACCTGCAGCGCCCGAGGAGCTCTACCGCCGCATCACTGAAGCGCATGAGGATTATGAGCCGGGTGATGGCGCAACAGCCGGCGCCTTCTGGCACGACACCTACAGGGCGGCCGTCAGCGGGCGCACCGGCCCGTATCCGGGACGAGAATGGGCCATTGCCGGCGGAGCCGCCTTCACATACGTGCGAAACAATCATGGCGTCTTTCCACTTGTGGCTGAGATGACCGAGATCGAGAAAACCGGCGGAGCTCATTTTACAGCTCGCGTGTCGCTCAAAAACATCAGCGACGCCCGTATCCGCGGGATTAAAGTAAACTTCATGGACACCGAGAAGATTGAGCCGACCGACCGCGACACACGGACGATCGATGGATTGGGCCCGGGCGAGATTATAACAGTCCCCTTCAGCGCCCGCGTGACCGGCCCGGCTCCCGACCGCGCCAACCGTTACCTGGTCGCCCTCAATGTCACCTGGCCGGAGGGCGAATACGGCGAGCAGTTCCGCACGGATGTGCCGCGCAAACAGATTATCATGCAGTATCTCCAGCGCTGACCTCACAGCGGCAGCACCGACGACAGCGCAGCCGGAGGTCTTCACAAAGAACATGGTCCAACACGATGATTTCACCCGCCCGGGCCACGGCGAATTTGACGACGTGGCCGACCATTACGACCGCCTGATGAGCGATGTCCCCTACCATCGGTGGGTGGATTACGTGGAGCTTCTCCTGCAGCGCTGGGATCACCAGCCGGAGACGGTTCTTGACCTCGCCTGCGGGACCGGGAAGGTGGGCAGCGAGTTTCTCAAGCGCGGCTACAGCGGGATGGGCGTTGACCTTTCCGAGCCGATGGTGCGGTACTGCAAAACACAGGACCCGTCCCTGCCGGCACTGGTGGCTGACGCCTCCGCATTGGGGATCGCCGACCAGCAGTTTGACCTGGTTGTCAGTCTCTATGACAGCCTGAACTATATTCTCAAGCCGAAAGCGCTTGCGGAGGCGATCGCAGAGGCGTATCGCGTGCTAAACAGCGGCGGGCTTTTCATCTTCGACATGAACACCATCCGCGCACTGTCGGCCGGGCTATTCAACCAGTCAAACCTCGACAGCAACGCCCCCCTGCGGTACTCCTGGGAGGCGCACTGGGACAGGCGACGGCGCATCTGCCGTGTTGATATGATCTACTACTGGGACGGCGACGATGGTCAGAAGCATTTCCGCGAAACCCATTACCAGCGCGCGTATGAAAAAGAGCAGATTCTCACGATGCTGGAGATGGCGGGGTTCTCCGACTACGAGGCGCTGACCGGCTACACCTTCCGCCCTTTGACCTCCGGCGCAGACAGGGCCTATTATATTGCCTACAGGGAGTGATAGCGTGAAAACAGCGCAGACGTCCGCCGTTTTTGTCATCGTGGTTTTCGTAGCCACGGCTCTGTTCGGTTGCAGCCCACCGGGACCTGAAGGCGTCGCCCAGGCCTTTGTCAACGCCATGAAATCGCGAGACACCAGGGCCGCCGCAAAGCACTGGAATTACATCACCACAGCGCGAGAACAAAATGAAAACTGGGACGAAATCCCTGAAGGGCAGCGCAACCTCATTATCAGCAAGCTCCAGGAGTCTCGCGCCAAAGAGCTCGAATACTGGACGGAGTATTTCGACCCGGAGACAACCATCGTAGAAGTCACCGATATGGGCGACAAAGCCGAAGCGACGCTGCGGGGCGGCCGCGCCGGTGTCCTCAAACTCATCAATATCGATGACAGGTGGTACGTGGACGGTCTCAGGCAGTAATCCACACAGCCCCGGACTCTGCGCCGTCAGCCCCGCGGCTGGCGGCGTTTTTGTGTTCAACCTGGCAAAAGGATTTCCCGGGGCTGTGGGCGAAAAATGTATGTGTGTTTTTGCCCATCATTCGTCATCATATTTCAGCCGCCCGGGGAGGACGCTGATGCCACTAATCACGCTGCCGGTCCGCTTCTACCGTCTCGCACCCGCAGATGAGGGCCCGTTTGTCGAAGAATCGTTTGGCCGCGACACGCTCGAATGGACGCTCGACACCGGCGAAACCGCGCTGGTGCTGGTGGACTGCTGGGATATCCACCCCTACGAAAGTCACCTGGAGCGCACCAACCAGATCTGCCAGACGGTGCTTGCTCCCACGGCACAGGCCTGCCGGGACGCCGGGATCGCCGTCATTCACGCCCCCTCCCCCACCCAGGCGGAAAAATATTCCCAGTGGACCAAATATGCCTCCGACGCCCAGCTTTTTGGTGGCACGGAACCACAGCCCCAGTGGCCGCCCGAAAATGCCCGGAAGCGCCAGGGAGAATACGCGCAGTTCAAAAAGCCACAGGATCCACGCATGACGCGCTGGCGGGTGGAGAAGATACAGCAGCGCAGGATTGTTGACTGTCTGGAGCCGCAGCCCGAGGACTTCGTGATCGCCAACGGCGAGCAGCTTCACCGCCTGTGCCACCATCAGAATATCCTCCACCTGGTGTACGGCGGATTTGCGGCCAATATGTGCGTGCCCGGACGCGATTACGGCACCCGCGCGATGAACCGGCGTGGCTACAACGTCATTCTCCTGCGCGACGGTACCACTGCCATTGAAGCATCCGAAACGTACGAGACGATGGGGCTGACGGCGGCCTCCATTCTCGAAACAGAAATGACGATCGGCACCACCGCCACCTCATCCGATCTCATCTCCGCCTGCCGCGCGACTGAGGAGTGATCTTTCCGGAGTGATACGCGATGAGCGCATCACCAACCTCAACGAGGCGCCGGTGCGGGACGGCGAATACGTCCTGTACTGGATGCAGGCCTCCCAGCGCACCCGCTACAATCATGTGCTGGAATACGCGGTCCGCACCGCGAATGATATCGGCCTGCCGACCGTCGTTTGCTTCGGCCTGACGGATGATTTTCCCGACGCCAACCTCCGGCACTACCGCTTCATGCTGGAGGGTCTCCAGGAGGTCGCAGGCGAGCTTCAGGAACGCGGAGTATCGTTCGTCATCCGCCACCAGTCGCCGCCGGAGCTGGTCTCGGAGCTGGCCGCCGACGCCACCGTTGTCGTCACCGACATGGGCTACCTCAATATCCAGCGGCGGTGGCGGGAGGAGGTGGCCGACAATATCGCCTGCCGCGTGACGCAGGTCGAAAGCGACGTCTGCGTGCCGGTGGAGCTGGTGACGGACAAAGAGGAGTACATGGCCCGCACCATCCGCCCGAGGATCCACAGGCATTTGCCCGATTTCCTCAAGCAGCTTCACCGCACTACAGTGCAACACCAGGCGAAATTCGATATCGAAAGCCTCGATCTGTCGGATATTGACGCCGTTTTAGACACCCTCGACATCGACAGGAGCATCGGGCCGGTGCCTGACTTCAGGGGCGGCGAAGGGGAGGCCCACAGGCTGCTGATGAGCTTTATTGACGAAAAACTCGATGATTACGCCGACCTGAGCAACCATCCGGAAGCCAACTGCATATCGCACATGAGCCCGTATCTACACTTCGGCCAGATTTCGCCGATAGACATCGCGCTGAAGATCAAAAACGCCGGCGGGCCGGGTGAAGAGGATTATATTGAGCAGCTCATCATCCGCCGCGAGCTGGCCATGAACTTCTGCCACTTCAATCATGGATATGATGATTTTGAATCCGCCCTGCCCGACTGGGCAAAAGAGACGCTGCACGAGCACGCGGATGATGAGCGCGAGTATATCTACGACTACGATGATTTCGCGCAGGCCCGCACTCACGATCCGTACTGGAACGCCGCACAGCTTGAAATGGTCGCCACAGGAAAGATGCACGGGTATATGCGGATGTACTGGGGGAAGAAAATCCTCGAATGGACCGAGACGCCAAAGCAGGCGTTTCAGATTGCCCTTCGCCTGAATAACCGCTACGAGCTGGATGGGCGCGATCCCAACTCCTTCACCGGCGTCGCATGGTGTTTCGGCAAACACGACCAGGGCTGGAAGGAGCGCCCGATATTCGGCAAGACCCGCTACATGAACGCCTCCGGGCTGGAGCGAAAATTCGACATGGACGCATACCTTGCCCGCGTTCACCGACAACTTGAAGGCTGAGATGTGTGATGAATAGCGCTCAAATGGTCGCGAGGGCACACGGAGACGCCCCGTGTGATATTTTGCTGCGGGGCGCGCAGGTCGTCAACGTCTTCACAGGCGATATCCAGCAGGTCGATGTCGCCATCGCCGACGGCTTTGTGGTCGGGGTGGGTGACGGCTATGAGGCGGCGGAGCAAATCGACGTCTCGGGCCGGTTTCTCTGCCCGGGCCTCATTGATGCCCACATGCACCTGGAAAGCACGCAGGTAACCCTTCCGGAGTTCGCCCGGGCTGTCGTGCCGCGGGGTGTCACCGCCTGCCTCCTCGACCCCCACGAGATCGCCAACGTGCACGGCATCGCGGGTATTGACTACCTGCTGCAGAGCCGCCAGGGTGTCCCCCTGCAGGTCTTCATCATGGCTCCATCCTGCGTTCCTGCGACCGACATGGAGACCTCCGGCGCCAGGCTGAAAGCTGCTGACATTCGGACACTGCTGCAGCGTGAGGGGATCCTCGGCCTGGGCGAGATGATGAACTATCCGGGTGTCATCTACGGCGATCCCGAGGTGCTGGCGAAGCTGGAGGCCGCCCGGGAGATGGATGCGCCCATTGACGGTCATGCTCCCGGGGTCACCGGCGCGGACCTGTGTGCATACATCGCCGCCGGCTGCCTGTCTGACCATGAATGCACGCAGGCCGCAGAGGCCGACGAGAAGCTCGCCCGGGGGATGTACGTGTATTTGCGCGAGGGCAGCAGCGCCCGGAATATGGCCGACCTCGTTCCTGCAGTGACGCCTGCAAACGCGAGACGATGCTGTCTGTGCACCGACGACCGTCACCCGGGTGACCTCGCCTCCGAAGGTGGCGTTGACTTCGCCCTGCGCCGCGCCGTGCAGGAGGGCATTGAGCCCGTTCAGGCCGTGCAAATGGCGACATTGAACGCCGCAGAGCGTTTCGGGCTTACTCGGCGTGGCTGGGGCGCCATCGCTCCCGGCTATCGCGCCGATATCGTCGTCTTGCAGGACCTGGAGCAATTTGACGCCGACCAGGTCTTTATCGGTGGGCAACTGGTGGCCCGCGACGGTGAAATGGCTGTTGATCTTCCACAGCCACCACAGCCCCCGCCGGATGCGATCAACATCGGCTGGGACAGCTTCTCCGGTCTCGATATTCCGGCCGAGGGGCGAACCATCCGCGTCATCGGGCTGCAGGAACACCAGGTCATCACCGAACATCTCACCATGGAGCCGACCGTCGCCAGCGGCTGCGCCGTCAGTGATCCCGACCGGGATCTGTTGAAGCTCGCCGTCTTCGAACGCCATCACGCCACAGGCAACGTCGGCCTCGCCTTTGTGACGGGCCTGGGGCTGAAAGAGGGAGCGATCGCCAGCAGCGTGGCCCACGACTCACACAACATCGTGGTCGCCGGTGTCAGTGATGCCGACATGCTCGCAGCCGTCCGCGCCATTGAACGGGCGGGTGGCGGGCAGGTGGCGGTGTGTGATGGCGAGGTTGTGGCGATGCTGATGCTGCCGATCGCCGGACTGATGAGCGACCGGCCGCTGGACAAGATTATCGGGCAGGTACAGGCGCTTCACCAGGCGGCGATCACCCTCGGAGCCACCTTCTCACAGCCGTTTATGGCTCTTTCCTTCCTCGCGCTCGGCGTCATCCCCAAATTGCGTCTCACCGACCTCGGCCTGGTGGATGTCGAGGCGTTCAAACAGGTCTCTCTGTGGGCGGATTGATGCGCCTCATGCAGCCACTGGCCCCATGAAAAAAGGAGCCATCGCGGATAACTAATGGCTCCTTTCGTCCGTATCCGACAGCCGGTGTTCTACCTGCCCTTGAGATGTCGGACGACGGAAGCGACGACCGTGTCACCCTCCGGCGGCAGAAGCTCGATCGTCACATCGTAGCTGTCGGCCCAGCCGTAAATTGGCTCCTTCAACAGGACCTCCTCGGTTTTCCAGCGCCCGTTTTCTCCGACCGTGACCTCCTGTGGATCGAGGTCGTGAGACATGTCGAAGAAGCGCTTTTTGTTGGCGTGGATTTTCACCCTGATGCGGTGATTGGCCGGCGCGTAGCCTTCGACCACCAGCTTCTCGGGCGCCTCGATACCCTCTTTTGGCGCCGTCACCTTCAGCGCCTCGGGTATCTGCCCCTTGATCTGGATAGTCTCTTCGGTCTGCACCGTTTGCCATTCGGCTGCATTCGGGGGCCTGTAGGATACCGCGATTTTGCCGCTGCCGCTTTCGCCCGCCCTGACGGTATATGTTCCCCGGTAGGCGTTGGTGGTGCCGACGCGTTCCATCGTCAGATCCTGCTTGAACTGGCCGATGCTCCACTTGATGTCCCCGCCGGGCCGGGCGACTTTGACAGTCACCTGCAGGGTCTGATTCGCCCCCACCGGTCCCTCCGCATCGTGTTTTACCGACAGAATCTCCTCATCCGCCGGTGAGGCCACCACAAAGGTCCACTGGTTGCGGTTGGTGTTGCCGGCCTGGTCGGTGATGGTGACATCCACGCCGTGGGGGCCGTTGGCAAGATCGGTGGCCTGGTATTCGACGCGTTCGGCCGTCACATCCGCATCGGCGGTCACGTCCTGCCCGTCAAAGATGATGACGGTGGCGGCGGGATTTATGCCGGATTCATCGTCCGTATAGCGGGTGCGTATCAGCACATCGTTTTCTTCAACGGTCTGGTTGTTGACGGGTGTGAGTCCGGTAAACCGCGGCTTTGTAGTGTCTCCTGTCTGCGCGTCGGCTGCCGTCTCACGCACCACGCGGACAACAGTGTTGCTGGTGGTGTCAACGATCAGCAGCACCCGGTCACCGGCCTGCAGGGCATTGACGTTGATGGGGTTGCCGGCATTGTCGAGTATCTCGGCGGTCTGTGAAAGTTGCAGCGCCTGGTTGCCCTCCAAAAGCAGGTAGTCCCCGGTCGCTCCTCCAAGCGTGGTTCGTATGTGCTGCAGTTGCGGCTGCTGATCCCCGCCACCTGCCGTGTACGTGGCCGATACGGACTGTAGCTCTCCGTTGACGACGGTGGCAGAAATGGTGTCTCCGGCCTTTAGATCGCCAGGCTGCGCGTTGGCCGGCTCTGTCCCTTCGGAAGCCCGCGTAATCTGTGCATCCCCCGCCAGTGGGAGGATCATGGTGTCGTTTGTGGTGTTGTCGCGAATGAGCAGAGATGTCGGCGTGCCCGGATACACCTGCACGATGACGCCCTGCAGCGTCTGCATCTGGCCGGTTCCGGAGGCCAGGTTGACAGAGACACTATCGGTTGCGGCGTCGTAGGACACGTGCCCGCCGAAGGACTGTACCACAAAGCGGATGGGAATATAGATGGTGGTGCCCACGACGAACGGCGAGGCTTCGGCCTGCTGCATCTGGTTGTTTACGGCGGTGACGAGAAAGCCGCTCCACATCTCCACCTTCGTCTGCCTTAGAGTGATGGTGATAAGTCGTTCGTTTTCATCCCAGGTGTGATCCGCCTCAATCGCTTCAGCAAACGGGGTCAGCGGGGCCATAATTGCGTCACCAATAACAACGAGCGGGGCCTCCATGGTCACGTCCTGGCCGTTGACCGCCATCGTCGGCTGCGCCTGTGCCGTGGCTGTTAGAGCAACAATGCTTACGACTGCGAGTACCCACAAAGAAAGTCGTTTCATCGTCTGTCACACTCCAGCCCGTCAAATTGTTTGCGGTATGCTAAATCTCTGACATCCTGATTACACGCTTAAAGGGAGCCGTTGGGGCTCCCGGAGTAATTTCAAGGACATCTCTGCCCGCTGCCCCGGCCATGTGGCCCGGCGCTGCTAGTAGATCGATTGTTATCAAATCCGCCCCACTGCTGCGGACGTTAATGACTCCTTCATCACCGCTGCCCTCAATCCCTACCTGCGCTTCGGCGAGGGCGCCGGGCTGTGCGGGAGTGATGTGGCACCAGAAAAACGATTTTGCCTCATCGGTGAAAAGATGCTGGCGGCGCGGAGGCTCGGAATCACGCCTGTGCCTGCCCAGCCACTGCACAGCGCTGGCGAAATCTGTACAGTGTCCGCGCGAATCGGAGAGGAACGAAACGCGATGATCCTCGAAGGCGCTCAAACGCCGGAAGGTCTGCCACGACTGCTCCACATCGATGGTGCCGTCAAACTGGCCGTGAAAGATATGCAGGGGCGTGTTCGCGGCATTGGTGATGAAAGTTCGGGGCGAGCGCCGGAGGTATTCAAAATCAACATCAGCAGCATCTCCGGGGCGCCCTCCACAGACTGCCTCCACGTGTGGCCGGTAGTTATTATCCTGCTCCCACCACTCTTTGAGCGAGGTGATGGGCACCCACGCTGAGACAGCCGCCCACACGTCCGGGTACTTGCCCGCCATCAGTGTCGCTATATGCCCGCCGCCGGAGCCACCCAGCAGATAGATGCGCCGATCATCCACCGAAAAAACCGTCTTCATGTGCTCGACGGCGTCGATGATGTCGGACTGTGCGAGGATCGAGCCTCCGGTCTCGGTGGCGCGGGGATTATCCTGCAAATTCGGCCCCCGGAATTCGGGATATACCGAAAGCCAGCCCTTTTCAGCAGCATCGGCGGCCATGTTATTTGCTGCCTGGTAGCGGGGACATGACCAGGAGTGACAGCCGACCAGAAGCGGCAGTGCGGGGGCCTGCGTATCACCGGGGTTTATATCTTCAGGATGACCGATGATAACGGGCTCCTGCGAACCGTCGGCGGAGGCTGGCACAGTTTCATCGTAAACCCTGTACCCGGGTATATCCGGGAGCGTGGGGCTGTCAGTCATCGTTTCCCCGCTTCTTTTCACGCGCAATCTCTTCGAGCGCGTCTGAGAAGTCGCTTTGTGCGATCTCCTCATCGGCCTTTGTGGGCATGATCGGCTCAAAGAAGTCTCTGAAGATATACCCCACTGCGGCAAAGATTATGACACCGAAGGCGATGAGGGTGGTCAGTCCGAGGTCCACCCGGCCGATCGCCGACAGCTTCCGGGCCACAAGGAAGGCCCCCGCGAACCCGGCTATAACGATCGCGGCAATTGTCAGATACCGCTTTCGCAAATCATGAGGCTCCGGCCCCTCTTTGATAGCGCTCACCTGTTTTCAGTGACGGGTATCAGCATTCCATTCAGGGATTCGGCCGGCCTCGACACCCACGGTCATGCGCTCGCCGTCCCGGTTGATGACAAAGCTGATGGCGTCACCAATATCGTGTTTGAGAATGATATCACGGTACTCCTGCCGGCTCTTGATCTCTTTTCCGTCAATTGACAGGAGCACGTCGCCCGGGCGCAAACCTGCTCTGGCGGCAGGACTGTCACGCACGATGCTGAGGATGACGGCGCCCTCCTCGGTGGCCAGGCCCGCCCACTGCGAATATCCCCGGCTGTTGGGCATAATGTCACCCACACCCACCCACGGCCCGCCGTGGATGAGGAAATGCGCCACCCTCCTGGCCTCATTGACCGGTATGGCAAAGCCGATACCAACGGTGGTCTGCTCGCGGTTGGGGCTGAAGATGGCGTAGTTGACGCCCACGACCTCGCCGGCGAGATTCACCAGCGGGCCGCCGCTGTTGCCCCGGTTGATCGAAGCATCGGTCTGGATGACGTACCGCTGGCCGTTGGGCACCGAGCGGATACCCTTCGCGCTGACCACTCCGACGGTGATGGTTCCCTGGAAGCCGAACGGGTTGCCCATCGCGATGACCCATTCCCCCACGCGTGTGTCATCGCTGTCTCCAAGCTCGAGCTTTTCCAGGTCGTCCGGGGGGTCAACGGGTTTGACGATAGCAAGGTCGCTGTGGGAGTCGGCGGCGACCACCTCGCCCTTCATCTTGCGCCCGTCGGTCAGCTCGATCTGCAGCTTCGTGGCGCCTTCGATGACGTGAGCGTTGGTCATGCAGTAGGTGGTGCCCTCAAAATCAAACAGGAAGCCCGAGCCCAGCCCCCGGACCGGCACGGGACGGGAGAAGAAGTCCCACGGCAGCGGTGACGGCCCCATGAGTTCCTTGATTGTCACAATCTTGACGACCGATCCCTGCGCTTTGGTGACGGCCTCCGGAATGGCGCTTTCGTCTGTTTGCAGCTTCATTGTGCGCTCGTACTGGACCTGCGGAGATGTTTCGGTGGCCGGTTCGGGGGGCTGCAGATAGCTCGTTATCAGCCATGCTCCGGCCAGTCCGCCCACAAAGCCGATGATGACGGCGACGATGATGACGGTCGCGGTGGAATTGGTCCTCTGTCCTGCCATAACATCTCCCTCAGATCTGCTTCATGACGTTGGCCATTTCAATGGCGTGCATGGCGGCTTCAAAGCCCCTGTTGGGCACCCTGGTCCCGGCTCTTTCCACGGCGTGTTCCAGCGTCTCGGTGGTGACGACGCCGAAGATGACCGGCACCTCTGTCTGCAAACCGGCCTGGGCGATACCCTTGGCGGCCTCCCCGGCGACGTAATCGAAATGCGGGGTGGAGCCGCGGATGACTGCACCGAGGGCGATGACGGCGTCATACTTGCCGCTCCCGGCCATGCGCTTGGCCGCCAGTGGCAGCTCGAAGGCCCCCGGAACGTACGCGATGGTCACATCGTCTTCATCAGCGCCGTTGCGTTTCAGGGCATCCATTGCCCCATCGCGCAGCTTTGAGGTGATAAAATCGTTGTAGCGGCTGATGACAATGGCGACTTTCAGCCCCTTCGCATCAAGCTGGCCGTGAATCTCCTGTGGCATCTTCGCTCCCTCATTTCTCTGTGTCTTCATCGTCAGACCCGGATGGATCGTGAATAATGTGCCCCATCTTCTCTTTCTTGGTCCGCAGGTAGTGCTCGCTGAACTGCGTCGCGGGAGCCTCCAGCGGTACGCGCTCGACCACCTGCAGCCCGTACCCTTCCATTGCCGTGTATTTGGCCGGATTATTCGTCATCAGGCGCATCCTGGTAATACCCAGGTCTGCCAGCACCTGCGCGCCCATGCCGTAATCCCGCATATCCGCCGGAAAGCCCAGCGCTTCATTCGCCTCCACCGTATCGTAGCCCTCGTCCTGCAGGTGGTAGGCCATGATCTTGTTTCGCAGACCAATCCCCCGACCCTCGTGGCTGGGGATATACAGCACCACACCGCAGCCCTCTTCTTCAATCTTCCGCAGCGCCGCGTGAAGCTGCCAGCCGCAGTCGCATTTCAGCGATCCCAGAATATCGCCCGTAACACACCCTGAATGCACCCGCACCAGCGGAGCATCACAGGCGGCCGGATCGCCCTTGGTCACTACCAGGTAATCCACCGGTTCGATTTCGGAGGTGTAGATGGTTGCCTCGAAATCGCCGAAAACGGTGGGGAGATGGGCCGATTCCGTGGGGTGGACGTGTTTTTCAGTGCGGCGGCGGGCGCGGATGATGTCGGCGATGGTGATAATCTTGATCTGTTGCTGCTCGGCGAACTCCGCCAGCTCGTCCATGTTGGCAAGCTCGCCGTCTTCGGTGAGTATCTGCGACAACACCCCGGCAGGTGGCAGACCTGCCATCACCGCTAGGTCGTGCGCGGCTTCGGTGTGTCCCGTCCGCACCAGTGTTCCGCCCTCCCGGACGCGAATCGGAAAAACGTGGCCGGGTCGGATGAAATCCTCGGGGCCCGAATCGGGATCAATGAGCTTCTGGATCGTCTGCGCGCGCTCCTCCGCAGTATCGCCTGTCACGGTGCTCGCCGCATCCACGGAGACGGTAAAATTCGGGCGGCCGTGCTTGCCTACCCAGCCGCTGTCGGTAGGCTTGCCAGGAACCATTGGAGGCAAGTCCAGTTCCTCAAGCCGGCTGCCCTCCATCGCCACACATAAAAGCCCCCGGCCCCGTGTCATCATGAAGTTGATGGCTTCGGCGTCTGCATGCACCGCCGCGGTGATCAGATCACCCGTGTTTTGCGGTGAGGCATCATCCACAACGATGACAAATGAGCCGCTTTCAATATCTTCGGCTGCTTCATCTATGTTTGCGGTTTCCATGGTTTCCTCATTTCATGAAACCGTGCTCTCTCAGAAACTCTTCCGTAACACCTGAGCTTTGCTGCTCTTGCTGCATATTCAGCATGCGGCGGACGTATTTGGCCAGGATGTCAACTTCGATGTTCACCCGCTGCTGTGGCTCCATCTGTGCCAGTGTTGTATTGTCCATTGTGTGAGGGATGATTGCCACCGCGATCTCTTCACCTTCGATCCCGGCAATGGTCAGGCTGATGCCGTCGATAGCGATACTCCCTTTTTCGGCAATGTAGGGCAGAAACTCGTCAGGCAGCGAAAAGCTATATTCAGTCGTTTCGCCGACCGGACGAACTGCCTCACACGTGCCCACACAGTCCACGTGCCCCTGGACGATATGCCCGCCAAGCCTGTCGGAGACGCGCAGGGCCGGTTCCAGGTTTATCTGTGTGCCGGGCGTCCAGTCGCCTGCTGTGCTCCGCTGGAGAGTCTCGGACCCCGCATGGACCTCAAACGCCGTTCCAGAGAGACGCTCGACCGTCAGGCAGATGCCGCTGCACGCGATGCTGGCGCCGACTTCGGTCTCCGTGGTCATCTCGGGGGCGTCAATGGTGATCTGCCGCCCCGTCGAGGTTTCGCGGACGCCGGTGACCGTTCCGATTTCCTGTATCAGTCCTGTGAACATATCCGCCCCCGGATCATCAGGTCGGGTCCAAATCGCCGCGTTTCGATGACATCAATTTCGTATGCATCCGCCAGGGTCTCCACACCGAAATCGCTGACCGGATCTCGCCCCTGCCCCAGCAGTTTCGGCGCGTAGAAAAAGACGATTTCGTCAACCAGCCGCTCCTCCAGGAGGCCACCCGCCAGGGTCGGGCCACCCTCACACAGTATGCTCATGACGTTTTGTTCGCCCAGATGGCTCATTAATGCGGTCAAATCGACGCCCTCTGACACGCTCGGAATTTGAAGGATCTCGGCTCCGGCCTCCTTCAGCCTGGCGACGTCGGCATCGTCACACCTCTCGCCCACTGCGACCATACAGCGGCTTCCGTCCCCCCGCTCCAGCACCCGTGCGTCCAGCGGAGTGCTGCCCGAGGTGTCACAGATCAGCGCGTCACAGCAGCCGCCGACGCCCTCCAGCCGCGCCGTCAGCCGCGGGTCATCAAGGTGCACTGTTCCGCTGCCGACCATGACCATCTGGCTGTGTGAGCGCATCCTGTGGACGTACTCGCGGGCTTCGGGACCGGTGATCCACTGCGAACTGCCGTCGCGGGTGGCCACCTTCCCGTCCAGTGTCATCGCCAGCTTCAGGGTGACGTAGGGCATTTCGGTGCGCTTGTGCTTGAAATACGCCCGGTTCAGCTCCCGGGCCGCCTGCTGCATGGGACCCCGGAATACCGTCACCCCCAGGTCCACCAGCCGCTGGTGTCCCTGTCCACCCACGCGCGGGTCCGGATCCTGGCAGGCGTAAAAAACCCGCACGATACCAGCTTTATGGATCGCCTCGGTGCACGGTGGTGTCCGGCCGTGATGACAGCAGGGCTCCAGAGTCACGTACAGGTCGGCGCCCCGGGCGGCGTCTCTGGCGTCACGGAGTGCGAGAACCTCCGCATGCGGCTCTCCGGCGGCGTGATGATAGCCCTCTCCGACTATCTCGCCGTCACGGACAATCACACACCCCACTGCCGGATTGGGCGCCGTATCGCCCAGACCTTTTTCCGCCAGTGCCAGGGCGCGTCTCATATATGAACGGTGCATCTATTCGCTTTCTCCATCCTCGTCCCGGGCCTGCTCCTGCGCTTCCTGTCCGGCCTTCCATGCCTCGGACAAAAGCAGCGCCCGGTGATACTTCGCCCGGCTTGTCGTCTCCCGCAGGTCCATGAACGCAACAATGACGATCATAACGGGCAAAAAGAGGGTCACAATGAACCAGAACAATAGCTCCGTCAGTGGCGCATCCCACGAATGCGTCAGGCCGTAGTAAATCAGGCCGATCATCAAAAGAAGCAGGACACCGCAGACAATGCGCATCCCGAGCTGCCGGGCGGTGATGATCGTCCGTCCGCGGACGTAGGCATCAATTTGGAGCGCCAGCGCGACCAGTATGACGACACCGGCGACTGAGAGGACGATTTCCACTGCGCCCATAGTATTCCCCCGTTGCAGTGGAATAATACCACGAACGATTCGCATGGGCAACTTGTGCAGGCGTGAGCGCGGGGGTTGTCAGCGCTTGAATTTGCGGTCCAGGTCCGTGCCCTTGAGCGTAATAATGATGGGGTCTCCGTGCGGGCAAACCGCCGGGGTATCCGTCTGTATGAGGTCATTGACAAGCTGCTGCATTTCGGCGCCCGTGAGGCTCTCTCCGGCTTTGATGGCTCCATGACACGCCACGGTCGCCCGCAGCTTTTCCTGCAGGCGCTCCAGCGAGCTGGGACTGTCCCATTCGGCCAGGTCTCGCAGCAGGTCCCGGATCATCTGTTCGTCTTTCCCGCCCGTCAGCGCCGCCGGGATGGATCGCACCATGTACGCCTCGGGGCCGAAAGATTCGAAGGTGAAGCCGAGCTCTTTCAGCTCCTCGCGGTAATTTTCGATAGCGGCAATCTCCTGTGCCGAAAGATCGGGTGTGATCGGCACCGCCAGAAGCTGCATCGCCACAGCACCCTGTTGTGTTTTCATCTTGTGAAACAGCACCCGCTCGGCCGCCCGGTGCTGGTCGATAAGCAGAAGATCATCACCCACGGTCACCACGAGGTACTTATGGGCGAGGTGCCCGATAACATTCGCCGACGCCCCGGCGAGATCAGCCAGAGCCTCCTGCGACTCCTGGAGCTCGCCTGATGCAGGCATCTCGCCAAAAACATCCAGTCCCGCGTCGCGTTCGTCCACTGAATCAGCAAACGGGTTCACCCGCAACCGCGCGGCCTTCCGGTGGGCTTTTTCGTGGTCAATATCAATTTTCCCCGCTCGAGGCTGGCTCCGGAAGGGGCTGTCAGTGTCACGTTTCGGTGCAGGTCTGTCCACCGTGCGAAGTCCCGCTTCGCCCAGCGCCTCCTCCACCGCCCGCTGGCAGAAGTTGTGCATGCGGCCGGCGTTGCCGAAGCGGACCTCGATCTTCGTCGGATGCACGTTCGGGTCCACCGACGCCGCATCGAGCGTGAAATGAAGCACCGCCAGCGCATGGCGCCCGGACGGCAGGAGCATCCCATACGCCTGGGTGACAGCATGGCTCAACGAGGGGCTGCGGACGAATCGCTGGTTGACGAAGAATATCTGGTCTCGCCGTCGCGCCCGTGTCAGTCGTGGAGAGCTGATGAATCCCGACACGGCCACCTCATCCTCACGCAGCTTTACCGGCAGAAACAGGCGGGCCTCGCTGCTGCCATAGACGGCGGCGATGACCGCCCGCAGGTCGCCGTTGCCCGAGGTGCTCAAAAGCCGCGTCCCGTCATGGGTGACTCTAAAGGCGATATCCGGTCTCGCCAGTGCCAGCCGCTGGCACCAGTCGAGGCAGTGGGCACGCTCGGTGGCCGTCGTCGCCATGAACTTCTCCCGCGCAGGGGTATTATAGAAGAGATTCCGCACCTCGACGGTCGTTCCCGAAGGCGCCGCCACCGTTTTGGGCTCTTCGACATCGCCACCCATGACTATCAGCCGGTAGGCTTCGGGGGCCTCGCGTTCGCGCGTGGTGATCTGCATCCGCGAAACGGCGCCAATCGAGGGCAAAGCCTCTCCCCGAAAACCCATGGTTGAAATGACGTGAAGATCCTCCGGGCCGGTAATCTTGCTGGTGGCGAAACGCTGGACGGCAAGCTCCAAGTCCTCACGGCTCATCCCTACACCATCGTCAGTCACCCGGATCAGCCGCTTCCCACCGGCCTCCAGTTCCACCTCGATGTGTGTGGCCCCGGCGTCTATGGCGTTTTCGACCAGTTCCTTGACAACGCTTGCCGGACGTTCAACAACCTCTCCGGCAGCGATGCGATTGGCGACATTTTCAGACAGGACGTGAATCCGACTCATAATGACTCCTGTTGCGATTGATGCTGTATCATCATATTATACAACCTCGCCCGGCCTGTTTGGAGGTTTTCCCGGCAGCTCAGACGAATTCATGAGTGTATCGAGTTTTCCGAAACGCATAAGGAGTGCACGGATAGATGATTGAGAAGTTCCAGGGAATCTTCCCCGCAGTTGCGACGGCCTATGATGAAAACGATAACGTGGATTCACAGATCCAGGCCGATTTGTCCCGCTGGCTTATCGAGCAGGGCTGTAAGGGTTTGTTCGTCTGTGGCGGGACCGGTGAAAGCGTGCTGCTTTCGACCGAGGAGCGCAAGACGGTTATTGAAGCAACCATGGACGCCGTTGGTGGTGAAGCCACTGTTATCGCGCATATCGGCTCGCAAAGCCCGAAAGAGGCTTACGAGCTCGCCGAACACGCCGCAGGACTGGATGTTGATGCCATCGCGGCGATACCCGGCACGTATTTCCTCCCGGATGAAACCGAGCTGCTGAAACACTACCGGCGCCTGGGGGAGATCGCCCAGCGGCCCGTGTTTCTGTATCATATCCCCACCACCACGCACCTGGATATGAGTATCGAACAGTTCAGAAAGCTGGCGGAAATCCCCCGCGTCTCCGGCATGAAATACACGGATACGGACCTGTTCAAGATGCAGCAGGTTCGGGCGGACCTCGGGGAGGATTTCGCCATCCTGGCCGGCTCTGACCAGCTCATGGCGCCTGCTCTTTTGATGGGAGCGACGGGCGCCGTCGGCACCGGATATAACTATATGTTCAGCATCTACACCGAAGCCTTCGAAGCCGCAGCCGCCGGTGACTACCAGCGCGCCGCCGAGTACCAGCGCGCCGGCAATGACATTATCCGAACACAACTGGGCTACAGCAGCATAGACCTGTGTAAGCTGGCCCTGCGGGAAATGGGTTTTGCCGTCGGCCCGGCCCGCGCGCCTCTTGCCGAGGCTCCACCGGAAGTCCGCGAGAGGTTCCTGGACAAGCTGCGCGAACACAACATCCTGACCTGAATAACGTTCGGAGGCCGCCAATGAACCGATATATGGCTGTCACACTGGTGCTTGTTGCATGCGTCGCCGCCAGCAGCGCCGCGACCGTCGGGTATGTGGAGTACGCAGGCATCGACAATCCCGCGGTTGATGACTCCGATCCGTGGGTGCAGGCACTGCGCGATGGGGGCCACACCGTCGAGCTGGTGACGACAACGCAGTTGCCCGACGCACAGCGCATGGCCGATTTCTCCGCCCTGTATATGAACGGCGTCACCGCACTGACGAACACCGAGTTCTCCGCGCTGCAGCGGTATGTCAGGTCGGGCGGATTCTTGCTTATGCAGGGGGCCGCCAACGCTACCGCACTGGATAAAAGCGGACAACATCGCCTCGTCAAAGGCGAATACGCCTGGAAGATCATCTATCTCCAGGACGGCGCGTGCCGCACCGGTCTCCTGCCGGCGACCGGAGCGGGCTCCAATACCAGATCCCTGACCATCGATCGCATCCGCATTACCGACGGCCTGCAGGTGACGGCCGGCACGC
This sequence comes from Armatimonadota bacterium, assembly GCA_046483205.1. GTDB lineage: Bacteria > Armatimonadota > Zipacnadia > Zipacnadales > UBA11051 > JBKHJK01. The sequence continues at coordinate 3,302 of JAWODS010000383.1, read as the reverse complement.
AGACGAGCACCGTCCTGCAGATGCCCCAGGCGCCGGGCGACAAATCCTACACCTGTGCGACCCTGTATTATTTCCCAGCCACCGGCGTCCGGCCGGTTCTGTGGGGTCTCCCCGCAGCGGAGGATGATGAGCATCCGGAACCCGTCGCCCTCGCCGTTTACAACGAATACGGCACCGGTCGCACGTTCTGGACCACATGCCCGCTCGCACAGATGGCCGCAGACGGCGTGGATTTCGCCGAAACCATCGTCGCAAACGTCCTTGCCACGATCAGTAACAACGCTTCTCCCGATCCGGCGGAACTGCGGCGCCTGCTGCCGACGATAGACGAGGTCAATGAAGACTTGAAAGCGTATGACACCGCCTTCCGGGGCGGAAAGGGCTATTCTGACAGCGCCGATTCGGGGGAGCTTGGATGGGGCGAGGCCTCAAGGCTGCTGATGTACGTGAAGGCCTGGGAGGTCTGCCGTGACGAGTACTGGCTCGACCAGATCGTCGATCATTTCGACCGGATGATCGAAAATCTGTCCGATCCCGATGAAGACGGCTATCTCGGCTGGCAGACCATCACCTACACCGACGCTCTGGCCTGGCCGCGGCCAGGTGAGGATAATGTCGGACAGGCCCGCATCGGCCCCCGGCTGGTGCGAGCCCGCGCGAACACCGACGTCACCGGCCACACCTACCTCATCCGCTTCATCGAGCCGGACGCCTTCGAAGTCATAGACGCCAATACGCTCGATTTCGTTAAAACCAGCCTGCCCTACAAATCCGGCGAACCCATTGAGGCCATCCCCGGCATCAAAGTCACCATCACCGGTCAGCCGGTGAAAGGCGACGAATTTCAGGTCCGCACCCAGGCGGTCAAACCGACGGAATGGGTGGTTCATGACGGCACCATCACCTATCCTATCGCCCTGTTCATCGAACTGGTCAAAAACGACCCGCCGCTTGCCGAAAAATACGGTGAGAAGGCTGATGAGTATGCCGATCTTCTGCTCGATAACTTCCTGAAAAAGTGGGATCACGTGTGGGTCGAGATTCCTCCCGATATGGGTGTATATGAATTCGAACCTCGACTGAGTGATCCGTATCTGCGCCAATTCCCGCCCGAGCAGTTCCCGGATGTCCGGCGTATCCTTCCTCACAACCAGTACCTCGCACTGGGGAGGACCTTTGCGGTGATGGCCAATGTCGTGGAGGGCCCCCGTGCGGAAGACCTCCGCGAACGGGCGGCAAAGATGGGGCGGTTCTTCAAAAGCAAGCTCCGTCAAACCGGCAAGGCCTACACCTTCGCGTATGCAGATGAAATCGAGGGGGTCTCCGACGGCGCCGATGATTTCAGCCACGGCGGTCTGTCGCTGAGCTTTGCGATCGAGGCCTACGAGCGCGGACTGGTCTTCGATGACGCGGATATCGAGCGCTTCAGCCACACGCTTTTAGACCAGATATGGAATGGCTCGCTGGAAGATCCCAAATTCTCCAAACGCGTGAACGGCGACGGAGAGCGGCAGGTGGATGTCACGAATTCCTGGGCGGATCTGAGCGCGCACAATGACGAAGTCTGGCGGCTGTTCTGGACCATCCTCCGTCAGCAGCCCGAATCCCACGCCTTCCTCACCCTCTGGCACGCCCGCCCCGAAATCCCGGAGGAGTGATACCACCAGGAGCACAAAGACTATTATTCCAGCTCCCCCAGCTTCGTTTGAATGATATCGTTCAGGTCCCACAGCACTCTGCAGTAGTGCTCGAAGAATGTCATGACCTGATGGCTTAGATTTTCCTGATAATGGTCAATTGCCTCGGGCGGGCACTTCTGCACCGGCTTTTCAATCATGAACTTGCGGTGGGTTTTGCGACGCGGCTTCCCGAGGATCGCATCCCGCTCTTTGAGGGCGTCGAGTAGTGGAACTACGAGCAGTTCGCGATAGTCCGCTTCAACTCGCACCCACAATAGCGGTGGAGTGCTACTGCCAAAAACACGGTCTGGCCACAGCTTCGAGAAACCGATCCGGACGATGGGCTCATCGTGGTAAATCCATTCGGGACGGTACATGATGAACTTGTGAGGATTGCTATCCTCCATCTCCCACGCCTCAGCCCAGTCAGCCTCCTCGATGTCCTCCATGATCTCCTCGCGGATCGCTGGCAGCTCTTGCTGCTCAAGCCGCTCTGCGACCTCCAGAATCTCCTCGCATGTCCCCCAGTGCTCGATGAGCAGTTTGCTTTCTTCTGAAAATTCCATGGTCTCACCTCAGTGAATCGGCAGTTTTCAGCCAGTCCCCGACGATGAATTTCGTCCGCGGATCGCTGATATCGTCGAGGGTTGGGCGCAGTGTGTCGGCGAACTGCGGGTATGATATACACAGCCAGCGGGCGGCATCGTCGCTGACCGGCTTGCGACCTGTAGGGGTGAGAAATACCGCAATCTGCCGATCCTCCGGGACGTGTAGAGTCCGCGCAAGGCGGCGCATATCGCGGTACTCCCGGGCAAGTTGGTCCGACTGCTCGCCTGCGTTGATCTTGTTTTCCAGATAGACTATGAAGTCCCACTGCCGGTAGATGACGATATCTATGATCGACTCGGCCTGCGAAAACTCCGGGTACACGCTGTAGTGCTGGAGCGTCTCTTCCTCAACATACAGGCCGCAGAGTTCCAGGAGCGCCCCCGCAAACAGGTGCTGCTGTCCGTGACTCTCACGGCGGTCGAAGAGCCAGGACAGGAACCGGCTGTGGATGACTTCGTCGTTGTTGACGCGAAGCAGTGGGAAGACATTGAAATCCACGGCTGGCTGGGGGCGTTCTTTCTCCCAGGTGCTGAAGAAATCGCGGAGCCGTTCAATCGGTTCTTGCGGCGTCTGCTGCTTCGGCTCAATCTTTTTGCCCGTTTCCGCGAAACCCTGTGCGAGGAGTGCAAAGAACTCCTCCATGCGCCGGCGCCGCTTCGTCCGCTGCTCGGCGAACAGTTGCTGGAAGTCGGCCACCATTGCCTCGAACCGCTCTTTGTGCACTGCGTCCAATCACTCTTTCCCGCCAGGTACATATTGCCGCTCAACTATTCCTTTCGGGATAATCCATAAGTTACCTTCCTGTCGTACTTATTGTCCTCTATCGATGGTGGGGTACCCGAAAGAGTGGCTGTCGTTTGAGGGTTTACTTCTTAGTTCACACCGCGCCTTCACCCCTCGGCCACGGCGTTTTCGATATGCCGGATTGTTTTGATCGTGCCCAGTTCCTCCCATTCCACGAGCAGAAGATCAATGCGGAGGCTGCAGTCGAGGTGGCGGTGGGATTTCGCGTAC
>JAWODS010000236.1:0-9870 GCA_046483205.1 Armatimonadota bacterium | reverse complement strand
CAGCCGACGGCCTTCTGGTCGTATCTCTACACCGCCTACTTGGCGATCATCTATTTCCTCTTTGGCCACACGCCCCTGCTGGCTCGGCTCCTGCAAGCCAGGATTGCAGCGAGGATAGCAATGATTGCTATCACAACAAGAAGCTCGATAAGGGTGAAGCCTTTCCGTGCTCTCATGCATTTCCCTCCTCTCTGATTTGATAGACACGAATGTGCATTGAACATCTTTTGGGTACGCACGGTCAAACAATTTCTTTGCGGTATGGTGGACGCCCGGTCAAACAAGATTGTTCAATCGGAGAAAAAGGTTTCAGCACCCGATGCAGGTATTGACGGGCTACGCGTAGATCCACTCCAGCGGGACGCGCGTGATCCGCAGGCGGGCGAGGCCGGGCATTCTTGTCGTGTCACCCGCGCAATACCCCAGCAAAACCGTGTCCTCGTCGTCCAGAAAATGGATGGCCGTGTAGCAATACCAGCCGTCGGGGTCATCCTCCAGCCGGCGCCGGTTCTCCCACGTCTCCCCTTCGTCACGTGAGATCGTCGTCACCAGCGGTGTGCGTTTGCCCTCATATTCGGGGGTGATGTCACTGGCGTCGTTATAGACAATCAGAATGTCGCCGGTCTGTGGGATCCGGCGGATGCTGGAAGGACTGACACAGGAGGTTTTCAGATCCGTCGGCTCGGCGGATGACCATGTGACTGCTTCGTCATCGGAGTACGAACGGTAGTGGCATCCCATGGCGGTGCGGCTGAGCATCATGAGCCGACCGTCGTTCAGCTCAATCACGCACGGCTCCTGCAGACCGTACCTGTTGTCATCGAGGGTAGAGATTTCGCTCAGCGCCATCTCCCAGGTCTGCCCGTCATCGTCGGAGATGTAGCAGGTGGTGTGGCCGGGCTGCCTGCTGCCGTTGGTCGGATGGTGCAGCGATGCAGGAATGAGCAACCGCCCGGATGACAGCCGCACGATCCGGTCGTTGTTGACCACGTTGTAGGTGTGGCGGGTGGTCGCCAGCGTCGGCTCGGACCAGCTTTCTCCCTCATCATCACTTCGGCGCACAAACCCCCGGCACAGCCGGTATTCGTGGTCCTTGCGCAGATACAGCATCCCCAGGGCGCCGTCCTGGTAGCGGAAGAAGCTGACGGACATGACGTTACAGCCGCCCTCGTTTTCAAGCACGACGGCGTCTTCGTCGGTCCAGGTCCGGCCGCCGTCGTCGGAGTACCGACCGGCGATGAAGGCTTCGGCGTCATCCGCCGAACCTCCGTAAAAATGCGTGTAGGCGAAAAGCAGGCGCCCATCATGCAACTGGATAAACGCACCCTCGGAGTTGCGCGGGTTGTTTTCTGAAGGCGGCAGTTGCAGCGTGATTTCCGGTTCTGCACTCATGGTCATCGCTCCCCTGGCAACGGTTTCAGCGCTCTCGCGACACATCTCCTTTTCCGCACGTCAGCCAGCGTACCTGCCTGTATCAAAGAGACAGGAGAGAAGAGTACCGTCCCCGCAGAGAATCTCCGGTAGAAACTGGTAAATCCCGTTCAATAAAAAAAGGCCACAGCGCGGGGCTGTGGCCTTTTATGAGATGCTTTCACTGAATCGCTGAGCTTATTGCAGGATGTCAGCGAGTGTGTCCTTCCACGCGTGCCGCATGTCGTCCACGTCAATCCAGGCGCTGATATCGCCGTCGGTGATGGCCAGCGTCCCGTCGTCTGTGACTTCACCGATGCACACCGGCTCCAGGCCGTATTCATCACAGGTTTCGTGCAGCGTGTCAACACAACCCTCGCGGACTTCCATCACGAAGCCGCCGGTTTCCGAAAACAGCCAGCGGTCCAGGCGAAGATCGGTGTCAATGCCAGACAGATCCAGCGTTGCGCCCATATCACCGCGGCCGTAGCCGCCCAGGATCATCTCGGAGACAGTTACGAGCAGTCCGCCGTCGGAGATGTCGCTGCAGGCGGCGATGCAGCAGTCGTCAATGGCGTCGGTGACCGCGTAGATCATGTTGCGGTGCTCTTCGAAATCGGTCTTCGGGACATTGGCGCCGAGGCCCAGATCAAGTGCGCGGTAATAGGCGCTGCCACCAAGCTCATCTTTACGCGGTCCCAGCAGATACAGCTTCTGGCCGGGCTTTTTGAACTGCATTGTGACGGCCTTCGAATAATCGTCCATCGTACCCAGGCAGGCGATGATGGCCGAGGGCGAGACCGATGCACCGGTGGCCGATTCGTTGTACAGCGACACGTTGCCGGAGATGATTGGGACCGGCGTGTCCTCATGCCCCTTGAGCCAGATATTCTTTGCGGCCTCCGACACCCCCCGCACGCCCTCGTCAAATTCCCAGAATGCGCCAGGGTCTTCAGGGTTCCCAAAGTTGAGACAGTCGGTCAGCGCCTGGGGCACGGCTCCGGTGGCCGCAACATTTCGCATCGCCTCGGCAACGGCGTTTGCACCCGCCCAGTAGGGCGAAATGTCACCGTAAAAGGGGTTGCCGTCCACGGACAGGGCGAAGGCGGCGTTGGTCTCCTCAAGCGGCTTCATGACACCGGCTCCGGCCTCACCGGGTCGTATGACGGCATTGCCCTGCACCTCGCAGTCGTACGCACGAAAGATGTACGCCCGCGAGCAGATGTTCTCGTCGGCCAGTACCTCCAGCAGCGCCTCGCCGATGTCGGGCATGTCGAATTCCGGCTCTTGCCCCTCGTACACTTCCGGCTCGGCCTGCCGGTCGTAGGAGATGCCAGCGGTGACCTGCTCGATGGGACATTCGGCGACGATTTTGCCCTCGTATTTCAGCACATATTTTTTGTCTTCTATGATGCTGCCGATGACGGCCGCGCGTGCACCCTCATAGACATTCGGCAGGTCCCAGTCCTCGTTATAGATTTTCAGCACCGCGTCGGCGAAGTGCTCGGGGACCGCCAGCAGATAGCGCTCCTGCGTTTCGGCGCAGGTGATGGTCTCCGGAAGCATGTTCGGCAGGGCGACATTGACTTTGTTCAGGTCTATCTCCACACCGAAGCCGCCCGCTTCAGGAAGCTCGGAGGTTCCACAGGCCATTCCCCCGCCGCCGATGTCCTTGATGCCGATGGCGATGCCTTTTTCGCGGGCTGCCTCACGCACGGCTTCGTTGGCCTTGCGCATCGCCAGCACGTTTTTGAGAAACGGGTCATCAACCTGCACCGCGCCGCGGTCTTCGGCCTGCTCTTCTTCGTCGAGGATCTTGGAGGCGAAGGCGCTGCCGCCAAAGCCGGAGTCATCGGTCGGCTTGCCCACGATAATCATGACATACGGCTCATCGGCGGCCTCGGGTGGCACCGCACTGTGGGTGATCTCGTCCTCGGCGACGATGCCGACAGCGACGACATTGACCAAGCAGTTGTCATCAAAGGTGTCATGGAAATAAACGTCCCCGGCCAGGTTTGGCACACCGAGGGCGTTGCCGTACTGCCAGATGCCCTCGACCACGCCGTCAACAATCCACTTCGTGCGGTCGCCATGCTCGCCCTCGGGATCGCCGAAGCGCAGGGGATCTCCCGTCGCAATCACCCGGGCGCCCATGCAGTCAACGTCACGGACGATGCCGCCGATGCCTGTGGCCGCACCCTCACGGGGCAGCACCTGGCTGGGGTGATTGTGGCTTTCGTGGGCGATGACGAGGCCGTAGCGGGTGCCGTCGGATTCGGTGAAAAAGACAATCCCGGCATCCTCTTCTGGCCCCAGCATCACGTTCGGACCGGTGGTGTGCAGGTATTTGTTGAGCACTTTCTTGGAGCTCTTGTAAGAGCAGTGCTCGCTCCATTCAACGTTAAAAATGTGCATTTCGGTGATGGTTGGATCACGGCCCAGAAAATCGGCGATCTTGCGGGCCTCGTCCACCGTGAGGCCGACGCCGTTGTCGTCCATAAAAGCCCGAAGCTCTTCGTCACTACTTTCGGATACGGGAACCCGTCTGTCATCAAGCTGCATAATCGGTTCTCCTCTGATGCTACGAAGCAGATCACTCACGCACGTCGAAGGGGCCTGCACCCGCTATTATATATCCGTCCGGCCCGAGTTGAAAGGGCGTGGGGCGAATAGGACGCGCAACTCGGAGCGGCCAGTGTCAGGAAAGACTGAAAGCGGATGATGCCTTCACTCTTATTGTTCGGAAGCCGCTTTATCAGCCCCGCCGCTTCGGGCGATAAGGAAGAACGGCTGGTCGTCCCACGCCCCGACGAGGTACGCACCCGGCGATTGACCGGGGTCTGTGAGCCAGAGCTTGACGGGGAGACACACCGTTTCGCCCGGTGCGACCTCCTCGACCTGCAGCCGCGCCGGGGCCGCCCGGCATCCGGGGGGAAGCTGAAGCCGTATCGCGGCACTCAAAAGTGGCTGCTCGGAGGTGTTTTGCAGCGTGATGGTCAGCTCCCCCGCTTCATCTTCGTCGTCCGCGGGGGCTGTTTCGAGAATCATCTGCACTCCCGACAGGTCGCTGACGAGGGCAGAATATTCCGAAACAATCCGCTCGATGCGCCGTTTCTTTTGCTCCCTGGCACGGCGAACCCGCAGGGCGATGGCAAGCTGAGAGATGATGCCGGCCGTAATCTGCTCGGGCTGTTTTGCCAGGGTGTGTGAGGCCGTGGCAATCCGGCGGAGCGCGGCGTCGTATGCCTCCATGCGTATCTCGGCGACGCCCAGCTCCGGTGGAAGTGAGGGAATGACCAGTCGCAGGCGCGTCCATTCGTGCCCGGCCCTGCCCGTATCCTCCAGCCACTTAGCCTGCTGGACCACCGGCATTTTCTCCGGCTCATCAACAAGTGCGGGCAGCAGCCCGACCTGGACGGTGTCGCCCTGTGTGGAGACCGCGAAGATGGGGATTTCCGGGACGCCCGGCTCATCCCACCTGCCAGAATACAGCACCTGCAGGTAGGTGATTTTGCGCCGGGCGACGAGGTTTAAGTTGATCGTCAGCGTCTCTTGGGGGGCTGCGAAAATGCCCTGGTCGGTGGTTTTGCCGTCGAAAAGCAAATCGCCGGGGCTGTCCAGAGCGCGGGGACTTTTGTAGCTGGACGCACCCTGGATATCGCAATGGACATCCTCCGGGAGCTGCAGCCGGGAGATTTTGGCAAGCTCGCGGCTGGAGCAATCCAGCATCTGCGCGGCCTGCTCGAGCGAATGGTTGACAGGAACCTGTCCGGACGCTCCGCACGCCGCAAAAGCCAGTACCGCAATGGTCAGAAGGCGCAGTATATTCACCACTGTCTCACGAGTATCTTTTCTCAGTCCGGCAGCCTGTTGCCTGCACGGGCATAAAAAAAAAGCCCACCGCACGTGAGTGAGCGGTGGGCGTTATTGTTCCTCGAAATCATCATGCCGGTGGCGGCATCTCTTCTTCGGGCGGCATATCCTCTTCCGGCGGCATCATCATGTCTTCTTCTCCGGGCATCGGGCCGCCTTCGGGACCGGCGCCTCCTCCACCGCCTCCACCTCTGAACATCTCGTCAATCAGATCCTCAATCTGCTGTGAAACTTCCTGCACCTGGGCCTCGACATCCTCCGCGATGAGGAACTCCGCAGTCGCCGTGTCCATCTGGCGGTAAACATGCGGCGGCATTGAGGTGATGTCGAACATGAAGATCCAGCCCTCGGTGCCGTTGAGATTCAGGCGTCCGCCGTTAAAGGCGAGGTCCTCTGTCGGAAGCAACATGCGGTATCTGGGATTGTGATGCAGCTTCGGCGGATGAACGATGGAGGCGAGAATATCGGCTCCCTGGTTCGCCGCCTGCTCCTGCGTGAATATCTCGTCTCCGAGCTTGTTTTTGATGGTGAGTCGCACCCTGTTGTCGGCCCAGAGGCTTCCCCAGATCAGAGAGGCTCCGGGGCCAAGCTGAAGCTGGACTGGCCGCCAGTATCCCTTCTGGTAGGTGTGGATGGTGAAGTTGTTCAGAAGCCCGCCCATGGGGCTGCCTATGCTGAGTTCCGGTCGGTCATACTTCTTGAGCGCGTTGTAGCATTTTGTCCCAAAGCTCTTCTGAAACCACGGCTTGACCTGCAGGATCACCGGGACATGCGTCGGAAACTGGCCGGGGCCGTTCTGGCCTGAGGCCGATACCGGATGTCCCACCCTGCAGCTAAAGGCGTTCTCGCTCATCTCGTACAGGCGCGCCAGCTCTCGGATGAGCTTCATGCCGTAAGCGACTTCACCGCGCATCTGTTTTTCGATCGGTCCGCCGACACGTCCTGCTGGAACCTCTTCTATCGCCGCAGCTTCGCCGTACACCCGCTGAAGCTGCGTCCAGGTGTTGAACGTCTCTTCTTTGGGGTTCCCGTCCTCGTCCACCGTCAGATCATCGGGCACATTCGGAGCATTGCCGGTGTCGGCGATATATTCATCATAGGTCATGGTGAGCTCTTCAGGTGGCTCTTCTTCTGTCCACTGAAGCCCTGCGGCACCTCCACCACCGCCGCCACCCATTCCGGGCATTCCCATTCCAGGTTCCATGCCCGGCTCCATCATTTCATCTTCGGGCCCCATTGGGGGTTCTTCCATTTCCTCCGGTGGGGGTGGTGGCTGGGCAAGGGGGCCGTTTTGGATCATAAGAAAGCCGGCAAGGGCAACGAGGACAAATGCTGATGCGATAATAAGCCATCTCCGACGTCTCATTCATTCACCGTCCATTCGCGCCCGTAACGCCTCGGACGTGAGCCGTGTGGCGGCTCGGATGACCAATTTATTGGGATATAGAGCCACCTGGCAGTATATACGGTGTTCACAATCAAGTCAAGAAGCGCCGAGCCTGCGGGCCGGAGCAAGAAAACGACACCGAGGGACGGATGTTGCCGAATTTGCCGCCTGACCGACGCCATCTGGACATTGTGACACTGCAAAGTGTTCCGAGGCCGGCGAGGGTATTGAGATTGCCTGCTGTAGTGCGATGCGTCATAAAACAGGAGTGGATCCAACAAATAAAGGCGATTACAGAAAGGGGCGAACCGCCCGCGAAGTGCGTTAATATCTGGTTATGAACTTGACTGCGGCAGGCGGAGTCTTATCGATTGCAGAAGAAAAGAAGAATATTTGCTGAGATAATGGCACGGCGGTTGCAGAGGTTTACTGGCTACCCCGGCACACGAGCAGATGGTATAATGTATATCCCATTGAAAGCCGTAATGGGAGGTTGATGGATGTCTGAACTTCGGAAAGACCCCATATTGGACCGGTGGGTTATTATCGCTGCCGAACGCGGTCGTCGCCCCCACGATTTTGCCGTACATGAGGAAGCCGAGACCAGCTCTTCGGGGTGCCCCTTTTGCGCCGGAAACGAGGAGATGACGCCCCCGGAGGTTTATTCCGTCCCCGCACAGGGTGAGGACTGCCAGATCGCCGACTGGCTGGTTCGGGTCGTCCCCAACAAGTTCCCCGCCCTGTCTATTGAGGGCGATGTCCGGCGGTCGGGCATCGGTTATCTCGACCGCATGAGCGGGGTGGGAGCCCATGAGGTCATCATAGAGAGCCCGGAACATACCGGCGACCTGTCGGTACTGCCGGATTATCACGTGGTCGCCGTCATTGATACCTTCATCGAGCGATTGGTGGATTTGCGCAGTGACAAACGCTTTCGCCACATGGTGATGTTCCGCAACTACGGATCTGCCGCCGGAGCCTCTCTGGAACACCCACATTCACAGCTCATCGCACTGCCGATTGTACCCCGCCTTGTGAAGGACCGGCTGGAGGTCTCCAGGCGCCACTTCGAGCGCAAGGAGCGCTGCATCTTCTGCGATCTCATCGAGCAGGAGCTCGTCGTGCCCGAGCGCATCGTGATGCAAAACGATCACTTCGTCGTACTCTCTCTGTTCGCGGCCCGGTCGCCCTTTGAGGTCAATATATACCCGCTGCGGCACCAGCACGACATCACGCTGATGACCGATGAGGAGAAGGTGTCGCTGGCAAAGATTTTGAAGAAGATATTGCAGCGGTACCGCGAGATTCTGGGCGATCCAGCCTACAACATGATCATCCAGACGGCGCCGAACATGATTCCCCGTCCCGGGAGGCCGGAATACTGGGGGACCATCGAATACGACTATCACTGGCATATTGAGCTGATGCCGCGAGTGACCAAGATCGCCGGTTTTGAATGGGGTACGGGGTTTTACATCAACCCCGTTGCACCTGAGGACGCTGCTGAATATCTGCGGGAGGATGCGTCCGGAGGCGCCGACAGTGAAACCCAGGAGTGACACCATGTCGGAGCAGGAAGATATTGTCCAGAATCTGCCCGAAGGCATTGAGCCGGGAGATTATGCCGCGGTCTGTGAGCGCAATATCTTTATTGAAAACATCATCTCCGCGCTCTCGGTGCGGCTGTTGATCATTGACGAGCAGTTGAATATCGTCCTTGCCAATGACGAATACTGCAGGGGCCGCGGCCTCACCAAACAGGAGGTTCAGGGCAGGACCCTGGATGATGTATTCCCCGCCACCATCCTGGAGGACGCGGGCCTGCGAAGCGCCATTCAATCAACGCTTGAGACCGGCGAGCGGGTGAAATGGTCCGGATATCGCCATGCGACCGAGGACCACGGCGAGCGGACTCTCAATATCCGCCTTGATCCTGTCGAGGGCTGTGACGGGCGCCCGAACGTTCTTTTAACCATTGAGGATGTCACGGAACGTCACCGGCAGTTGTACGAGCGGTCGGTGCTGCAGCAGATCGCCCAGGCGATGCTGGGGATGCTGGAGCTTCCGCGTTTGCTTCACGCAATTCTCACCGGCATGACTGCAGGAGGGGCCGTCGGTCTGGGCTTCAATCGAGCCATCCTCATGCTGGTGGACGAAGAGGATGGGCTGCTGAGAGCCGAAATGGGCGTTGGGCCGCAGAATGCCAGCGAGGCCATGCAGATCTGGTCGAATGTCACGGATGATTACAAGAGCATGGAGGATTTTCTGGAGGATTTCGACCGGCTTCCCTCCGAGGATGAGACGCAGTTGGCCGACATTGTTTCCGAAATCGAGATGCCTTTGAGTGCATCAGACACGCTCCCGGTCTCGACGCTGTATGATGGCCGGGCCGCCCATGTCGTTAATGCCGCTGAAGACGACCGCGTTCCCCCACGCTTCCACGAGCTGGTCGGATCCGACGAGTTTGTCCTGGCCCCGCTTCTGGCGAAGGGGAAAAGGATCGGTGTTGCCTACGCGGACAACCTGATCAGCAAGCGGCCAATTTCGAGCGCCGACGTGGAGCTTTTCACCTCCCTGGCCAATTACGCCGCCCTGGCGATCGACAGTGCCGAAACCTATGCGGAAGTGGAGCGGCGGGCCGAGGAGCTCCAGGAGGCGTACCAAAAGCTGGAGGCGGCCCGCGAGGATGCCCTGAGAGCTGAAAGCCTGGCAGCCATCGGTGAAATGACCGCTATTGTCGCTCATGAGATACGCAACCCTCTCAGCACCATCGGAGGGTTTGCCAATATGATGCTCCGCCAGAGCGATGACGAGCAGAAGGTCGAACGCAACTCCCGCATTATATATGACGAAGTCGGCCGACTGGAGAATATCCTGGACGGTCTTCTTGCATTTTCTCATCCCAGGCAGCCTCAATTTGAATGGCGAAACCTCTGTGAGATCATCAATAACAGCATTCAGATGGTTGATGAGGAATATGCCACCCGCAAAATTAAAGTCGAAGTTGAATGTCCCGATGATCTGCATCGCGTGTACGTCGATGGCGACCAGATCCACCAGGTATTTGACAACCTGGAACGAAACGCCATCGAAGCGATGGAGGAGGGCGGCACTCTCAGCATTCGCATCCACGAGGAGGACACCGCCGTCGTTTGTGAAGTGTCCGATACGGGTGATGGGATCCCCCACAGTCATCTTGA
>JAWODS010000130.1:0-23145 GCA_046483205.1 Armatimonadota bacterium | reverse complement strand
CAGCCGCATCACCTCCGGATCCACGCAGGCTCCCCAGCACGTCCGCCAGTCGAAAATGCAGCCGACGTAGCCGCCCAGCCTGCTGCAGGTGTCGAGGAGTTCATCAAGCACCCCGCCGACGATCGTATTACCCAGGGAGTTGCAGGACCCGAGAATCGGCAGGCCGCTGATAAGGTCTCCGCCGGGGAACGAATCGCGTTCGATAAGGAGCGTCCGCGCACCGTTTTTCGCCGAGGCAATCGCGGCTGTCACTCCGGCAGCTCCGGCTCCGACAACCGCGACATCATACGCTGTCTTTTGTGCGTTCATGCTCTGATCCTGTTCATAAAACGTTTCGACCTCATCCAGTTCGATGATCAAACATTATCTGTGACACAGGAACGTCACTGACCGGCAGAGAATACCTGCATGAGTGTCATTCATTGCCTCCGGGTGAGTTCAATGTCTCAGACGCCTGCAATCATTATCATAGTTTTCTGCCTCTTCGCAACCATGACCTTCGCCGCGGCCGATCCTCCGTGGATCGATGAGATCCGCCCGGATCATCCCCGGCTTTTCTTTAATGCCGATACCTGGCCGCAGGTGCGCGAGCGTGCTCTGACCGTTGAGAGGGGCTACTATGATCTCGTCAAAGAGCATGCTGAATCCGACCCGCGGCCTCACTGGACGGAGGGCAGGAGCGTGCCACCCGTCCCGCTGCCTCCAACGCGGGAGGGAAGTGAATGCGAGACCGCCGACTGGGGACCACAGGCGATGAGTTCGGCCCTGGTGTACCGCATGGAACCCTCGCCGGAGCGGCTCAAGCGCATCCGAGATATGCTGTGGGCGAGTCTGGACTTCTACCATGCCTGCTATGACGACAACCGCGGTGTGAACTGGTACTGCTACACCCGGATTGCCTGGCTGGCGGCCATGGACTGGGTGTGGAATGATCTTGATCCCGATGAGCGCGCGGAAATGGGGCGCAGCATCCTCCGGCATGTCGATGAGATCCTCCACAAGCCAGGTATCGTGCGACGGTGCGGCTGCAGCCCCTCCAACGGCAACTATGGCGCGAGTAATATGAGTCTTTTTGCGGGGCTGCTGCTATATGAAGAGAACATAGACGATGAGGCGGCCCGGGAGTATCTGCTCGAAGGCTGGGACATGTACCAGAAAATGCTCGCTCACCGCTCCACGATGGCGGCCGATGATGGGGGCGCGGCCTCTCCCACTATTACTTATTCGTTTGCTGATTATCCCGTGGCTGAGTGGAACCTCATGTATGCCTCCCGTTCGGCGACTGGCGTCGATCTTGCCCGGGAGTGGGATTACCTGGCCATGATGCCAAACTACATGCTGTCAAACTGGATACCCGGGGGGCGGGAATACGGCTATGGTGATGTACATCATGTGAGCAACAGCTTCATCGGCGGGCACTGGATGCATACACACATGTCCAACATAATGAACCTGTACGCCTCCACGGAGCCACAATGGGCGGGCCTGGCCGCAGCTGTGCGGGAGATGCTTGGCACCAGCTCCGACTGGCTCGCCCGCAGCGGGCGGATACCCTATCCACTGTTGTGGACCGATATCGCCGACGCCCCCGACCCGCTGCCCATCCAGGACTATCAACTGCCCATGGCCCGGTATTTTGAAGCCATGGGCCAGACCTTTATGCGGTCCGGAACCGGGCCGGATGACACGCATGCACTGTTCGCCTGCGGAGGGTTGACCGGCCAGCACCGCCACTATGACGCCACCCACTTCACCATCTACAAAAATGGATTCCTGGCCCTCGACAGCGGTACCCGCCGGGGTAATACCGACCAGTTGCAGAACTACTACGCCCAGACCATCGCCCACAACTGCATACTCATTAAGATGCCCGGTGAGCAGCCCAGTCGGTACTGGAACGGTGAGGTGTACCACCAGGCCGGAGGGCAAAACAGGAGCGTTGGATCAAAAGTGATCGCCTTCGAGACCGGCCCACATTACAGCTATGTCGCTGGAGATGCGACACCGGTCTATCACGAAGACAAATGTGAGATGATGGTGCGCCAGTTCGTCTTCATCCCGCCGGATCACTTCGTGGTCTTCGATCGAGTGGTCTCGACCCGGGCCGAGTATGCAAAGACATGGCTCCTTCACCATGCAAACGAGCCGATCTTCGATGGGAAGACCTGGCATTCCGACCAGGACGAGGGCCGCATCTTCTGCCGCACGCTGCTCCCCGAGGACGCGCAGGTCGAGCCGGTGGGTGGACCGGGAAAGGAGTTCCTGGTCGAGGGTGTGAATTATCCCTTGACCGGAGGGCCGTCACCGGCTCTGAAGGCCCGGGGGATTGCTGCACTGGATTACGAAGAGGTCCCGGAACTGATGGGGCGGTGGCGGGTGGAGGTCAGGCCCGGCACACCACGAACGCACGATCTATTTCTCCATCTCATCCAGGTCGGCGATCAGAGTCTCAAAGCAATGGCTGATGCCAGTGTGACCCGCGAGGACGACACCGCAACGATCTCGTTCGAAGCGGGAGACCGAACCATCACCATCTCCTTTTTTGGAACGGGGGAGGTCGGCGGACACATTCGTGTGGCGTCTGATGGAGAGACGATCCTGGACCGTGCCCTGGCGACTGACGTTACCCCGCAGTCCGGTCTCGCATCCGGTGGGTAAGCTGACAGGCGCCCTCGTCGCACTGTGGCGTTCATCGCAGTCCGTGTTGCCGGTAGTCTCAGAGCGCGATTCTAGTGTGGCCGTGGGCAGATCCGGTCGGACGCTGCCGTTTGCCGCCAGAGCAAGCACACGCAGGAGGCCCGTACTCGTCGGCGGGCTTTTGACCTTCTCTTCGGCGGCATTTCAGCCGTGAAGCTTGCGCTTCGTCCCCATAATCGCCACTCCGAAAAGCACCATCAGCACCGTAGCAGGCTCGGGAATCGGATCCTGCTGCGGGTCACGTTCGTAAACGGCCCAGTAATTGGCACCTGCCTGCCAGTCAGACCACTCACCACTGCCATTTATGCGTGCATAGCCGCCGTTGCTCCACGTCGTGTAACCGTCTGGCTGTCCATCAGCCCAGTTTTCCCAGTCCACCCAGGTTTGCGTGTTGGAGTCGTACTCCAGAGGATCACCATCGATCCACTCCCATCCTTCAACGGGGGGGTCACCCACGGCTCCGTCGGGCTGATAGAGCCCCATCCAGTGGAGCGACGTAATGTGCAGAATGTTATCCTTGACCCACGTGTTCTCCGCCGATGTCTTGAGGGTAGCAAGGTAGCCACCGTAACTCTCGGCTGTTGTTTTATGAGTCGTCCAGTTGGTGCCTGTGGTGGATAGGGCGTACTCATGGTCATTGCCGCCGGCGCTGCTTTCCCAGGTCTCCCACGTCAGATCTGCGGCAGAAACAGAAACCAGAAAAGCCAGTGCGACGATGATGCCTGTTATGCGCATGTCCACTCACATCCCCTCCCATGAACGTCTGACGCTGCCCCATGGAATTTCTGCAGCCGAGTGCGTTCCGGGTGTCGAATAACCAGGAGCAGAGATGTTTAACAAGCAAGCGTATAGTTAATATTCCTTTTATGATGTTTTGTCAAGAAGTTTCTGGACTTTTCAGTGAAGGGTCGCACAGCTTCGACGAACTCCGCAACTGAGTGCACAGCCCGGCGCGGAACTCCGACCCGAATAGTCACCTTCCACCGAAAAAAGACACCGGCGGCAGTGAGAGGGTTGTGATAGACTGTGGACGTAAAGGAGGATTCTTTCACAAGTGGCAAGCGCTACAGCGCAGAGCAGATCGTGCGGATTTTGGAGGAGATCGAAGGTGGCATTCGGTTCCGCCCATGAAATGCTCGTCGTGTTTGGCTGCGGCGATCCAGTCACGGGTTAACGACAGGCCGAGAGAGTGCGCAGGCTGCGGTGATTGATCCCTGGCCTCCCCGTCACCGGCGTCAGGGGCCTGCAGCCGGGCACCGATGGCGGTCATGAATTGTACAATTGCTTCGGTCACAGGATCACCGGCCGTGCCCACGTTTCTGTTGACGGCCAGATGATTGTGATGCGGCAGATAGACGACCTCGGCCTGTGTCCCGGCCTGCGTGAGGGCGTCGGCGAAGCGGTGAGCGCCATCGAGGCGGGGCTGCGCGCCCTGGATGAGAATTAGAAACGGTGGCAGGCCCGAATCGCGCTGGATACACGCCAGTGGTGAGACAGACGTCCAGAACTCGGGATCATCGCCAAAGGCGTCGGCGTACACCCAGCGTGCCGCGACCCTTTCCATGTGTGCTACCAGGTCAAGGGCAGCGGTGTCCAGGATGATGGTGCCGCTGAGTGCGTTCAGGTCGAGACCGGTCTCCTGGAGCGGTTTCGCACAGGTGCTGAGGAGTGCGACGAGGTGCGCACCAGCGGAATGGCCCATGATGAAGATGCGCTCCGGATCGCCACCGTATTCCGCCGCGTGATCGTGCAGCCAGGCGACGGCGTGTGCCACGTCCCGGACCTGGTCGGCAGGGGTGACATCGGGGACGAGACGGTAGTTGGTGCTGGCGAACAGCCAGCCGCTTTCGCAGAAGAGTTCGGGTTTGTCCCAGACCGCCGATTTGTCACCCTTCGCCCAGCCCCCGCCATGGACGAAAAGCATGATCGGAGCGGCCTGCGCATCCTCCGGAGCGTAGAGATCGAGGCTCAGGCTCTCTGGGTCGCACCCCTCAATCTGCCTGTAGGCAATCGTGTGTCTGGTCACACCTTCTGGTATCTTCGCATATCGGTCCGCGGTGGTCGGTGCGGTGCGCTCCTGTCTCCGCCGCTGCGCCGCATCGTGTGCTTCGCGGAGAGTCACGAAGCCGTCCCCGTCGGCGTCTGTTTCTTTGAACCACGCCTT
This sequence comes from Armatimonadota bacterium, assembly GCA_046483205.1. Taxonomy (GTDB): domain Bacteria; phylum Armatimonadota; class Zipacnadia; order Zipacnadales; family UBA11051; genus JBKHJK01. The sequence continues at coordinate 18,284 of JAWODS010000130.1, read as the reverse complement.
CCAGGGCACCTCGTTGGCCGAAAGCCTCCCGTCGCCGCTCGTGTCGAGTCTCTCAAAGAGTCTTTGCAGCACCCGAGGCGCCTGTTCCGCCTCGGCGGCCGGACTTCCCGTCAATGCAAGCATTGCCGCAAGACATCCAGCTATTATCACTCGAGCTTTCATCACGTGTCCTCCGTTTTTAATACCTGTTTCTGCGCAGGGGGGGCTGACCATGCTGCTATCCCGGCGCAACGACAGCGGCGTGTGATGAACGCGCTGGTATAAGAGACGTCGGACACCATCGTTTTATTCCGCCTTCAAGGTGGCGGTGTTCCGGGGCTCTTCGGAGTGACTCGAACAAACCCGTCCCCCGGATGTCACCTTCAACCTCGCCATCGGCCTCATACACGGGTTTCTTTTTCGAGCAGGGATGACTTTTTCCGCGCCCAGGAGCGTTTTGCCGGTCTTTTTGAATCATTTCACCGGTTCGCAGGCGATGATCGGCCTCTTCTCGGCATTGATGAATGCCGGTAGCGTACTTCCCCAGCTTTTTGTGGCAGACAGGCTGGCCGGGAGGCGAACAAAGAAGCCGCTCCTGGTCGTGCCCATATGGGTTCGGGCCGCCGTGTGGCTGGCGCTGGGGTTACTCGCATACTTCTGCCCACCGGACACCCGCCCGGTCGTTCCGGCGGCAGGAATAAACAGGCAAAGTGGGATGGAAAACCGCTAAAAATTCGTTCAGGTGTTACAGTGAGCCGCAATAGAATCTCGAGTCATGATAACCTGCTCTTTTTCCAGCGAACGGTGACGGCACGGAGGGAATGACCGGCCGGAACGGAACTCTATAATTGACACCCCATATGTAAGAAATGAGTTGATTGCAGCCCCCGAAGGAGATGTGCACAATGGCCATTGTAGCCCGTCACGATACCGGCAAACGCTACACAGCGACCGTCGGCGACTATACGATTTTCGCCGGGAAGGCCCATGAGAATCCCGAAAGAAACGCGATGTGGCCCGGCCAGCTTTTCATCGCTGCACTCGGCATGTGCATGGTGGGCGATATCGTCCCCTTCTGCGAGAGGCACGATATTCCCACCGAAGACGTCACCCTGGAGCTTGATGTGACGAACGCCGAGGACCCGAGCCGCGCGGAAAGCGTCGCCGTCACCATCCACCTGCCGGGGGAGGTCAGCCGGTCGGAGCAGAAGGCGATTATACGAGCCGCCAAACAGTGCTACATCCGCCAGAGCATCATCAACGAAATGGAGATTGACATTTCCGTTGAGCAGTGAAGCAACACAACGCGTACGCATAAACCCCCGAACGGCGTAGAAGAATTTAGAATGGATCTTGAACTATGGGGCCTGCTGTTGACCCCCCTGCTTCTGCCGGTGCTGGTAACATTCCTGTCGCACATGCCCGCGAGAGCCGGAACTGAGAGTCTCGGAAACGGCTTTATGGACCACGGCGCGTTTTCGCACGCAGCCTGCTGTTATGGCATGGTTTGTACCGAAGACGCAGAGGGCGCTCCGGTTGTCCTGGCGTGGCGCCTACTGCAGCGGGTCGCACTGCTCGCTCTCGGCGGGGAGGGTCATGAACACCTCGTTGGGGTTCTCGCCCGCCTGCTTGCGGGCATTCCACAGGTAGGCGAAGATAGCGGCGCCGACAGCCATCACGATGAACCACAACACCACGTTGCTGCTCAGCACCGCCATAACAACAGTGCCATCTCCCTGCGTGGCGGCGGCCAGCCGGTCAACCATGCCCTGAAGATCGGCGACAATCTGGGAATACAAAAGCACGCCGATGGTGAGGACTGCAATCACCGAAACGATCACCTGGGCGGTGCGGTTGCGCATGAAAGTGATGGTCTCGTAGAGCCTGCGGTTGCGCCGTGGCAGTGTGATCACCGATACCGCCACAAGTCCGTAGGTGAAGCACAGGCCGATGACGACGAGGTCGATCCCCTTGAAAAAACCGTGGAGGTTGCAGCCGATAGCGATGATGGATGCGGCGATCGCCGAGGCGGTCAGCGCCCAGTGCGGGGTGGAAAAGCGGCTGTTGACGGCCGCCATGCTGCGGGGGAAGATCCCGTCCTCCGACCAGGCGAAAAACAGCCTGGAGATGCTCATCAGCATCGGTGGCAGGTCATTGGCCAGCGCGACGGCGGCCATCAGCGCCACGAAGACGGCCAGCGACTGCGGCATAATCGCCCCCATAATCTCGGGCACCGAAAGATCTGTCCCCGGAGCGATCCGGGCAGTCAGCTCCCACGGGATAGCGTGATACACCGCGGCGGAGAAGAGGACGTAGTAACCGCAGATAATCGTCATCGAAAGCAGGAAGGCTTTGGGCAAAAGCTGCGAGGGATTACGGCACTCGCCACCGGCCTGCGAAACCGATGCGAAGCCGATATATGCGAAAAAAAGTACGCTCACAGCGCTGATAAGTTCGGCAAAGCCCCCGGGTGGTGGGGCGGATTCCGTAAGCTCCCAGTCACCGGCCATGATCATCTGCCGCCCGACCTCAGGCGAGGTCAAAAAGCCGTAAGCGATGACAACGAGCCCCCCGATGAGCATCAGCACCATCAGCACAATGACCGTCCAGCCATACTCCCTCACACCTATGATGTTCAAAAACCAGAAAAGCCAGATCATCGCCAGCGGAAGCAGAAGAGTTGCGGTGGGGGTCTCCAGCCAGGCCGCCACGCCGGAGAGATCGGCATACATGGCAGCGGCCTTTAGCAGTGCCACATCCATGTAGGCGATGACGCCACAGGCTGCAGCAAGGGCGAACCATTTGCTGACAGTCGCGATGAAGCCCACGAAGGGATGCAGGCCCCGGGAGATGTAAACATAGTCACCGCCCGCCCGCGGCATCGCCGAGGAGATGACACCATAGCAAAGTGCAGCGAATACGGCAGGTACCACACCCAGCGCAAACGCCCATGGCACCATCCCGGCGATGCCCGGAATCTTCTGCTGGATCTCCACGGTGAGAACATTGATCCCGCCGCCGATGACGGTGCAAACGGCCGTTGCAACCAGTGCCAGCAGCGTCAGCTCCCGGCGAAGCCGCCCGCGATTATCCGGGGCCTTCTGTTCGGTAACTGTGTCACCTGGCATGAAAGCTCACCTCGCATACATGCAAAGAATCCAGTTCTCCGCCGGATGAGACGGTATGTAATTCTCATTGTGCCCTCTCAAAACCTGCCTGCGCCGCAGTGGTGTGCACAATCGTCCCGCCTCAGCCACATTCACATCCATGTCATGAAATCTGCGGATGGGGAGGAGGAGGCGGATGTCGTCGGCAATAGTACCGTCAGCAGCATCCGGTCCTCAATCCACGGTTCATGTCTTATCCGGCGGTGCCCTGCGGGTCAGAGTGAACTTTGCACCCGGCCCCAGGACGCACCCGTGGATTGAAGACATCGGGGCGGCAGAAAGAGGATCACGGGCCCTTCGTATTTCGCATCCAGGCACGGTCGCAGGCCGTAAATGACCATACTTGCAGAGGATGTGCAATGATGACAGCTATCTGGCATTCGCCGATGCCCCAGACAGTCCTGATCTGTGCAGTCATGATTTTTCTGGCGGCGCACACCACGATGGCGCAGACCAAAGACCTGGGCAACGGCTTCAAAAATCATGGCGCCTTTGGTGATGTGGCGGAAAACCGTGGCATGGTTTGCACCGAAGATGGTGAAGGCAACCCCGTCGTGCTGGTGTGGCTGTTTGATCACCGCTACGCTTACGCCCTGGGGGTGATCAACGCCCTGACCGGTGAAGCGCAGAGGATCCCCAGACCGACCGGCCACGACTGCCCCTTCTCGTCGCTTCTGGCGAGCAACGGGCGGTACTACACCTACTTCGATTATCACTTCCTCGAATTCGACCCGAAGAAGCGTGAGTTCACGGTGGTGCAGGAGGGCCCCGACGACGCAAGACGCGCCAGGAGTATGACGGAGGACGATGATGGCCGCATCTGGGCGGCCCTGTCACCAAACAGTGACGTGATCAGCTACGATCCGAAGACGGGAGAGCTGCGGGAGTACGGCTCGGTGTATGAGCATCCCTCCAGGCAATTCCCCCAGTATATCGCCGCTGATGACACCGGCTGGGTGTATGTGGGCATCGGGCTGGCGGTGGGGGAGATCGTGATGCTCAATCCACAGACAGGAGAGGCCACGCCCGTGGTGCCTGAGGATGAGCGGGTGGGAACATCACAGTCCGTCCGGGGCCGTCATCCCGTGTTCCGTGACGTCAACGGGAAGGTGTATGGCTATACGCTCCTTGAGGATGGAAGCAAGCAGTGGTATGAGCTGTATGAGGGGCAGGCCCGGAAGCTGCATGAGGCGCCGGATGTCGATGAGAAGCCAATCATCACCGGCTCGCAGGGCCTGCGCCACCGAAAGCTGCCAAAGGGCGAGAAAGTGAAGGAGATGGACACGGCCCGTGGTCGGCTCATCGTGGAGAATCCAGACACCGGCGACACCCGCGAATTTGAATTTGACACCGGTGGAGAGGGCGGAGCCGCGATGGACGTGGCCGCCGTTCCCGGTGGAACGCTGGCCGGTGGGACATACATTCCCCACCAGTTCTTCAACTACGATCCGCAAACCGACACATGGACCCGGCACGACTGCTACGGGCAGTGGAACACCGTCCGCGCCACCGACGACCGCGTCTATGTCAGCACCTACACGCGCGGGACCATCCTACAATGGGATCCGTCGCAGCCGTGGGTTCCGACCGAGAAAAAGAACCCCGACAGCAATCCCCGGTGGCTTCCGGGCACCTACGCCGCTCCCAATCTCGGGCGCCCATACGCCCTGCTGGCACATCCCGGGGGTCGGTATGTCATCGCCGGAGGCTTTCCGGGCTACGGCTGCACGGGCGGCGCGCTTGTGTTTTATGACCGAGAAACTGATGAGGGCGAGATTGTCACTCACGAGGACCTGATACCATGGCATTCGACCATGAGCCTCGTTGCCCTTCCCGACGGCAGGGTGGTGGGCGGTACCACTCCCCATCCGTCAAACGGCGGTGTTCGCAGGGCAGACGGTGACGCCGAGTTGTACATCCTCGATCCGGAAACAAAGAAGATCGAGTGGCACGCCGCACCGGTCGAAGGGGCGGAACGATACGATGATATGGTGATCGGGCCACAGGGCAGGATTCTTGGGATCACAGACCGCATGCGCCTGTTCGTCTTCGACCCCGTCGAAAAAACCATACTGCACCAGGCGAATGTGGGGGATGATTTCGGCCGCACGGTGTATCAGCAGGGCCCCCGGATCTTCGTCACAACGCCCGACGGCCGCATTTTCATCCTCTTCGAAAGTGGCATAGCGCAGTTGAACCCGGAGACATACGAGGTGACGATGGTGGTGGAGACGCCCTTCGGCCTCGGCCAGGGAGGCGCGTATCTGGATGGCCGCCTGTACTTCGCCGCCGGCGCCCACGGAGCGTATCTGTATTCGTGGGAGGTGCCACCTCCGACTGAATGACGCAATGACGGTGCACCAGTAGCCGTCCGACGCCTATTGACGATAGTTCTTTTGTGGGTCTGGGGCCGGGAAAACGGACGGTTTGTATGAACGCGCACGCGACGAAACTGCGCGGTGTTGATACTCCTGTTAATGTAGTTTCTTCGTAATGTTGTGGTGTACCACTACAGTGTTTCAACGTCCAGGCCATGAAGCGGGGCATAAACAGATCATGTCATATACGTCTCATATAGATCTTGCTCTTGGCGTGCGCATGTGGTAATCTGTGGGCGGAATGGCGTGCAGAATATATGTTAATTGGAGGAATGGATGATGTTTGGACGCAAAGGATTTACCTTAATTGAGTTGCTTGTTGTCATTGCGATTATCGCCATCCTGGCGGCGATCCTGTTCCCGGTCTTCGCACGGGCCCGGGAAAAGGCCCGACAGTCGAGCTGTCTGAGCAACGTCAAGCAGATTATGCTCTCCCTGCTGATGTACGCGCAGGATAATGACGAGGTGCTGGTGCCGACACGCTCTCGTTCCCCGGAGTCTGGCTGGATGGTGTGGACGAATCCCACCGAGCCGTACCGGAAGAATAACCAGATCCTGACCTGTCCGAGCAGCGATGGACACGGCTGGGGCAGTTGCGATTACGGCCTCAATCGTGTCATCTTTAGGGAAACGTCCTACGGAGCCTCCGGACGCAAGATGGCAGAAATCGACTATCCGGCCGAGACTCTCGCAATGGCTGACAGCTCCACCACCGGCGACACGGCCGACGGCTGGACCTATTCCTATTCATACGGTCTCGATCCCACACCCGTTCCACACAAGTTTATCCCGAGCCGGCACAACGGCGGAGCAAACTTCGGTTTCGTGGACGGCCATGCGAAGTGGCACACCGTGCAAAAAGACCCGAATTCCTCGTATGTCGGTCCGGTCGATTTCACGCTGCCTGTTGACGATGTCGCGTGGTATCCGGATGGCAGCCCAATTCACTAGCAGAAACCGGGTTATGGGAAAACCTGTAGAACCCATCTGAAGCGTTGATCGACGCCGCCGCTGATTTCCTGCGGCGGCGTCATGCTTTCTACCGGAGCGGTTAAGGAGACGGCGTCATTATGTCCAGAGCTTATATCGCCGGTATTGTTGCACTGACTGTTTTGTGGGCAGTTGCAGTCTCGTTGGCGGATGGGCCGCCGAAGGTGGCGGAAGAGGATTTCATCGTACCGACGCGGGAGGACTTCCTGCGCAGGCTGAAGCTGCAGAAGCCGGAGCTGGCCCCGGTGAAGGCTGCACTCGACCGGGGCGATGTGGAGGCTGCGACGAACGCGTACATCGCGCATTTCCGACAAAGCGACATCTCATTCTCGCTTTTCGAGCCGTGGGACACATTGACCCGCGACCCGGAATACGATACGGGCTTCGCCGATGATTGTCTTGATGGACATCTCAGGGTCTGGCTGGACAGCTATGACGTGCCGGAGACCGGCATCAACTGGGATGAGGGATCGCTGTCGAGCCTCACCAGAATGCCATTTTACAAAGGCATGCGGTGGGCCATCTTTCATACGCAGGATCCGAGGTATGTGCGCTGGTGTGTGGACTATTTTCAGCAGTACATGCAAGCCTATCCGATCGAGGAGTTCATCGGCAAAAGCAGCGCCGAGGGGTACGACTACGACAATACCGACCTGGTGACCCGGCCCTGGTACTGGGGGATGCTGCCTCACCGGCTGGAGACGGTGGCGGAGACGGTAACACTCCTCCGCGAGTATCCACAGGTCAGTGACGAAGAGCTGCTTGGCATTCTGCAGCGCATGTACCAGGAAACCGCCTTTTTGATGACGCAAGTACCGTCGGAGGTAGAACGCGGGCACAACGGAGCGCCCGGACAGATACGAGCCGTCGCTGCAGCGTGCGCGGTTCTGAAAGACTTTCAGCCAACCGATGAGTGGATGCAGCGCGATAGAGAGCTGCTGGCGGAGTTTATTGACACTGCGTTTTATCCCGACGGCTGGTACCGGGAGCTGTGCACACCCTACAGCGTCAGTGTGGCGCGACAACTCCAGTATCTCGCCGCGGCGCTGTATGATACAGATGACACAGGTGCGGCCCGCGACACCTTCACCCCGATGGTCACGAGCCTCGTGGGTTTGAGCAATCCCCTCGGCGTCATCCCGACATTCGGCGACAATAACCTCAGCAAGCCCCTGTCGTACTACGTCAACCCTGATATCGCCGACGGACTGGAGCTTCCATGGCTGCAACCGCTGCTGAAGGGGACAGATGGCCCGGACCCTCCATTTACAGTCTGGCCGCGCCCCGGCCAGGAGCAGTGGTGCGGATTTTACGCCATGCGCAGCGACTGGACTGAGGATGCAAGGTACATGATGCTCGACTGCGGGCCGTGGGGTTTGTGCCACGTGCACGGCGACCGGTTGAGCTTCGTGCTGATGGCCTACGGACGCTATTTCATCATTGATCCGCACGGGACGAAATACACGGCGACGGATCCGGACGATTTTATATCGCGCCAGGAGCCGAGCTTCCTGCACAACACCATCACCGTCGATGGCGTGGATGAGTTCTATTACACCACCGTCGAGGGCGAACGTGTTCGCAACGGGGTTCTGGAGACTGCTGAGCCCCTGGACAACAGGTGGGAACACGGCGATGAGTACACACTTTTTGAGGGGTCCTACAGCTTCGCCCCCATCCGCCCCGTGAACTGGACGCGGCGTATTCTCTTTGCGGACGGGTCATACTGGCTGCTTCAGGACGTGCTGGCGGGCGATCAGGACATCGCAGGGGTCGAGCGCAATTTCCAGTTCGAACACGATATCGAGATTACATTCGACGGGAATATCACCATAGCAACCGCTCCAAATGGGGCGAGGCTGCTGCTCATCCCGCTGAACGGGGATCTGGAACCCCGGCTCACGCTTGGTGATAAGACGCCGCACACCACTTACTTTTATGATGGTACGCCCAGAACCGAGCACTGGGGTGAGAGCGGCACCAAAAACAGTCACGGCCGCGGGTGGACGGCACATAAGATGCAGTACCTGGTGCCCGCACCGGCGGTGACGTACGTGGGGGATGTGGATCTGCCTGAGATGTTGACGATGGCCATGGTGCCCCTGGCGCCCGAACAGAGCCTGGATGACCTGCCGGATATATCGTCGGAGCCTGAGGAAGACGGCATGATGTGGCATCTGCCGGTGGCAGATGGGCAGCTTCAATTCACGACGTCTGTAGGAAGCTGCGAGGTGCAAAAATAGGAGGGCACAATGCAGGAGTTGTACCGGGGTGAAGAAGTTACCTGCGAGGCAGAAGCGGCGGCTTACACCGGTCGCGCCGCCGCAGATATGATCGTCGGGCAAAAGCGGCGAAAGGCATATCTGCTCAACTACGAGCAGCTCCATGTTAATTACGATGACGGCGTTGAGTTCCAACTGAGACAGCAACAGGTCATACTGTGCCCCCAAACGGTTGACTTCCTGTATGGCGATTTTGTACGCCCGCCGCAGTATGTGCCAGGCTCACGACCCCGGCTTGAAGCAGTGGTCGCGGATGTGACGCAGGACTGCCACCAGGAGCGCGAGAAGGTCCTGGCGCTGATGCGATTCTGCCGGGACCTGTACAAACGCGACACCCGCGAGTGGTCGGACTATATCTACGGTGGGACGGAGGAGCAGCTCATTGACAAAGGCGAGAGACTCTGTGAGTGTCTTGGCAGGCTCATGGTGGCGCTGTGTGAGGTAGCCGGCATTGCAGGCCGCATCGTCATGCACGACATCGGCGGACACATCACTTCGGAGATATTCGTTGATGGCCGCCCGGTGTATATCGACCCCCGCGCGGGCTTTTACTGCCTCGACAGCCACGGCGAGTTTCTCTCGATGTGGGAGATATGGCAAAATCCGGAGATAATGCGCCGGCAGAGCGCCTCAACCAGGAGCGATATTTCGGATCTGTGGAACTGGGAGGAGCGGCTGGAGAAGTGCGAGCAGAAGTATTTCCACCGCCTGGAAGTCAACGGCTTTGAAAACTACAGTCTCGCAGATGCTGACCGCTACAGCTACGTCCAGAAGACCCAGCAGCAGGCCACGGACGACGGGCTGTTTGTCATGAGCGACAGATACAGGAAGCTTGCCGAAGAAATTTTCGGCCTGCAGTAAGACCTCTCTTTACCTGCACACCCCCCTACACGGAGGCCATATATACGGCCGATCGATCATCGGACTGGAACTCAAGACTGATAACCACCAGGCCCGGAAGACACCTCACTCCACATCGCCCGGAAGTGTTGCCACACCCGTGGAGAATCTGCAGAGACTCTCTGCCACAGGGACCATCCCGTCTCTTTGCGCGTAACAGGATGAACCCTTAAAGGCTCCCCTCCGAACCATCGATATCAAGCTTGAGAGTTGCGCGGAATTCGCTTTCCTGTCGGTAGTCCATGGTGCGTTCGAAGGTGTGCTTGAGTATGACTTTGTTGTCGGTGACCTCCAGGGGGAGCCAGAAGCGGTCCACATCCGGTTTCGACAGGTCGGTCGCCCGGGTGACAAACCACTCGCCGCCGGGCACATTTGTTTCCATGATATCCACCGCGGGCACGACCTGATACGGCGACCAGAGCACCGAGATAAAGCCAAATGGCAGGCGCTCCCTGTCGTACTCCGTTCCTGTCACCCAGCATTCGATACCGTCAGGCTTGCCTTCGCCCTCAAGGGAGAGGTAGAAGTCGCGAATATCGGGCCACGGAGGTCTGGGAATACACAGGCCGATGCCGGTGACGCCCGGGATGTCCATAGCCGTGCGCTCGGGATAGAATTCACCGGTGCGCCATCCGAAGTTGCCCCATATCTGTCCCTTGAGGCGGACGATGTCAGTTTCCGACTGGCGTTTCTGGAAAAAGAGCTGAATCTTCCCTTCCCAGTCGTATTTTGTGACCATGTACACCATTTTCTTGGCGTAATACTCGATTTTCAATTTCCCGTACGCATCGGCTTCGTACATCCGGCAGTTGGGGGCAACTTTCACTGCGATCCAATCAATCAGCCAGTTCAGCCCGCCACTGAGAGCTTCCTTGCCCCAGTTGCCCAGATTGCCCTCGGGGTCCATCAGCTCCTTGATCCGCTTGTCGGCGGCTTCACAGTCTTTGAGAGCCGCCCGGGCGGCGCGGACCTGTTCATCGGTCAGGCCGAGGACGACCCCGGCGGTTTCAGCGGCGAGCTTGTCGCGGGTGCTGGTAATCGCTCCGGTAAACTGCCCGGTTACCCAGCCCTTGATCGCCGCGGTGCCGCCGAAGATGATCATCACCATATCCTTCAGATACTTGAGACCCTCTTTCTGGGCGTGCCAGGTGCGGCACCATTCACGGGCATTGTTGGCGGTCTCGTGAGTGTATTGGAGTTTGGCAGAGGTCGAGCGAAGCTCATTGAGGGGCCCCTGGACAGTGGTGGCAAGATTCTCCATAGCGGCTGTCATTTCGGGGAAGGCCTGGAGATCTTCCATCGCCGAAGACAGGTCATCGAAGGTGTCGGCCAGCTCCTGCAGCCCGCTGTCCACCGAGCTGATGGTGCTTTGGACCTCGGAAACCTGCTGGATGGCTTCGTCGCGGTCGGGAAGCTTCGTGAAGCGGTCGAGTTGATCCTCGGTCACCTGCATAAAATCCGCCATCTGGTCGGTGCCCTCGGTAAAGCCCCGGATACTGACTGCCGCCACAGCAGTGGGCTGGTGCACCTCAAATTCCACGAGGGCCGTTTCATTGGTAACACCGCTCAGCGGCACGGTGGCCTCCGCGGTCCACTTGCCGGCGGTTGACAGAGGACCGAAGGTGACCTCGAAGGTCAAGTTGTCAGTAAGCTGTGTGACCTTCTCCCCGGTCTGTCCATCCGGTGCGGTGAAAACAATAGTCACCGTGCGATTATCCTGGTAGGCCCCGGACGAACCACTGACGGTCACCTGCCCACCGACAAAGGGCATCTCCGGCGTGACGCTCATGGCCACCGAGTTTCCCTGGAAGTCGGCTGCGAATACTACCCCGACGGTCACGGCGACGACTGCGACGACGATCACCATTCTGCGCATCCTGCCCACCCTTTCCCGCGATATGACGGGGCTCGTGTGGCCGTCTGGAGCCTCGCGCTTGTGGCTGGGTCAAACCCGCCTGTCAAATGGCATATTGAATACCGTAAACACACCCGTGCCTGGGCGACTTATCCCTGCCATCCAGCTATGCGGGCCAGAAGCCACCAGAATGCTTTCGCCTTGTTCAGGCAGTTCTCGTTCGACGTATGCGCCCTTTCCTTGCGGTTGAAATGATCGTGCTCGCGCGGGAAGGTATTTCCCTGATATGTGGAGGTGGCCTGGCGTCCGCCGTACCAGGATTCGATGTCGGCGAAATCGTACAGCGGCTTATTTCTGACGCGGCAATACTGCCGGATCTGCTCGTTACGCACGTAGCGGGTGTATCCGCCCTTATCGTCTTTGTAGGAATGGTGTCCGTGCCAGGCCTGTGCGTTGCCGGTCATATATACGAAGACAACGTTGGGATGCGCCTGCTGGAGCTCATCCATAGCGTCCAGGTAGGCCTGTGTCTGTGCCTTGGAGTTGTGGGTCTGCTGGCAGCACCAGGACCACAGGGACACGTTGATTGTGGGGTTGTTCTGGAGCACGGAGTGAGTCGCCCGCCGCCCGGCCGGCGTAGCCCAGTACAGATCCGGGGAAATGTAGCTCTCCCGCTCCTGGCCATCGAAGATGCAGAGTGCGCCCCGAGTGGTAGGGAGCTTCTTGTTGCCAATAGCGCAGGCATATTTGGGATACTGTGACTGCAGTATCCGGAGCCCGGCGGTGACTTGGCCGCCATGGGACGTATGTGCGTAGTGGACCCGCACATTGGACTTCACCGCTTCGATCCATTCATCAGGAATTCTCGAAAGGTCGAGGCACGTATAATCGACAATGATCCCGCCCGAGCCGCCGCCCCTCTGAGATGTTGCTGACGGGTTGGGGGGCTGTTGCACCTTCTGAGCATTGCTCTCCCCTGACTGCCGCGTGCAGCCTGCTGAGGTCGGCAACAACAGTGCCCCCACCAATGTCACGGCCCCAACAACCACCAGCAATTTTGTGATTGTTGATGTTCGTTTCATGGTAAATGCTCCCCTGCCGCGTAAAGTGACCGTCGCATGATCAGCTTCTGTGCTTGAGGCCATCGAATACCCTCCTGTACAGTGTATCCCTTCATCCCAGAAATCAACAACAGAAATTGATACAATTAAAAAACTTTTTGCCGATTGGGATTGTGGTCACATGCAGCGGCATCCTCGGGGAGGTCATCTGGGCGCGAGGTGGCGAACAAGCACCATGAGAGATAACAATGCCCTCACGGGAGTGACAGACCATGGCCTATCGGCTGAGCACCCGCATGCTGTTTTGCGACTGGCATATGCCCAACTTTTTGCCCGAGGTGACGATTGACTTTGACGAGTACTTCAAAAAGGTCGAGCAGACGGGCGCCGAGGCACTCATCTTTCAGGTAAAGACGGCCCACGGTGGCAGCTTTGCGCCCACCGAAGTGGGGATCACAAACCCGGCGATGAAGGGCAACATCTTCGGCGAGATCGTCAGCCGCACGAAGGCACTCGGGCTGGAAATGATCGCATACTACAACATGGTCCTGAGCTGGGAGCTGGCGGAGAGTAAACCCGGCTGGCGTCAGCTGGACGCCGACGGCGAGCCGCTGCTGTTGTTCGACTATCCGTGCTTTTGCATGAGCAATGCGGAGTTCAGCGATCAGGTCAGCGCCCACATGGCGGAGGTCACCCGCAACTATCCCATTGACGGGTGGTTCCTTGACCTGCAGTATTTCGCGCCGGGTGGATGCTTCTGCGAGGCCTGTCGCGAGGGCTTCCACGACATGTTCGATTATCCACTCGCCCCCGAAAGTTTTGAGGTGGGGCAGTGGGTTGATGTTTTCAGCTACCAGGCACACGTGCGGGAGCGCTTCATCCACGACACCATGGAGGCCTGCAACACCGAGCGCGATGGCCTGAGCTGGTCGTGGAACGGCTGCGGAAATCCCCTTTCCATCTCCGACAGGCTTGACGAAGGTGCGGATTACCTGTCCACGGAGGCACATCCCCCGGGGTATCTGCCGGCCGAGCATCGGTCGCGCTACTGTGAGGGACTGGGCAAGCCATTTACGCTTTTCATGCCCGAAAGCCAGGGCTCGTGGGGCGACTGGACCATCACCACACCAGCGACGATCAAGGGACTGTCGGCGATCGCGATGTCACATTCGGGGGCGCTGAATATCAACCACGTCCCGTATCCATGTGGTGATTATGCGGGGAAGGTCCCTGACCCGATATGGGATACGATTACAGAGGCCTTCGACTGGGTTGCCGAGCGTGAGGACCTGTGCCGAAATCGGCGGCCGGTCCCGGTGGTCGCAGGCCTGCACTCGGCGTACAATAACCGGCTGCTGCAGGCCATGGCTCAACGGGAGGAAACAGGACACCTGCGTGCAGAGCAGCACGCGAACGAGCAGGCTCTCGCACAGCTTTTGCTGGAGACGCACACGCCCTGGGAGATCCGCATGGAGGATCTTTCACTGGAGGAGATGAGGCGATACGAACTGCTGGTGCTGCCGTACATGCCGTATGTGAGTGATGACCTCGGCGACCGGCTGCGTGAGTATGTGCGCGGTGGCGGAAAACTGGTGGCCAACTACCACACCTCGCTGTATTCAGAACGCGGTCAGCGGCTTGATGACTTTGCGCTGGCAGACCTGTTCGGCGCGAGTTTCGCCGCCGATTCAAAGTTCAGCATCTGCTATCTCGACGGACTGGCTACAGAGCTTGCAGAGCACGTGCCGGATATGCCGCTTTTGATCAAGGATGAGGCCAGCGGGCGGATGAACCCGAAAAACCATGCCCTGTACGTTGAACCACACGGGAGCGCGAGCGCCCTGGCGTGGCTGATGGATCCAATCATCGAGAGCAATTTCGAAACCGGCCACTATGTCTATCACGACCACGCACCGCCGGGATATCGCACGGAGTATCCGGGGATCGTCGTCAACCAATTCGGCGACGGGCAGGTGGTGTACTTTCCGGTGCCCTTCCTGAAGGGTTTTGCGCGAAAAGCCGGGCCGCACTTGAAGACCCTCTTTCGGACGCTGCTGCGAGAGTTTCTGGGCGTGCCGGAGAAAATACGCATCGAGGCGCCCGTGTCTGTGAAGCACTCGCTGATGCAGGATGAAAGCGGGTGGCTGCTGCACCTGCTTCACCTACAAAAGCAGACAGATGCGATGTATCTTGACGCATTCGAGCGACAGACTCCCATCACGGTACGCCTGCGGCCGCCGTGGGAGGTTGCAGGCGTTGAGGACGCGCTGACCGGCGAAGTATTCGAATGCCGCGCAGCGGGCGAGTGGACGGAGTTTGTGGTTGACGCTGTGAAGGATCACAGGATCGTGACAATCCGGGAAGAGCGGAGGACGTGAGCAAGCATCGGGCAAGAAAAATTGGAATAGTAAAACAGATGGTTACGTCGTATAATGTGCGGGTACGATATGTTTGTTGCGCCGCAGGCCGCAGCAGCGCACATGTGAGTGGGGTAGAACACCAGCACGATTGTGAAAGGGGACAATCAATGATCAGACGGAAAGGGTTTACACTTATCGAGCTTCTTGTTGTCATCGCGATCATCGCGATTCTTGCTGCGATCCTGTTTCCGGTGTTTGCACGGGCGCGAGAAAAAGCCCGACAGAGCGCCTGTCTGAACAATGTCAAGCAGATCATGCTCGGGATGATGCAGTACACCCAGGACTATGACGAGAGGTATCCACCGGCCAACCGCTGGCCCGCGCCCGGAGAAAATCACCTGCCGTACACGACCTATACGACGTGGTGGGAAGCGCTGGATCCGTACATGAAGAACGAGCAGATTCTAATCTGTCCGAGCCAGGCCAACGGAGATCCCGCCGGTGCCGAGCCGGGGTATGGCTGGAACTACCAGGAATTCGGCTATTACAGCGGCGGCTTCCCGAGCTCCTATCATCCAAAGGTCGCCATGGCGGACGTCGAGTATCCGGCCAGCACCATCATCATCGGCGACAGCGAGGACACCAGCGACCGCGGCAATGATGGCAGCCAGTTCCTTTATCGCCGACACAGCTATCTGCTTCCCGACCGCCACAACGGTGGCGGGAATATGGGCTTTTGCGACGGACATGCCAAGTGGTTCCAGGAAAGCTACCTGAAGACCGCTCCCGGGGCACCGGACGGCGTATGGCGCTTCGATCCCTGACCGAAATCTTAGCATAAACGAACACGCCGGTGGTCGCTCTCAGCGCCACCGGCTTTTTTGCGTGTACGGAATCATGCTGTCATGCACGGTATAAGCCGGGAAAGCAGCCAGGAGATCGCACAGGGACGGAAGGGGCCATACCGTCAGCATAAACCCCGGCGCCGTATCTCCTATCAGCGCCGGACCTGTTTGTCAACGAGATGGCCGAATATTGTGTCTAATCCGTGGCGTTCGGCGGCTTTCTGTACTGCGCTGGGTCGCCGTAGCGGCGGTCGGAGACCCATTCGCCATCGGTTTCAAGCTGGGGGAACCACGGGCCGGGCGCGTCGTCGCGGTGGCGCAGCATCGCCTGGAGCTTGCGCCGGAGCAGGTGTGAGACCGGCGCACCCAGCATAAAGGTTGTCTCCGTGCCCGAGGTCGCCGGAATGAGTACGGCGTCGGTGGTCTCGAGAAGTTCGATAAACTGCCGGGTGTTGTTAATCTCGGCGTTCACCGCATCGAAAACGCGCTGTGCATGGTCGCTGGTGGCGGGATCGTCGCGGTTGTCCAAAACACACCGGTGAATGGCCTCCTGCGCCGCAATCATGTTCCGCTCACCGACGAAGACGTGATACATGCAGCGGATGCGGGCGAGCAGGTCGGCTCCGGTTTCAGACAGGGTCTCACACGAATCAAGCTGCTCGATGGCCTGCTCCATCCGCGGCAGGAGGATGTCATCAAAGCGCTGCACACCCTCGCGGGCATCTTCGTCTGAGACCATCTGCCTGTAGCCCATATAGAAGTTATCCCACCACGCGGGATCGTCTGGAGGGACGATGTACTCAAAATCCCGGTAATACTCGTAATCCTCCAGGTCAAGCTGCGTCTGATCCGGCACGATAGGTTTGACCAGCTTCCGCCACAGCGTCCGCCCGGAGACGAAATTCATCGTCCACGAAAGCACCCGGACATTGCGCGAAACCTCGTCACACAATCGCCAGGCCTCCACCATTGCAGAAGCCTCATCATCGCTTCGCGCCCACTGCTGTGCACGCCGCTGCAGCAGGGCACCCACATCCAAACTCGGACCCTCCGCCTGGAAGGCCCTGATGACCTCGTTGTTGATGAAGTACGGGACGAAGACGCCGGAGGTGAAGCCGCCGCGAAGGATGAGATCCTTCACCCCGCCCTCATTTACGACGTCACACAGCCGGTCATAGGCGAAGTAGGGGAAGGGGAAGCCCAGCATCGGGCCCAGCGGCTTCCACCAGTTGCTGATGCCCTCGAGCTGCACCTGTGGCTCGATGTCGTTGTCACGCATCTTTCGAACGGGCTCCCAGTTGTGTTTTCCCGTGTCGGGGTCCGCGCCGAGGGTCTGACTCGCGCCGATTCCCTCAGGCAGGGCAGGCCAGATTCGCTCGCATTCATCCGGAACAAACCACGTGGTGCACAGTGTGACCTGCAGATCCGGGTTGACCTCCCGTCCGATCTCGGCCACCAGGCTCATGAACTCGCTCACGGTCTTTTCGATGGGCCTCTTGCGCACCTGTATCGGTCCGTTCGCTTCAGGATAGAGCTTCTGGGCCCATGGAAAGCCTGCACAGCTATCCTGCGACCAGACCGAAAACAGACCGAGGTCGGGGATGGCCTCCATCAGATTCGCCATCATCTCCGCGTAATGCCGCCGCACGAGCGGGTGATTGGGGTCCGGTGCGAATTCGGGCTCGGCCGAATACCACATATAATCCACCCTCGGGCCCCGCAGGTGGGGGTAGCGGTCGAAAAGCCGCTCCGGCCATGCCCTGGGCTCAAAGCCGATGAATGTCGGCGTCATGCCCCACGCCCGCACCATCTGCGCGGTTGACTGCAGCTTCTCCATATTTCGCTCCAGAAGTGCCGGGCGGTAAGTGCCTTCGTTCACACTGGATTCGACGAACATATCCAGCGCGGGTGAATAAATGGACCACCACTGATAGACGTCCTCATCGTTGCGGCGCTGCTTCACCTGCACCGGCGTGGCATCGGCGATAAGGTTGACCTCCTGGGTCTCCAGGCCCAGGCGCACGGCATCGGCGAGGTGCTCCTGCATATCAAAGCCGTCAGCAAGCCGCGCAAAACCGGCGGACAGGTCATCGAACTCGTTATGCAGAGACCGCAGCACGGAGGTCCTCAGCTTTTGGAAGGGAGCCTCCAGCGGCTCATTCCACCGGATCCAGTCCACCAGTGTCAGTGTCGCGTGCGCCGTGGCAAGCGGACTCGAGCCGGTGACAATCCACCCGCCGTCATCCAGTTCACAGATCACATCCCAGCGCCCGGCATCCGGAGCTTCACTGAGAAGATGTGTCACCGGTTCGATGCCATCGGCGAAAGCTGGGGGAGCGATATTCAAAGCGCCATCGACGGGGCTGTCAGCGACCTCTACCGGCAGGTCAAGCAGCTCGGCCGCTCGCTCGGCGGCAGTGGTGAAGGGAATCGGGCAATCGGCGGCAGTTACAATGCGGTCGGGGGT
>JAWODS010000267.1:0-9056 GCA_046483205.1 Armatimonadota bacterium | reverse complement strand
GGAGGAATGGACGAAGCTGGAGCTTGAGTTCGAAGCCCCCGCCGAAGGGCAAAACCCGCAAATATGGCTGCTGCATCACCACTACAACGCCCCGGAGGGTGTGGCGTGGTTTGATGACATCAGCGTTGTCGCAGCCGACGGCCCCGATGATAACCTCGTGATAAACGGGGGGTTCGAAGGCTCCGGTGACGCCTGGCGGGTCTCGGCGGAGTATTCTGTCCGCGGCCTCGACGACGGCTGTGTCATCGTCAGCGATGGAGAGGAGTACTGGATCTCCGGTGCCTCCGGCGAGGGTGAGACACGTCAATTCAATCCCGCTGATAGCGTCTCCGTCACAGCCCGGGCCTTCCAGATCGGCGGAGGGACGGTCGATCTGGCCGCTGCAACCGCGCTGAACTGCGGCGACCTTGCCTTCACCTCAGACACACCCGTGGACCTCTCCCTGGATCTCACCTCGGGTGAGGGCCTCGTCCGCGCGGAGGCGGCTTCGGCGGTCTCCCTGAAGGGCATCGGGACGATCAGTGCCCAGAAACTTGAGATGACCTCCGACACGAGCATGAAGGTCGCAAGCGGAGAGTGGGCGTTCGGCTTTGAAACCGACCTCAATCAGCCTGTCGCGAACGCTGCAGCAATCTGGCAGGCCGCCCGCAAACCCGGAGCACAGCAGCAGCGAGAGTATCCCGGAGAGGCCATGCAAACGATCTGGGAGCTCTCGGAGGAGGCCGAAACGCAGGTCAATACCGTGGATGCCGCCGATATTGACAACGACGGTTCTGTCGAGGTCGTCGCCGGCCTGCAGGATGGCACAACCATCGCCATTGACGACGACGGGACCGAAATCTTCCGCCACACCGCCGACGGCCCCATCAATGACGTCTGCTGTGCCGATCTCGCTGGCGAGACACCCGTGCTGCTGGTCGCATCGGACGATTATACCCTCTACGCCCTCGACCCCGCCGGTGAGACAATCTGGGAGTTCAGCAGTGAAGGACGCGACATCACCACCAAGCTCGCCGGAGAGCTGGGAACCGGACGCCACGTCAGCAGTGAGGGCGAGTTCATCACCATCGAGATTGACGACATTGACGGCGACGGCACCCCGGAAATCCTGGCGGGTGCAAAGGCCTTCAAGCATGGCAACCGGCACGTCTATGGAACGCTGTGGGTGCTGTCAGCCGACGGTGAGCTTTTGTGGCACGTCTTCAACTTCGGAGGCACCGTTGACACCATTGACGCCGCCGACATTGACGGGGACGGAGAAAAGGAAATCACCTTCGGCACCGGCGGCGGCACCTACGGGCGGCGGGCGTACCTCGTTCAGCCCGGTGGTGAGCTGATCGCGCAGTTCTCGGGCCCTTACGGCGAAAAACGGGCGGCCTTCGGACAGCTCCAGGAGGGCGCCGGACCCGCTGTCGTGCGGCTCGAACGCGCCAACGGCTCCGTGGACGTGTACGCCGCATCAGAAGAGGCCGAGCTTTTATGGACCTACCCCACCTCCGGCCTTACCACCGTCGGCCCGTTCGTGCGTGATTTCGACGGCGACGGCCTCGACGAAATCTGCGTCGCCGGAGCCAGCGGGGATGTGTATATGCTCGGTGGCGGCGAGGAGCATCTGGTCTGGCGCACCAACCTCGGCCAGCCGGTCGCGTGCATGGATGTCGCCGAGGTCGAGGGGAATCCCGTCATTGCCCTCGGCACCTACAGCGGCCATCTATTCACGGTAAATGCGTCGGGCGAAATCACCGCACACGCGCACCTGCTCTCGGGGATCACCTCCCTCACCGTCACCCAAACCGGCGCCATCACCGCAGGCCTCGAAAACGGAACAGTCGCGATGGTGCGTTAAGGGAAACTCAGTTGGGTGAGATATGTGCCGTGTGATAAAATGAATGTAAGCACTCCAGACAAAAGAAAAACGGAGTTGCCCCATGGCTGAAGACTGGACAAACAGGCTGTATTTTGGCGACAACCTGCCAATTTTGCGTCAGCACATTGATGACGAGTCGGTTGAGCTCATCTATCTCGATCCGCCGTTTAACTCAAACGCGACGTACAATGTGCTTTTTGCGGAGAAAAATGGCACGGATTCAGCGGCCCAGATCGCCGCCTTCGATGACACCTGGCACTGGGACATCACCACACGCGAGGCGTACGAGGAGGTCGTCACGGCAGGCGGAAAAATCGGTGATGTCGTGTGTGCTTTACACGATTTTCTGGGCACCAATGACATGATGGCATATCTGACCATGATGGCCATTCGGCTCAAAGAACTCCGCCGGATCCTCAAACCAACCGGAAGCATATATCTCCATTGCGACCCCACAGCAAGCCATTATCTGAAGATTGTGATGGACGCCATCTTCTCACCGATGTGCTTTCGAAATGAGATTATATGGCAGCGCACTCAACCAAAGGGCCATGCTTATACTCGCTTCCCCACGACTCATGATGTCATATTGTTTTATGTGAAATCTGGCGACGCTGAATTTGAGCAGCAATATCGCCCGCACGACCCTGATTATGTGGAAAAGTTCTACAAATATGTCGAAGATGATACCGGGCGCAGGTACGCTCTGGATAACCTCGCCAATCCGAATACTGATCGCCCAAATCTCACGTATGAGTTCCCCCCGGGGAGCGGTGTGGTGCGAGTGTGGAGATGGACAAAAGAACGGATGACCGAAGCTTGGGAAGAGGGGCGTGTTGTCATACCTGAGAATGGTGAAGTTGCTCGGTATAAGCGCTATCTCGATGAGATGTCGGGGGCGCCCGTGACCGATATATGGGACGATATCGAACACTTACATGGCAGCCACTCTGAGCGTCTTGGCTATCCCACCCAGAAACCTGAAGCATTGCTTGAACGAATCATTTCGGCCTCTTCAAATGAGGGTGACCTTGTGCTCGACCCGTTCTGTGGCTGTGGCACGACGATCACTGTGGCCGAACGACTGCACCGCCGCTGGATAGGGATTGACATCACCCACCTCGCAGTCAGTCTCATGCGCACGCGCCTCGAGGACACCTTTGAGCATGAGCTCGAGCCCTACGAGGTCATTGGTGAGCCGGAGGATGTTGACAGTGCAAGGGCGCTTGCCGAGGAAAACCGGTACCAGTTCGAGTATTGGGCGCTTGGGCTGGTGGGAGCGAGCCCCGAGGGTGACGAAAAAAGAGGCGCCGACAAGGGCATTGACGGGAATATCTACTTTTTCGATGATGACAACGGCGACCGGCGACGTATTATCGTGCAGATCAAAAGTGGCAACATTACCAGAAACCAGATAGGCGATCTCCGCGGGGTCATGGAGCGCGAAGGTGCTGAGATGGCAGCATTTATCACCCTCCAGGAACCCACCCAGCCAATGATTGAAGAGGCCGCAGAAGCAGGCTTTTACGATCCACCGAGCCTTCTGCCGAAGGTCCCGAAAATCCAGATATTGACCATCGAAGAGCTCCTCGAAGGCAAGGAACTTGAATACCCCAAAACAGGAACCGACACCTTCAAAAGAGCCCCCCGCAAGCAAAAGGGCAAGCGCAACAGCGACTGATTTTCACCCATCGAAGTGCTCGATGGCTTTTGCGAGGGCGTCGAACTGCCGCTCGGCACGGTCTCTGGGGTAGTTGGTGCGGAACTGAAACAGTCTCGGCTGCACGCGCTCGGTCACCGGACACAGCCCCGGTTCGAAAGCCTGTGATTCGCCTTCATACAGCGGGCAGTGATTCGGGCAGCCGCGTCCGTAGAACCGCTCGTATTCGAAGGCCGGCTCCAGGTAAAGTGGCCGCCATGAGCCGTACACCTGGTCGCCGCCGAACTGAACGATGGCATCACGCAGGTCGTGCCACGTCAGCTCCTCGTGATCCAGCCGCACGGTGTAGCACCAGTAGCTGTGGCGGGCATGGTAGGGGATCTTCTGCGGAGTGAGCCAGTCACACCCCTCGATAACCTCCGCGTAGCCGTCCGCACAGGCCCTCCGCCAGCTTACCAGACTATCGAGGCGCTCAAGCTGTGCCAGTGCCGCCGCGGCCGCCAGCTCCGGCAGCCGGTAGTTCCATCCCAGCGCCAGGTGACGGGCGAACCCCGGGTCCATCCGCACCTCCTTCGGCGGCGAGGCGCTCGGTGATGACGCCGCCTCCAGCGACGAATACGCAAACGACATCCCCCACCGTACCCCCTTCGCCATATCGGGGTCGTCGGTGATGGTGAGGCCGCCGTCGCCGCAGGTCATGTGCTTGGAGCCCTGGAAGCTGAAGCTCGCCGCATCGCCGAAGGTCCCCGCAAGCTGTCCTTTGTATTCACTCAAAAACGCCTGCGCGCAGTCCTCGATGACCACGAGATCATATTCATCAGCGATATCCATAATCTCGTCCATGTCCGGCGCCAGACCGTACAGGGCGACCGGGATGATAGCACGGGTGTGTTCGGTGATATGCTCGCGGATGGAGGCGGGATCGATCTCGAAGGTGTCCTCATCAATATCCGCAAAAACGGGCACCGCATTCTGGTGCAGCACCACGAACGCGGTGGCCACTGCGGTGATCGGTGGCACGATGACCTCATCACCCGGCCCGATCCCCGCGGCCATCAGCGCCGTGTGCATCGTGGAGGTGCCGGAGTTGTGGGCGATGCCGTATTTCACCTCGTACCGCTCTGCAAAGGCCTCCTCCAGGCGCATATTGAAGCCGGGGCTGCGGGTGTTGTGCCAGCCGTAATCCAGAACCTCTTTGACGTACTCGTATTCGCCGCCTCGGGGAGCATTAACCCCCGCTTCGTCTTCAGGCCACCAGGTCATCATGACAACCTTTCCGTACAGGATTTCATGTGACAATAGTTTTCGGCGTGCCCGGCGGCAATCCTCCGTCACAGCACCCGAGGGATCGCGAAGCGGCTGGAAGGTTTTCGCACGCGGGTGTCCAAGAGTGCATAGGAAGCCGATTCCGTTTATGGGAGCGACCAACGATGCGACGCATAATGGTCATCACCGGTGTGTTTTTCATCGTCACAGCCGCCCTCGCCGAGCCCGTCCCGGTCACCGACGTCATCGCGGCGATGAAGCGGGCGGCGCAGTACATGGACGAAAATGTGGCCACACGGGGCGGGTATCTCTGGCGATACACCGCCGATCTGAAGCAGCGCTGGGGGGAGGGCAAGGCCACGGACCAGCAGGTGTGGGTGCAAAGCGGCACCCCGATGATGGGAATGGCCTATCTGGAGGCCTATGAGGCGAGTGGTGACACCTACTTTCTGCAGCTTGCGAAAAAGGCGGCCGATGCGCTGGTGTGGGGGCAGCTCGAATGTGGTGGCTGGTACTATCATATAGACTTCAGCGAACAGGGGCCCCGGAAGCTCTATTACCGGCACATGGAGGGCCGCGCGAATCTGGATACGGAGAGCCGCCACAATCAGGGTATCTTTGATGACAATACCACCCAGTCGGCGATGCGGCTGTTCATGCGCGTGGACCGGGCCGTCGGATTTGAGGACCCGTATCACGAGGCGGCGATGGCGGGGCTGGACTACATGCTGCAGGCACAGTTCGACAACGGAGCATGGCCACAAAGATATCCGTACTGGGAGGAGCATTACGACCGCTATTACACCTTCAATGACAACGCCATCAACGACTGTATCGCCGTGATGCTGGAGGCGTGGGACATCTACGGTGATGAGCGGTACCTGCAGAGCGCCCTGGACGCCGGTGACTTCATCATCGCCTCACAGGGAGAGCCCCCGCAGGCGGGCTGGGCGCAGCAGTACAATCACGACATGCAGCCCGCCCCGGCGCGGAAGTTTGAGCCGAAGGCATGGTGTCCGGCCGTGACCAGCCGCAATATCCGCACCCTGGTGACGCTGTACGTCCGCACCGGATACGAGCGGTTTCTGCAGCCGATTCCCCCCGCGATCGAGTGGCTCCAAAGCTGCAGCATCGGCGACAATCTGTGGCCGAGATTCGTGGAAATCGGCTCCAACAGGCCGCTGTATTTCACCACAGACTACGAGCTGGTCTATACCGACGACGACCTCCCCACCCACTACAGCTTCCAGGGCGAATACGGTATCTCCGGCTCGATAGCAATGTACCGCGAGGCGCGAAAGCAGGGAGCACAGCAGTACTACAACGCTCGTAAGGCCGAAGCCGACCCCGACGCGGCCGCGGCGTACGTGCAGTCTCAGGCGGGCGCTGTGCGCGAAATCATGGAGTCGATGGATGACCGGGGGCGATGGCTCAGTGACGGGGCGATTGTGACACGAGATTTTGTGAGCAAATTCAACAGGCTGAAAGCGTACGTACGGCAGGGCCTTTTGGCGCAGTGACGACGAAAGTCAGGCTCAAAAAAAAAGCTGCCCAAAAACGGGCAGCTCTCGATAGATAAAGGATAATCGCAAGTTACGCCTGGGCGCTGGTGTTGCTGCTGTGCATTTCCACCACATGCTGAATACCCTCTTTGAGCTCGGTGGTGGTGATGCGGCCGCCCAAAAACTCGGTTTGAAGCAGCTTGTTGAGCTCGCTGAAGATCTCGTGGCGGCCTTTTCCCATGTCAATCCAGCTGTTGATCTGATTGATCAACTGTTCGGCACGTTTCGCGGGAATCTTCTGGACTTCCTCTTTGATGGTCTCGAGGACTTCTTCGTAATCGTCAGTAGTTACCTGATTTTCCAGGTCCCTGTCGAGATACGTGTACGTCCCATCCTTCTTATCATAGGTGACGTTAATCTGGGTGGTGGATCCACCGGGGGTCTCGTAGATGACGGCAATATTGACGCTCCTGGCGTCATCCTTTTCCCACTCGGAATATTCGTGTCGCAGATTCCCGTACCCAATACGCCGCTCTTCGGGATGCCTGTATTTCGATACAATATCGTCCAATTCACCCTTAAACTTCTCGAGTGAATGGTTCGTGTTTGCCCTCAACCGTGGTTCCCTCCATTCCTGCAATAAGACTGCTTATATATAGTACCAATTTTGCGGTGCCGTGACAACCCGATGAAGCATGATACAACAGATCCGCGCCGGTGTATAGTCCGAACTTTTTCCGTTCCGCAGGTCAGACCGTTTCACCACAGAGACATTGACCGATAGCGGACTGCTTCATTTAGTTGTTTGAAAAAATGCCGCCATCTAACAGCTCGTCGGGGGCCTCCTCTCTGGCGGCCAGTATAACCCGGTATTCATCACGGGCCTCCTGCATCAGTTCCCTGCTCCGCCCCAGGCGTTTTCGTGGATCATCCATCTCCAGAAGTTCCTGCCGCACCTTCGCCCCACAGCGCAGATGGGCCGCGATCATATACGAAAGCCGATTGGGATCGTCGGGGATTTCAATATCGATATCCGGAAACCCCACCAGCTTCAGCATCATAGTCATGTATTCCCCAAATTCGGCACAGGTATCCTCCACAAATTCCGCTGACACCGATATTTCCTGCATATCCGGAACCATTTCGACAGCCGCCTGCATGACTGGCTGCGTCTTCACAATATCAACGATGCGGAATTTCTCCTGGCCCACCACCAGCGCGGCGGTGTGATCATCCATCTCCCTGGTGTGAGCGACGCGTGCGGTCGTCCCGATCTTGTAGGTCGTCTTCACCGGTCCACCGACTTCTTTTCCCTCTTCAATCAGTACAATTCCGAACTCCGTGTCTGTTTCGCTGCACTGCCGTGCGAGCTTGATATATCTATCTTCCCACAGGTCCAGAGGCATCGGCATACCCGGGAAGAGAACCTGAAACATCGGCATGATTGATAACCGTTTTGTCCGCATAGAAAACACCTGCTTACTGTCAGGGCCCGATGGCGGATTTTTTGTCCGCCCTGTGTTATACTACCCGAAAAGGAAGGGCTATTTTCAATATTTGCGCAAGAAATGGATTTTTACTGATATGGACCGGCAAACACGTATTGAAACGGCCAAAAAACGGATATTCTCGCTGGGGCTGGATGACGCGGCCGCCCAGCTTTGTGTTGCCAACATGGCTTTTGGTATCGCAAAGCTGAACGTCATGCTCGAGCAGCTCGGCTACGAGCCCGACGCCCTGTTTATCGGCTCCCCGGACATGACCATTACGCGCAATTCAGCGCGGTGGAATGCCGGCTTCGGCTACGGTGGAAAGCTGCAGTGGGGTTCCGGCGACCGTCCCGTTATCGCTCTGGACACCAAGCCGAACGCCTGCGGGATGCTGGTGGGAAGCGTGGAGACACTCCCGGACGTTGATGCCCTGCTCTCCGATCTGCACGAGCTGTATCACACGTCCGTACAGGTGGACGGCATTGAGGTCGAATGGGACTTTCACAAAGGGAATCACTTCATCGATTTGTGCACCCTGGAACCGACGGCCCCTGATGTTGAGTTTGCTCCGTACGCCTTCGTGCTCCACTCGGCCGCACCGGAGCTTAAAGGTGAAAACCCCTACGGACCGGGGCTGTACTGGGACCAGTCGCCCACACTTGCAGACCGCGCCCGATCCATCGCCACTCCCTTCGGCCCACTGCATGTGCTGGTGGATGATGATGCAGTTGAGTTCTACAACTTCTCCAGGCGCGCCGAGCAGTTTGCCAAAAAGCGCAGAATGGCGGCGGCAGAAGCTCTCTTCGGCGATTTTCAACTTATCTCAAATGCAACACACCAGGGGATGATGAGTCTCAATACCGTCTATCTGGGATGTCACAATTCCCTCGATGAGACGGCCGATTATCTGCCCATCATGATCCGCAGCGATCTCCCGGGCTATCTCTTCGAAGGGATGCCGAATCTTTCCGATCAGACGATACAGCGACTGGGGTTTTACGACCGGGCGGTCGCGATGAATGCCCTGCATGCGCTCCACAACGCCAACATCATCCCCCACGGTGCGGGATACAGTCTCCCCTATTTCCGCGACGTTGTGAGGGTCATCGACCTCGGTGACCACCGCTGCTTTGAGATGTCGCCGGTCTCCTCGAGTGGGAGCGAACGTGGTGGAGACACCGGTGACGTCGTTGAGATCCTCGCCGACACCCATGACCTTCCCCAGAAATACCGCGGGCGCCAGGGCGTGTTCAAATCAGTTGAATGCGGCC
>JAWODS010000106.1:0-8088 GCA_046483205.1 Armatimonadota bacterium | reverse complement strand
GTGTCATCCTTCAACTGAGTATCCATGGATCACCGTGAATTGCGCATGGATCGCACTATATGAAGGAGACGGGCCCGGGAAGGGGAGGTTCAAAATCATGGTACCTGTTTAGCGTGACGAGACCAATGTTCTACGGAGAAGTCTGGTCGGCTCTGAGACGGTTCCCTGACCCGATAGACAAAACTCCTCCCGTGGCTCACAGAGCCTTTGGAGTCTGATATACGACAATCAAACATCCCCGTGACTCGGCCCTGGCCTTGGCAGGACGAAGTCGCCAAATCCAGGGTGACAATTGACAACGACAGTAACCACATCAATTTCCACCTGAGCCACGGATTTTTCAAGGTTGATCCAGCACTCCAATTATCGTCTTCTCTTCCTCCCCTTCATGACGCTAAACACATACGGAACATTTGTGCCGGCCATCAAGCCAGGTCGTAAAACCGCCTGTTCTGCATTCATGATGCTGATCGTGTTCATTTGTATCAGTTCATTATGACCTTATAAGAATAGCCCTGATAGTATCGATAGCAATCTCCACTGTCGTTCATGTGGCGGCCTTCATTCGCGTGCATCATTTTGACCCGTAATGCTCACATCAGCGATATCCCCCCCTGCGCGAGAAAACTGTGTCTCGCAGCCTCGCCAATCATCCTCCCATGGGCTTGCATCGCTGCACAGTTCGCGACTGACTGACCAAGCCAATGTTCGTCCTGTTAGCAATCTCCACTTTGGCCTGCCTGAGCCTGTTGATTATCTGTTGCGTGGTGTGAGCCTTCCCTGGCATGATACTATGCCCTTCACCGGTCAGAATGCCGCTTATTCTAACCGAGCATCTGGACCCGTTTTCGGGGGCAAGGTCGGTGGAGTGAGCACCGCCCGACGTCGTGGTGCTATTGTTGTTTCTTTAGATATATGCGCCATGCACCGCGCTGCGAACTCGGCCTGCCGTGGTTCCATATGTCCAGCAGCAGGCCGCGCTGGCTGTCCTCATTCGCCGGGATCTTGATTTCCGCCCAGCCCGGATCATCGAGCCCCTGGACATCGAAGTTGCCACCAAAAATCAGGTACCCCTCCCACGTTTCACCCGTGTTGGACATCACGCCCGAACGGGTCCTCAGTCCTTCGGTGCGGCTGGTTTGGGTCATCTTCCAGCTCAGTTGACCGTCCGGTGTGCCCGACAGCACGACCACAATGGTGTCGTTGACGGGGAGTTCATTACGTCCGTCATACGTGCCGATGATTCGCTCCAGCAGCGGATCGTTGCCGGGCTCGTCGCCCCCACGGTCGTTTGCTCCCATCCCGCGCGAGATCCGTTCAGCCAGCTCCGGGTCTTCGACAGGTTGCAGCCATCGCATGAAGCCAGCTCCGCCACTTTCCCCACCGACCTGTTGCCCCCAGCCTTCTGCTACCTGTGTGGGCATCTCGATGTCCCGCACCATTGCATCCACCATCGCGATCAGGGCGCGATACGTCTCCTCATCGGCCTCCAGTTTCTCAATCTCCCCGGCTTTGTCCAGGAGAAAGCGGTGTGCGGTGGTGTCTATGACCCACGCAAGGTCCTCTGCGGCCCACTTGAGCTGCTGATACAGATCGGTGCGATTTGCACGCTGCAGGTCACCGACAAGGTACCTCGTGGCATTCATTGCACCCGCAGCATTCCGCCGGGCCGCCTGAATGGCATCCAGTGTGGCATCCGGCGGGAGCGCCCAGAGACGGTCCTTCGCCCGTATCAGCGATGCCATGGAGCGTTCAGTGCGGAACTGGAGATCCCCCTTGTTCCGAAAAGCCTCCTTCAGCTTTGGCCACAGGTCCGTTTCCAGCCAGCGTATGATCGGCGCGCCGAGGATCTCCACAATGATCTCATTGCTCGTGATCTTAAACAGAAGCTGGTGGATCTTCCCACGGACAAGGGAGCGAAGCTTGTGCTGAACGGCGCTGCTGAAAGATCGCTCGTCGTGGAAGGGAATGCCAAGCTCGCGCTCGGTAATTTCATCGATCGAGTCTTCCACGTCGGTGCGCAGGCGGGCGACCGCCTCGTTTTTGACGGACGCGATACCCTCGGTGGCCAGCAGGACGAAAAACCCTTCTGCCTCCAAGCGGTGGTCAACCTCCTCGGCAAGAATCGCAACGACCTTGTTGCGCATTCCGGCCGCCTGCTGGCGGAGGTTACGGTCCAGGGCGTAGCCCTGCACGTCGAAGTTGCTTCTGGTGCTGACGGCCATGGCGGCCCCGTCGGTGGCCTCGAAACACTCCTGGATGAGATCGAATTCCTCTGTCAGCCCGCGCCTTTTCGGGGAGGTGATGAACTGATTCAGGGTGGTCCTGAACGCCCTGCTCTCGGTGATGAGATCCTGTCCGGCGCTCTTCAACTGTTGCGTCCACTGCCGCGCCTTTTCCTCATCGGAGGGTCTCCTGGGCGCGAGGTCATCCAGCCGATTTGAGATGGCCGTCAGCTTCGCCTGGTGATTCCGCAGCGGCTGCAGGAAGTCGGTGACACCCGGATCAGCCTGCGGCCAGGTGGTCTCCCGGCTGTCTCGCTGAGCCTCCGCGAAAATGCTGTCAAATGCGGCCTGGCCTCCGGCGGGGGGTGGATTCTCCCGGAGGACACTGTCTGGTCGCCCAGCATCGCCCATCGGTGGAGTTGCTTCGAATCCCGCCAGCGAAGAGTGGGCGAACCATGCCATCTCTCGCACTTTTTCGTCGGGGTCATTGGCGATCACCTTGCGAAGCTTTGCCAGGACGGGGGCACTTGCCTCTCCGAGCATTGACAGTGTCAAAGCACTCTGCTTCCGCAGATCCGGGGAGGGCGCATCGAGGAGCCTGGTCACAGCGGGGATGACGGAGGCAGCCTCCGGGCCGGCCTCTTTCACCAGCGACAGCGCCTTCGCCTGGCGTTGCGGATCTCCCGATTCGAGGTCGGCAGTGACCTGTGTCAGCGGGACATCATCAATCATGGGCTCGCCCGGCACGGCAGCGAGGCATACGCCTATCAAAAACGCCAGCACCACGCAGACTCGGCGCATCTTCACCAGCCCCTCTCAACACCCGTTCTATATGTACTGCGCTTTAATCCATATAACTTTACATTATCCGCGAGACGCATACAATATCATTTCCAGGGTTTACTCAATACGTACTATCACATACTCTCCAGCGTTTCAGATGCATGTGGTTTTCGAACTCACACAGCCCATTCTGCGTGGAAATTCAGGCTCCAGCTGAGCGGGTGTTTCACGCAGTTCAATGCGCCAGTACGCAGCTGTTAATCGCGAGGCTTGTAACTCGAGGACACGCTGGCGGCAATTTAATTTGAACCAGCATGGATCGTCCCTACGGAAGGGTCCTTTTGTGTTTCGCGGTCGTGGACTGCTAACTGCAGATGCAGAGTTGTGAAAGACACACTCTCGAAGACGCCCCACTTGGCGTATAATCCGCCGCTGGAGCCCTGATGGCGTAGATTCAGTGTTCAATGAAGTGAATCGGAGTATCCAGGACGGCCCAAAGCGTCGCCGATCAATAACCTGTTAAGCTTCGGACTTCAGTCGCATGATCCGGCCCCCGGCGACAGTTCTCAGGAAGCCGACACCGGGGATAATCGTAATCCGCTACCACTTCCTTCATGAGATTCCGGACGACCGCTGAAGCTCGATCCGGTAGTGTCCACGCTCATAAGGCAGCCGCATGGCGGCCTGCTTTGGGGTCTCCGGCCGCATGGATGGTGCCTGTCTGCGGGTCGATGTGGAGCATAACGGGACTGGCGATGGGCTCGGAGGTGGTCGAAAGATCATGACCGCGCTTTTGTAATTCGGCCCGGACCACGTCGGGAACCTCGGAGTTGACCCGGAGGCTGCCCGGGGCCTTGAAGGCCTGGTCTCGGTCCGGATCGGCATCAAAGGAGTCCTGCATGTGGTCGGTATTGAAGCGCGGCTGAGTGACCGCCTCATCGGGCATCATGCCGAACTCGATATGATTGAGGAGTATGTTCAGAGTCGTCTGATCCTGCAGATCACCGCCGGCCACGCTGATGGACAGGACCGGTTTGCCATCGCGAGTGACCATTGTGGGGGTCAGGGTGATGCGCGGTCGTTTTCCGGCCTGTACACGGTTGGGATGCGCGGGCGTGGTATTGAGGCTTCTCACTCTATTACCCTGGGTCACGCCGGTTTTTGGATCAGGTTCATTTGTCAGCAGGTTGCAGCTCGGTGTGGCTGACACCACGTTTCCCCACCGATCGGCGACCACGCAGGTCGTTGTATCTGAGTTGGGGTGAGGCTCGGAATCCCGATCCGGCCGATAGGCATCAACCAGCGGTTCCATATTGCGCGGGTTACCCACGCGACGCTGCCAGGAGGCCTGCTGCATATCCAATAACTCCCGGCGGACGGCAGCGTATTCCTCCGACACAAGTGCGGCCAGGGGAACGTCAGCGAAGGCCGGATCGCCATAGTATTCATCCCGGTCCGCATAGGCCAGCTTCATGGCCTCGGTCAGCAGATGAATGTAGTCTGCCGAAAGGTGGTCCAGGCTCTGTAAGTCGTACCCTTCCAGAAGCCTCAGAACCTGACACAGCACCGGCCCCTGAGTCCAGGTGCTGCATTTGTGCACGGTATAATCCCGGTAGCGAATTGAGACCGGCTCCTCGATGGTGGTCACATGCCGTCTCAGATCGCGCTTGCGCAGGAAAGAACCCACATCCTTATACCAGGCCACCAGACCATCAGCGATGTCGCCCCTGTAGAAACGGTCGCGGGCCGCCCGCACCTTCTCCTCTCGACTGCCTGAGGTGCCCTGACCGGCATCGACCATCCTGCGGAATGTCGCTGCCAGCCTCGGATGCCACCATTCCTCCTCAGCATCCAGCAGAGCCAGCGTCGGGGCGAGCACTTCCGCGAAGCTCTTTGTCCCTCTCAGCTCCAGCAGTGTCAGGCACAAGTGGACGGCACCCGGTACCGGCATGGCTTGATAGCTGCCCTGATCGGGGATTTGGTGGGCGTAATACCAGTCGATGGCCGTCTGATCCAATGGCGCCCCGCCCGCCCCGCAGAGAACTTCCGTTTTCTCGCGGCTGGCATCGTAATGGATAACGGGGATCTCACCGCCGGAGGCAAATGCACCGTAATCCGTCACCATGAGGGCAAAAAGCGTCGCGACTGCTGCATCGGCTGCATTGCCATCCTGCTCAAGCATACTTGCACCGGCCGCGACCGCCTCACTTCCTCCGGCAGCCACTGCCCCAGCCTCGCCCGAGGCGCGCCAATTCACTGCCTCACCTTTCATCACGACGACCCTCCCATATGTGACCCAGACGTGTGGCCGATTCGTGCGGATCAACGTAGCTGTCATCCCCGCATCTGTTGACCTGACCATACAAACCGCCGGCCGCGGCGTCAAGGTCACGACAGCAAATGAATATGCGACCGGTAGGACCTCGGCAGAACGGGTCTGGGAGCATGTTAGCTGCCATAATTCATAAGCGGTTATACCCTCGCT
The DNA here is from genome assembly GCA_046483205.1 of Armatimonadota bacterium. GTDB lineage: Bacteria > Armatimonadota > Zipacnadia > Zipacnadales > UBA11051 > JBKHJK01. The sequence continues at coordinate 2,595 of JAWODS010000106.1, read as the reverse complement.
CGACCTCCAGACAGGCGGGGATTCATCGATTTTTGCGACCTGCCTCCGAAATAGGATACTCAATCCGTTTCCTCGACCTGTGGATTGGAAGGAAAAAAGACTTGACATCGTTAATTGCTTGAATTATCGTTAATGTATTAACGTTGCAACCTGCTTTTGGACACCTTCAGTTCTCATCGGGACGGTGTTTCGATGGCTGTCACTCAGCGGGAAATCGCAGAGAAGGCGAATGTTTCCATAAACACCGTTTCCGTGGTCCTTCGCGGGGCCCCGGATTCTGTCATCAGCGATGCCACGCGGGACAAAATCGTGCAAATCGCGAATGACCTTGGATACCGTCCCAACCCCCACGCCCGGGCACTCGTCGGTGCAAAGGCTCCCCTTATCAAGATCGCTCATCGGCCATGGACGGACTATATTTCTAACATCAAAGGCGCCACACTCCTTGAGGCCCTCAGCGGGATGGATCGTGATGTCATGGTCACCGGTGGCATCAAGGATGATGATGTTGACGCCAGCATCGATGCACTGTTGTGGGGCGCACCTGAGGCCGTGGTTTTCCAGTATCCTCCCATTCCATTGGAAGAAATGACCGACATTTGCACTGCGCTTCACGAAGACGGGATACATGTCGTCCTGGCGGATTTCAAAACAGTGCTGCCCCCGGATGTGCCCTGTGATGAACTTCATCTCGACAGAACGCAGGGCGCACAAAGAGCGATGGATTACCTGCTGTCGCTGGGGCACCGCCGGATCGGATTGCTGGTACATGAGGGCCACCAGGGCCGACTTGAGGGATATCACGAGGTCCTCACACAACACAGGATCAACGAGCGCTTCGTTGAAAAACTTGATGTTTCTGATACTGCGGTGGGGGGTAGAAGAGACTCAGAGTTTCCGGCCGCAGCCAGACGCGCCACCGGACGGCTGCTTGACAGAGAACCAACAATCACCGCGCTACTGTGTTCCTCCGACATGGTCGCCCTGGGGGCAATGGGCACTCTTCAACGGCGTGGGCTGCATGTGCCGAACGACGTTTCGGTCATTGGATTTCATGGCGAACCATGGACAGAGTACCTGCCGGTTCCCCTCTCCACTATGGAAGAACCGGTCGTGCAACTTGCTGAAATGACAAAAGAGTTCCTCGCTGACAGGTTCAACGGTGATGGTTCTGACTGGAAGCGAGAGATCGTGAAATACGATCTCGTCGAACGCGCCTCCACAGGGCCAGCGCCGATGACATAAGCCTCACTACACCAGCGGTGAGTGAGGTGTCTATCGTATGACGTCGGCTGTCACGAAACAGACCGGCGTCCATCACATCCTAATCCAGAGGTGGATAAGATGCATGCAAGAAAGGGCTTCACACTCATCGAATTGCTGGTGGTCATCGCCATCATCGCGATCCTGGCTGCGATACTTTTCCCGGTCTTCGCCCGGGCTCGCGAGAAGGCCCGTCAGACGTCGTGTCTCAGCAATCTCAAGCAAATGGGCAACGCATTCCAGATGTATGTCCAGGATTACGATGAAACATTACTTCTCGACGCCGGGTACCGAACCTGGCCGTTTCTGCTCATGCCGTATGTACAGAACGAGCAGCTTTTCACCTGTCCGAGCTCTCAACACCGCTTTGATGGAAGCTCGTCGTACAGCCTGAGTATCGGAGGTAATGTCTGGTCGCTGTATTATCACACCACATGGAGTGGCCACCATCTGGGGCTGGCCCAGTGCAATCGCCCTTCGGAGACGATGATATTCGCCGATAGCGCGCGGGCACATCCCTCAGACCCCGATAACATGGACTATGCCGGTCACTACTACGTACAAATGGATCCCTTCGGCACCCACAGCTCCAACCGGGGCAAAGTTGCGGCACGACACAATGGTGGGGCGAACTGCACGTACATTGACGGTCATGCCAAGTGGATTTCGGCCAGAGATGTCCCCCCCGCCGGGGAGAGCTCCATCTTCTGGTATGCCGCGGCCACTGACTGACAGCTCTAAGTCTTCAAACACCTATACAGGAGCTGCGCGATGACATAAGCCGGTGTCCGGCACCGATAATCAGCACGCTCTGTGCCGGACACCTGTTTTTTTGACTGCGCACTGGCTATAAGTGCCCTGCTCGGAAGCCTCTGCGTTGCCACATATAGTATGGCCGACTGGATGACTCTTTTGCGCGTTACATGCCCTGCCACGCCGACTCCGCAGTACCACCACTGTTACAAAGGAGAGCACCCAGAAGCAATGTGCAATCGATTGAGGATATCGTGTCTGTTTGCGGCCGCGCTCCTTTCGCTTCTCACTGCTGCAATCTGTGTTGCGCAGGAGACCCCGGATACATTCGAAAGACCGTTACTGGCCGTCGCTCAAACCGGCCATCCCCCGGCGGTGGATGGAGTACTGGAGGACCCGGCGTGGGATGACGCGGCGGGCTTTACGGGTCTCATTCCCATCGGCGCCGATGATCTTTCCGAACATGAGACGACGGTGCTGGTCACTTACACCGACGAGCGGCTGTATGTGGCCTATGAATGTCATTTTGATCCCTCCAGCCAGCTCCAGGGCGGGGCGTATGCGCGGGACGAAGGCAGT
>JAWODS010000013.1:0-7223 GCA_046483205.1 Armatimonadota bacterium | reverse complement strand
TCGCCGAGGAAGACGGCTATCAGCACTTCACAGACATATCGCACGCATCGACAGATGGTGACTGGTCGGCCACCTTCGCCCTCGAAGACACCGAGGTGGTGCTCTCGATGCTCGGCGACGAGGGCACGGAGCTGTATTTCGGCACGGGTATCGCCAGCAAGCCGCCCGAGCCGTGCCCGATGGTCGTCGTGCGCCGTTCCGGAAAGGGTGCCCAATACATCTCGCTGATCGAGCCGAAAGACCCTGGCGCCTCCGCCCGCACCATCAGGCGGCTGGACAGTGATGACGACGTTGTCGCACTGGCCATCGAGGGCGAAGACAGCACCGATCTGTTTGTATGTGCGCCGGACGCAGGCGAACGTACTGTCGCAGGTGTACAGGTCAGTGGGAAGATCTCGTTCGTGCCGGATGCGTCCATAGGGGAATAGCTGCCTGAAGACATGGCTGGCTTCAGGGGAATGAAGCTCAGGTGGACCGATAGTGCCCTGAAAGCATCCTGCGCCGGATGGCGTAAAGCTGGCGCAGGGCTTCGATGGCGCTGGAGATAGGCCTCACCCGGCTGTCACGGCAGTCCTCCCACACGATGGGGACCTCACGGGTTTTCAGGCCCAGCTCGTTCGCGATGACCAGCAGCTCGGCGTCGAAGGCCCATCCGCTGATGGTGCTGCGCTCAAAGACCTCGCGCGCGGCATCGGCCCTGAATGCCTTAAAGCCACAGGTGATGTCGGAGACCTTGAGATTGAGCACGCTGCGGGCGAGCCATCGAAACCGGTCGCCCATGAAGCGGCGCATGAATGGCTGGGGGGTGCGAATCTCCGCACCGGGCAGATGGCGGGAGCCAATGACGAGGTCGCAGTCTGAGTCGAATGCGGCCAGGAGCCCGTCGATCTCCTCCACCGGTGTTGAAAGGTCGGCGTCGGTGAACAGGACAATATCTCCGTGGCTGGCTTTCACGCCCGTGCGAACCGCCTGGCCCTTGCCCTGGTTGGTATCGTGCGCAAGGCACCGCACGCGGGAGTTTTGACCGCCAATTTCTTCGCAGGCCTGCTGCGTCTTATCGCTGCTGCCGTCGTCCACGACGATGATCTCGCCCTCTATATTGCGGGTATCAAGGTATGCGGAGATCTCTGAGATGGCAGTGCCTATGTAGGCCGCCTCGTTGTAGGCGGGCACGACGATCGACAACAGGCCGGATACGGTCATTGCGTCTTTCATCCACTCCTCCTGCGTCGCTGTGTGCTTGAGACGAAAGAAATCACGTGCACTCCCTGCATGTCAAATATGGGGTCGCCTGGCGTTTTCGAAAAATCACACTACGTCTTCGGACCACTTGAAATGAAGGCTTCAGGACCTGGAAAGACGAATTGCAGACTGATCTGTCAATGATAGCTGTGGTTGTTTTGTTCGGGTGTCATCCGGGCCACTGCTGGAGCCCATGATAGCATCTATTGACACTCAGTGCGACTTTCGACCACTATAACAGGGTCGAATTGAGCCGCCTGGCCACCGATTGATGACCCAACAGGGAGTGACCGATGGAGCCAGCGCCCGCCCTCAATATTGCCCTCGCAATTATCAGCGCCTACCTGGCCACCTACGGCCTCGGGGCGCTGTTGTGCCTGCCTGCGGGGATTTCCTTCAAAAGCTGGTTCGAGCGTCTCGGGATCTTCTGCGGCGTCGGAGCAATGGTGCTGGGCTGGGTGGCCTACAGCATGCTGCTTTCAAATGCCGCTGCCGCGCTGACGATTGTCGTGTGGTGTGCAGTCGCCACCGGTGTCGGCATAATCCTGTGGCAGGCGTTCCGGGGAGCCGACGACGAATCCGACATCCCGCACCGTGCCATGATCATCGCGCTTGCCGGCATGGTGATCGCCTTGGTCATCCAGCGGGTCATCGGTGGGGGACAGGTGTGGATGACGGGTGACGGTGCGCTGGCCTGCCGGCGCCTGTGGCCGGATCTTTTGTACCGCCAGGGGATCGTCAAGGAACTGATGGTGTGGGATGGCTCGCTGGAATGGCCGTGGCTGTCCGGTGTCCCCCTTGACGGCACCTCAATGCTGCGATTCTGTGCGATGGCCTCGACGCTGTCGGCGGGCGGCCTGAGCGCCGGTCATTACCAGCATGTCGCCATGTGGTACGGGCTTTTCGGAATCCCCGTCTCGGCCGCCGCCATTTTCGCACTCTTTCGCCTTTTTGATGTATCACCGGCCGTCGCGGGTGTCGGTGTTGTCATCACCGCATGTTTCGGCAATCCCCGGTGGCTGATGGCCGAGCGATTTGCACATTCCCCGAGCCTCGTATGGGCCGGCAATGAGGTCTTCTCATTCGTTTTTCCCGCACTGTACGCCGGCCTGTATGTTGTATTCCGCACCGCAAAGAGTTTTTCGTGGCTGCTCGGCGGCCTGGCGGTGGTGATGCTGGGAAGTCTCACCGGCTTTGGGCCGTGGTTTTCTCTGCCCGTCATCGGCGGCGCCGTGATATGGCTGGTGTATTGCCTCCTCAGCAGCCGTGACGCGCTGGCAGCAGTGGTGCTGGCTTTTGGAGCGGTGGCCGCATTGGTGACGCTCAAGGTCATCTGCGGCACCGGTGAAGCCGGGGGGAGCCTGCTGTCGGCAATCGGCGCCTCGCCGGTGATCCGCTCCATGAGCTGGGCTTTCCCGCTGCTGGAGGAACCAATGGGAGAACAGCTTTCCGCCTCGACGCCGGTGGCGGCCATGCAGCTTGTGCGATACGGCGTCGTGTACGCCTGCGCGGCGGCCGTTTTCATCCTCGGCAGCCTGTGGGTGCGGGCTCTGTTTTTCTTTGACTCACACCGGTGGAACTGGCAGCGGCTGAAGAGACCCACGTACAGCCTCGCCGCCTGCATGGTGGTCGCGGCATCGGCGGCAGTGCTCTTCGTCGATTTTCGCCAGGTGAGCTACCAGTATGCGGATTACGATATGCTCCGGCTGGCGTGGGTACCGCTGCTTTTTGCCAACATCGCCTTTGCTTCATTCATCTATCACAGACGCCACGCCCTCCGGCGGCCTGCCGGAATACTTGCCGCCTGTATCATTCTTGTTCTGGGCTGCTGGGAGTACACGCATTACATGCTTGATGCCGAAATACTGTCACCCACGCTGAAAGTGGCGGCTTCGGATGTCGCGGCCATCAGGTTCATCAACCGAAACAGCGATCCCGCGGACACGATACTCCTCGCTCCGGATTATCGGCCCGGTGACGAAAATGTCATCAGCCACGACTGGGGATACGTGTCGGGGCTGGCCGTGCCCTCGGTATGGCTGGATAACCGCGATATGAGCTATAAGTTCGCCCAGCAGGAGATCTGGGACGAGCGGCACGAGGAGTATCAGCAGGCCTGGAGCGATACAGATCCACAAAAGCAGCAGGAGTTCCTGCGGCAGCATCAGATCGACTGGATCCTGGTGCAGGATAAACAGCCCTCTCTGGCGGAAGAGGTCGCCGCCGAGCCGGTATTCGAGGACGGTCACACCCGGGTGTACGGGGTCAGGCTGGAGTGAGGTTCTGACAGGCCGACGAAGGATTGAGGGCGCTATTACGCCACTGATGTTTTCACACGCACAGTAATTTTCTGCCACTGCGAGTTTGGGTGAAACCGATGCAGAGATTGTTTCCCGTAGTTTTGAGTTTTCTGGCTTTTTTGATCGTTGGCTGCGCTGTCCCCGCTGATGGTGGACAAACAGCGACCGATTATGCTCACGTTGACAGCGGCACCACAGTGGCCTTCACCTCCGAGGGCTGCAATCCGTCACCCTATGATGTGCGTGGAGCGATCGGTGATGGTGAGCATCTGTCATACCCGCAGGCGCCGCCGAATTCCTTCATCCTCGACCTCGGGCAGGAGCGGGAGATCCGCTCCATCGAGCTGGATCGGCGCTATGCAAACAAGGGTATCAAACATTTCCGCCTCAGCTTCGGGGTGTCGCAGGATGCGCTGGATGAGATCATCGATGTCGAAGATTTTGGGGACAGCAAGTACTGGTATCGGATTCTGAAGGAGCCCCTCAGTGCTCGCTTTGTGAAGTTTGAATCGCTGGGACTGGAAGATATTGACTGGACGGTGCTCAACCGCATCAGCCTCTACGGCACCACCCGCATCCCCCGCCTTGCGGAGCAGTGGGGCGACAGGTACGGGTGGCTGGGGCCGCGGATGCAGCGGATCGCACAGGACGCTGCTCCGCTGAACATCACGGATCAGATCCAGGTCGCCGACAGTGCGTACACGTGTGCCAATTTCGCCGACCTTCTGGCCTCCGATGAGCCCATCAGCGAAAAGCAGTGGCAGCAGATGGCGGACAGGTGGGACGTGCTCCTGCAGGGCACCTACGATGCCGAGGCCGCCGTCAGCTTTGCAAAGGCCAGACAGCGGTCCGGTGAGGCGGGCTACCTGATTGAGACAGTCGGCGAAATGCAAAAGGTATTTCGCGATATTTGTCCGAAGGGGAAGGATACCCTGGAGCTGTGCTGTGCGAAAAATGAGTGGCAGAGCGGCCAGATCGCGCTCAGTGCGGTAGATGCGGACCTGAAGGATGTTGAGGTGTCATGGGACCGCCTCCGGGGCCCGGCAACACTGGAGAAGGGCTCGCTTGATTGTCAGCTTGTCTGCTACGTAAAGACCGAGCAGGCCCCGTATCTAACCCATCACATCGGCTGGTGGCCGGACGGTCTCAGCCCCATGGCCCGCTTCGATCTGCCCGCGGGTGAGGTACAGCCGGTGTGGATCACCGCGAAGATCCCGGAAAATGCGCCCGCCGGGACCTACTCATCGACCATCACCATCAACCCCGCAAACCGCCCGGCGACGACGATCCCGCTCGAGGTGACGGTCTGGGATTTCGTGCTGCCGACGCAGATAGCGCTGGACAATATCTTCACCCTCCCGAAGCTGCTCATCGAGGCCTGGTATGATGAGCATGTGGACTGGGAGGAGGACAAATACCGCTATTACGATTTCTGGCTAGATCACCGCCTGAACCCGACATCGCTGTACGGCAACATGATTCCCGAACAAGAGGATGTTCAGTACTGCCTCGACCGCGGAATGAACACCTTCGTGATGCGCTACATCTACAGCGGTGGCAACCGCGCGAAGGAAGCATATTTCCAGCGGTCTCTCGATGTACTGGCCGAATGGGATCCGGTCCTTGCGGAACATGACGCGTACGACAAAGCCATTGTGTATCTCGCCGACGAGCCGTCCAACCGCGATTCCATTGTCAACGAGATTAATCGCCGCAGCAGCATCATTCACGAACGATTCCCCGGGATGCAGCGGCTGCTGGTCTATCATCAGCATATCGCCGAGCGCTTCGAGGGCAATGTGGACATCTGGTGCCCGATTGTCGGCGTGATGGATCCGGCAAATGTCCCGGTACGCCACGGGCGGGGCGAGCAGATGTGGTGGTACACGGTGGGAACATTCTTCGATCTCGACCGTCCGGCCGCTGAGGCGCGCAGCATGCCCTGGCTGACCTGGAAGCACGACCTCGACGGGATGCTGTACTGGAACATCATGAGCTCGTGGCGTGGTGAAAACAACCGCGGACGCTTCCATCCACAGCCGGGGGAGGTCATGTGGGACAATTTCACCGTTGCAGGGCACGGCAATCACAACGGTATCGGCAATATGGTCTATCCCGGACCGGACGGTGAACCGTGGAGCACCATACGCCTGGAGATCCTGCGTGAGGGCATGGAGGACTACGAGTACATGGCCCTGCTGGATGCAGCAGCGCCGGATGACCATCCGTACCGGAAGCTGCTGTCCGTGCCGGAAGATATCGACACCAAATACCTCCCGGATCACGCCGGAACCAGCATCACCGAGCGCCGGGAGCGCATCGGCGAGGCTCTCAATGAGCTTCTCGGAGGCCGCGAATAGAACGTTGAACATTCATCCCCCGGGAGAGATGAACCATGGCTGACACGACATTTGCAGATCTGCCTGTCGCAGCAAGAGCGGACGTGGCCGTATTCGGGGGAGGACCTGCCGGAATCTGTGCTGCCACTGCCGCGGCGGAGGAGGGTGCCGACGTCGTTCTCGTCGAACGATACGGCTTCCTCGGCGGCATGGCCACTGCCGGTCTCGTCAACCCCTTCATGACCTACCGGCGCGAGCACGTGCAGGTCAATGCAGGCCTGTTTGAACGGATCCTGCAGGCGCTCTCGGCGAAGGGCGGGCGCAGTGACACCGAAAACGGCCGCGCTTTTGATCCCGACATCATGAAAATCGTCGCCGACGACCTGACGACCGGGGCGGGCGTCCGGCTCATGTTTCATGCTTTCGTTGTGGACGCAGTTGCCGATGGAGATCGGGTTATACAGGGGATCGTCGCCGACAAGTCCGGGCTGCGTGCGGTGGAGGCGGATGTGTTCGTTGATTGCACGGGTGACGGCGACCTTGCGGCCCGTGTCGGGGCGGAGTTCGAAAAAGGACGCTCCGAAGACGGCCTTTGCCAGCCCATGACGACATATTTCCGCATGGCCAATGTGGACAGAGACCGGATGCCGCCACAGGATGAAATCAACGAGCGATACCGCGCGGCGAAAGCTGCAGGCGAAATCGACAACCCCCGCGATGACGTACACCGCGCGATCCCGAGCACTCGAACTGGCGAGGTCGTCTATAACACCACGAGGGTTCTTAACCACGACTCCACTGACGCTGACTCTCTGTCGGAGGCGGAGCTGATCGGGCGGCGGCAGGTGGAGCAGATGGTGGCTTTCTTGAAGACCCTGCCCGGATTTGAGAATGCGGATCTCGTGCGGATCGCTCCGCAAATCGGTGTTCGCGAATCCCGCCGTATCATGGGCGATTATGTGCTCCGTGGCGATGATGTCACCACGGCCGCGAAGTTTGATGACGCCGTGGCCCACGGCTGTTTCTCAATCGACATTCACAACCCCACCGGCACCGGTATCCTCGGCGAGCGTGTTCCGGAGGGCGACTGGTATGACATCCCGTACCGGTGCCTGTATGCCCGCGGAATGGAGAATCTGCTGATGGCGGCACGCCCCATCAGCGCGGACTTCCGAGCCCACGGCTCCGTGCGATGTATGCCGATTTCCGGCCTCTATAAAGAACTGATGATCACTGCCAGGGTCCTGGCGCAAGGGTTTTACGGATGGCGCGACGGCAGTCGCCTGAGGCTTTCCTTTTACGGGGGGGAAAGTGCTCGTCTTGCACCGGAATTGAATGCGGG
>JAWODS010000387.1:0-7706 GCA_046483205.1 Armatimonadota bacterium | reverse complement strand
ACATCTTGTCGGCGTCCTCCTCGTTGCCCACGGCGACATCGGTGTATTCGAACAGGTCAGGCATGACCTCTCCGGGCTGCTTGCCCCACAGCCACAGCTTGCTGCGGTAGTTCATGTCCGTGGAGATTTTGAGGCCTTTGTCTTTGGCGACTTTAACGGCCTTCTCGACACATGCCGCGGCGCCTTCAGAGATAGCCGGGGTGATGCCGGTCCAGTGGAACCAGTCGGCGCCGTCAAAAGCAGCGTCCCAGTCCACGTCATCGGGCTCCATCTGCGAGATTGCCGAGTTGGCTCGGTCGTACACGACGTTTGAGGGCCGCTGGACTGCGCCGGCTTCCAGGAAGTAGATCCCCAGGCGCGGGCCCTGGCGTACGATGTGGCTGGTGTCCACCCCGTACTGCCGGACGGAATTGATACACGCGTCTCCGATCGGGTTGTCCGGAATGGCTGTGACGAATCGCGCATTGACCCCGTAATTGGCCAGGGCTATGGCGACATTCCCTTCACCGCCGCCGTAGGTGGCCTCGAACTCTTTGGCCTGGATGAAACGTTCGAACTCCGGCGGTTTGAGCCGAAGCATGATCTCTCCAAATGTTACAACTGTCGGCATTACAATACACCTCTTCTTTCAGATTTGGCGGATAAACCGCCTTCGCATGCGTTCATTTAATCAGCGTTGGCTGAGTGCAACTTCAAATGCGCCCCGCCTGCGTCGTGCGAAATTGTCAGATACCGGGCGCAAACACCGGTCATCACGGGGGCGGATGTGCGGAGGCGGGCCTATTAAACTTCCACGGTTTTTCCGGTGCGCGCCGCCTCGTAGCAGGCCTCCATGACCCTGTGGCTCCAGATGCCTTCCTCGCCCGGGATAGGGGGCTCAGTATCGTTTTCAATGGCGTCAACGAAGCCCGAAATGTGAGCCGCGTAGATGTTTACCGGCTCTGGCTCAATCGTTTGCTCGATTTCTTCTTCGCGGGTCTGTTCGGCATCATAGCCCTTGTCGCCACTTTCCACCGCGGCGTTGATGGAGCCGCCGGATTCCTGGCCGATGGTGCCGAAGGTCACGACGGATCCCTTTGATCCGTACACTTCCAGCGCCTGGCGGGAGGCGGCGTCCGGAACGTTGAAGAGGGCGTCCACAAAGCCCTTCGCACCGCTCTTAAACTCCAGCAGTGCTGCGGCAGTGTCTTCGGCGGGATAATCCTGCACCAGGTTACCGGTAAAACAGCTCACGCGCTGGACGGGGCCGAAGAACATCTCCAGAAGATCAACACAGTGGTTGCCCATATCCATGAATGCGCCACCGCCACCGATCGCCGGATCCTGCCGGAAAGCGCCGGGTATGGGCGGATACCAGCAGGTCAGCTCGGCGCGGCCGAGGACGAGAGTCCCCAGATCGCCGTTATCGATCATGTCCTTGATGGCCCGGTGGCACGCGTGGAAGCGCATCATGAAGTTGACACCAAGCTTCACACCCGCGCTGGCACACGCCTCTACCATCTCCTCACAGTCTTCGAGCGTGACGGCCAGCGGCTTTTCACACAGGACGTGTATGCCCGCCTCTGCTGCCGCCAGCACCTGGTCGTGATGCAGGTGGTTGGGTGTGGCGATATAGACCGCTTCGACGTTATCATCGTTCAACAGGTCATATTCCGTGGTGTATGTCGGCACATCGTATTTCTCTGCAAGCTCTTCAAGCCGGTCGGTATCAACATCCTGGACGGCGACGAGCTCGGCGTTGTCGGCTCCAAGTATTCCCTCCGGGATGGTGCGCCGATCCGCGATTCCGCCGGCGCCGATCACTCCCCAGTTGATGCTCATCTACGACACCTCCAATTATTTTCTCCTTCATTCACATTCCCTGCGTTGTCCCGTCGAACAGGTTGCTCCGGGCACGGCAGGCAACAATATATATTCTCGACCGACACCGCGTCTCCCTTCATGGAGCGAGCCAATAATAGGTCCGGATCTGATATACCTGCCATGAGCCCAACTCCCGCGGCAGTTTCGTCATGCTGACAGGAGCCAGCGCACTCGCCCAGGCTCTTTCATCCTCTAAAATGACGAGCAGGTCGCCGGGCTGTAACCGCTCAACGGGCTCTCGATACACCCGGCTTTCCGGATACACTTCAATGGCAGGGAGGGGGCGATGGAGCGGTGACACGCGCTGGCGGGCGAAAAAAGCCACCGCAAAGCCCGGCCAGCCGACCACGACGGCGCGGTTGTCCTCCCGGCCCGGACCGACCAGGTACCCCGCGATGGTCTCACCAAGGTCGCGCTCGGCCGAGGCCTCCTGCCCGAACGCGACATTGCCTCGCAGCGTGTCGATATGTGTCGTCGGTGGGCTGACGATGCCTCCCACCCGCACGGTCGCCAGCAGACCCACGCTGAGAATGGCGACGACGACGGTGCCCCGGAGCCTGTGGGTGAGCTTCGTGTCGCCGGGAGCGTATTGTGACAAAAATGCCGCCGCGAGAAGGACACCTCCGCCCACGGCCATGATGGTGATACTGCACAGAGCGGGCCAGATTTTGCCATCACCGAGACTCGCGTAGGCGCCGGGGATCAGCAGCGGGGGTATGATTGCCGACATCACCAGAAGAGACACCGCGGCGGGGCCGTGTCCGGGACCGGGAGGCCGGGCCTCGTGATATGCGAGGGCGTAGATGAAGGGAAACGCAATCAGAGGCAGCACAACCACGGCCACGAAGGTGTTTTGCGTGAAGATGTCGGGGCCGCCGAAGGTGTGTTTCAGGAAATACCACGCATCACCCATGATGATGGAATTCGCCCCGATCCACAGGGCGCTGAAGTAGGCGACCGGCAGCAGGAATGTAATCAGCGTGCCTTCTATTCTCTGCCACGGTGCCTCTCCGCGATACGAGCGGGACCCGATGTAGCCCGCAGCGGCAATGACCACGAAGACCATCTCGTAGCGTGTCAACACCGCCAGGGCTGCATACAGCGAGCAGCCGATGAGGTCCCGGAGATGTCCGTCATCACTCCAGCTCATGATACTTTTCATGATTCCCAAAACAGCGACGAGCAGGAGAATGACCGGCGAGCCCAGGGCGGCGTAGCTCAGGGTGAGTGGATGCAGCACCAGCAGACCGAGCAGCACGATACGGGCGTAAAGCGGCAGACTCATTCGCACCAGAAGCCTTGCTGTTAAAAGTGCCGCGATGCCCATGAAAAGCGCACCAAACATCACCGCCGCAATCTCGACATTGCCGAGCAGGTGAGCTATGGCCACCAGGGGGATATAGCAGATGACGGAGGCGGGAGGTTCCACAAATCCCAGAAGTGCGATATTGACGGAGCCATCACGAAAGAGCACGTCATAGGCATGAGCGAGCGCCGAAAGCCCGTCCCAGTTGACCAGCGGCGCCGCCTGCATGCCGACAATGACCACGATCGCGGCGGCCAGCGCAAAGGCGATCCAGCATTCCAGCTCCCGGCCTGCAGGGGATGTTTGGTTATTCATCGAGGCTTGTCCCCCCAAACTGCCCGTGGTCGGTTTTCTCCCAGTAGTGAGGATTGTGCACAAGCTGGATAACAGCCTTATATGCGCCGATGCTCATAAGCAGCCAGTACACGGGCGTCAGGACGGAGTGCTTCACGAGGTCCCAGTATCCGCGGTTGGCGCAGCCTGCCACGGCCAGATATACGAACACGAAGTTGCCGATGAACAGACAGAAGGTCCCCAGAGCAAGTATCACCGGCGGGAAGATGGGGGAGATGAAGGCAGGATGGACGGTGAACCACAGTGCGGTCATCAGCCAGTAAACCGGGTTGAGCAAGAAGCACAGCAGCGATCCGCCGATGGTCATCTGAAAGTTGAAAAAGCCTCTGGCACCAAGCTGGCCAAAAAGCTGCAGCGGCCGGCGCATGTGCACCAGCCATGTCTGCAGATACCCCTTGACCCACCGCGAGCGCTGCCGGATCCACGAGAAAAGCTCTCCGTTTGCTTCCTCCCAGGTCGTCGAATCGATCATCGCCGCATGGTGGCCGTGTTTGTGCATCCGGATCCCCAGGTCGCAATCCTCGGTGACATTAAAGGGATCCCATCCGCCGAGCTCTTTCAAATGGTCGGCCTTGAAATGATTGGAGGTCCCTCCCAGGGGAATGGGGGATCGCGCGGCGGTCAGTCCCGGCAGGAACAGGTCGAACCACACTGAATATTCGCCAGTAAACCACTTCGTCAGCAGGTTATGGCGCTGGTTGTAGAAGTTGAGCTTCGCCTGCAGAATGGTGATGTCATCGGGCAGATCCCGAAAAGCCGCAACCGCCTTTTTGAGCTGGTCCGGTTCGGGGCGATCTTCAGCATCGAAGATAACCAGCAGATCGCTGTCAGACTGGTAGAGGCCGTAGTTGCACGCTTTCGGCTTCGTTTTCGGCTCGCTGTCGGGGACAACAATCGGCTCAAACTGTGGCGGCAAATCCAGCGACCGGCAGGCCTCGATCGTCTCCACGTCATCCTCTTCCATGAGAAGCTGGACGGTGACTTTCTCCCTGGGATAATCGAGCCCGTCGAGACACTCCACGAGCACCGGCAGGACCTCCGCCTCCCGGTACAGCGGAACCTGGATAGTGTAGGTGGGCAGAGTCTGTTCGTCGAGTGCTGCGAGCTCCTCGGGCGAATAGGCGAGCTCAACTTTGTGCTCCAGCGACCGCCACACCAGCCAGAACTTCCAGACAGAATGCACCACATAAAAAACCATCGCCGCCCCGTTGAGGACCACCAGCACCTCGCATCCCCAGAGAGCGGCGAAAACGGCCAGAATGATGAGTGCAGCAAGAATGGCAATCTTTTGTGGTCCGGTGACTGTGATGTAGGCGCATTCCTCGGGCCGGTCGCGGAGGACCCTCAAAGAGACGTCTGAGATGTCGGGTTGCTGCCTGTGCGACACGGGGCTACACCTGCCGGAAACCTGGATCGGTGAGAAATGGCACAGCATTGCAGTATTTCGGCACAGCAAACACGGAACCTGCACCGTACTATGATACAGGAAAAGGGACGGCCGTGTGAGCCGTCCCTTTTTTGCAGTCACATCGAAATAGAGCCTACTGGTTGGTCTGCAGCCCACCGGTCGTTCTTTCCGGGATCTCCGGTGGTGTTATCTCAAGGACATTCCGGACACCGTCCCAGATCACCTCCGCCCCGAGGGCTTCCAGGGCAGTACGCGGTGGGCCGATGACGCGCCCGTTCTCCAGGGTCGGGGCGGTGGGGAGCTCAACTGTTTTGACGCCCCTGAGGCCGACTGAGGCCGCCGTTTCGCCGACGGTGAGCCGCACACGCCCCAGCGGGTTCTCGGCGGTCATCACCTGGCTTTCATGCTCCCACGTCACTGCTGCATCCAGGCTCTGCAAAAGCGGCTTCAGAATGCAAACGAGGTGTCCGCTTTCCAGTCGCCGCGGTTTCGGATCCAGGCTGAGATACTCGCCACCGACTATCACCCGGATCTCGTCGAGGCTGTCGAAGTAGTCATTCAGGTAGGTGAAATCGCCGTGCTGGATGCTGATGTCGGCGCGGCGGGCGAGGTATTCCAGGTATTCCTCTTCACTGAAGTTCACGCGCTCCCGCAGCTTCTCCACAATCTGAGGCCTGACCTGCTCGTAGGTGGCCTCCCGTTGTTCGGAATACTCTTTCAGGTACGCGATGTAGTATTTGTCGTCTTCACGAAGTGGAGGAGTGATCTCGCCGATGCCGAGATCCGTAATGTGTGAACCGAGGTGGTACTCATCCCGGGCCATCCAGCCAACCTCCACACTGTCTTCGATGGAGATCTCTTCAGCGACCGCCTCGAAGGTTTCTCCACCGGCAATTCGCTCCCGTGCCAGGTACGCCTGCTTGATGTCGTCGGTCACCAGCTCATATATATGCACCTGCGGCCCCGTGGTAAACTCGGACCTGTTGGCCTCATAGTAGTTTCGGGCCTGGCTTTTGATAAAACGTTCGCGGAAATCATCAGCGAGTGTGCCGAGCGTCAGATCCCAGCGAAGCTGCTGTTGGAATTGTGCTTCGGTCAGCCCACGTCTGCCCAGATACCGCTGAAACTCCCACGGCATGGCCTTTCGTTCTTTCAGGGCGGCCGCTACCTGCTCGTCGGTGATTTCCACACCGCGCCGGGCGGCTTCCTGTCGGATAATCTCATGGTCTATCAGGCGTTTGACCGTGGCGCCGGGGTACCATTTCGCCAGCGCTTCTTTGACCTGGTCTGCGTTCATCTGCACGTCATTGACAGTCGCAACCGGCTCCGGTGGCTCCTCTTCCTGGGGCTCCTCGGCCTGCTGCGCGATCACGGCGGTTGCAGCGAGCATGAATGCCACAACGAGTATCCCTGCCAACATCCACTGGATTCGTCGGTGTGTTTTATTCATGTAACCGTTCTCCCATCCCTGTATTGGTCCGTCGCCGCGGATATGTTGCGTTGTGCGTAATACTATCAGGGTTATTCGACGCACCCGCCCGCAAAGACCTGCATATTACCGGGCGGTGATTTCGGACACATCAATTTCATACATCTGCCGCTCGCCCTCGTGTGCCGAATCAAAGCAAACCAGCGTGCCGTCGCGGTTCCAGCGCGGGTGCAGATCACAGCGGATTTCGCCGTCCAGCTCCGGCGGTGCATAGAAGCGACCTATATCAATCCGCTCATTTGTTTCGATATTATACACGATGAGTGTCCGCTTGTGCCCCGGCTCCTGTGGATAGGTGTCGGTGAGGATAAACCGGCGGTCGGGCGAGTACGAGCAGTGTCCGTCACAGTTGAACACATCATCACCGACGATCTCCACCCGGTCACTCTGATCGTCGAACAGAAAGTACCGGTCACCGATATCGAACTGCCGCGCCCATGCGAGTAACTGGTCATCGCTTTTCCAGTCGAAATGCGAGGTCATGTCATCGGGATTGAGGAGATACACGTCCGACCCATCCGGATTGGCCGTAAACATGCGAGTGGCCCGGAACCCGTCATTGTCCAGGCGCCGCCAGCGATGCAGGAAGATAAAGCGGGAGTCACCGGTCGAAAACTGCAGGTGGTTGAACCAGTGCTGGGCGCCCTCCATGCTGTCAACAGGCTCGATGCCGGCGATATCGGCCAGCGAGATGATGAACTCCGTCTCGCCGGTCTCCATGTCCATCCACCAGATGCCATCCTGTTCCGGCGCTGGATCATCGGCCCACGGATCCGGGACGCCGTTGTATCCATAGCCGGGCCTGCAGCGGTGGATGCGTGAGAAGTTGACACTCAATGCCTGAGTGCCGTCGCGGCTGAGACAATATATCGGCAACGGCAGCGTCCGGCGCTCGTCGGTATGGATATCGTGCACAACAGAACGATACTGGTTGTCCTCGCGGATGTTATAAACGATGCAGCGGTCCGCCGCGGTCGGCAGCCACTGCAGGTGTGTACCCTGCTGCCAGTTCCAGGCGTAGGTCTCGGCGACCGGCTCGAATTCGCCATTACCATTCAGGTCGATGACCCCTATAACCACAGTATCGTCGGGATTG
This sequence comes from Armatimonadota bacterium, assembly GCA_046483205.1. Lineage (GTDB taxonomy): Bacteria > Armatimonadota > Zipacnadia > Zipacnadales > UBA11051 > JBKHJK01. The sequence continues at coordinate 190 of JAWODS010000387.1, read as the reverse complement.
GGCGGCCGGTCAATGAACTGTGTCTCCATGGCCAGCAGGTATTGTCCCGTCTCATCCCACGGGAACTTGTCATAGTAGCCGAAAAAATGGTGCTTGGGTCCGCCGATGAGCGGGCGGACGGGCAGGTGTCTCTCAATATGGGGCATACACATTCGCCTCCCAGAGTATAAACCGAACCAGGCTGCACGGC
>JAWODS010000345.1:0-41975 GCA_046483205.1 Armatimonadota bacterium | reverse complement strand
TCGGCAACCGCCTCCTTGACCCAGCTTTCCACCCGCTCTGCTGCGGCCTGGTCGATCATCGGCCCAACGTCGATGTCCTCCTTCCGGGGGTCTCCGACCACCAGTGCTTCGGTGCGCCGGACGAAGTCGTCGAGGACCTCCTCGAAAATGCTGTTGTGCACGAAGAGCCGCTGCATGTGTATGCACATCTGGCCGGCGACGGAATATCCGGCCCGCACACACGCATCGACGGCATCGTCGCTATGCCCGGTTTCCATAATTGTGACGGATGCCGTGCTGCCACATTCCAGCAAAAGCCGCTTCATGCCCGCTGCGCGGGCGACGATCTCTCCCGTTCGGTCACTGCCTCCGAAGGCGACCACGCGCACCCGGTCATTCCTGACGAGGGCGTCACCGACTTCAGCCCCGCCGGGCACGACATTGAGCGCACCGTCGGGAAAGCCGGCCTCCTGAAAGATCGTGGCGAATTTGCAGGCGGCCAGGGGGGCCTGGGGCGGAGGCTTGAGTACCACAGAATTGCCCGCCGCCAGCGCGGGCGCCAGCTTGTGGGCCGTCAGCACCATTGGAAAGTTGAACGGCACGATGGCGGCCACCACGCCCGCAGGAACGTACATGAAAAACCCTGTCTTGCCAGCACCGTTGGAGGCGCCGTCAAAGGGAATCTGCGCGCCTGCGAAACGCTTGGCTTCCTCGGAGGCAAGCCGCACAACCTCCATCGCCCGGCCGATTTCACCACGGGCTTCAGAGATGGTCTTGCCGACCTCCTGGCAGACCAGTGAGGCGAGGTGTTCGCGTTCGTCGTCAAGTCTTCGCCACACCTCGAAAAGCGCGTTGCTGCGCTCGTAGGCGGTCATGCCACTCATGTCCTCGAGCGCATTATAGGCCGCTTCACAGGCCCGCTCGACGTCCTTAGTGCTCGCCTCGATAACAGTGTCAATGACGCTGCCGTCGTAGGGATTCTGGACCTCTGACATTTTGCCCGTATTCATGCTCACACCATCTATCATAATCGCAAACAATCACAGTCACAGACACGGTGCAGAGTATATTCGCCCCGGCCTGCAGTACTCTCTATTTGGCGAGATGAGCGAAGAATACCTTCATTTGCGCAATTGTCGATATTTGCATTTCAGGCGTTTTTTTGCTACCTTTCCACTGCTTCAGTTGACCCACAAACTGGCCCTGCGAACAGCTATCCTCGCAGCACTGGCCGGTTCAGCATATTCCATCCACAGGAGGGCAGGATATGGCCAAAGACAACAAATATGGGTTTGGCGTTCTCGGATGTGGCGTCATTTCAGACACACATCTCGATGCGATTGCAAAGCTTCCGAATGCTGAAACCATTGCTGTGTGCGATAGGGTTGAAGAGGCTGCAAAATCGAAAGCTGAAAAATACGGCTGCGAGTATTATGTCGATCTCGACGAGATGCTGAAGGATGATCGGATCGACGTCGTCAACGTCGTGGTGCCGAGTGGCCTGCATGCGCCTCTGGGCATTCAATGTGCCGATGCGGGAAAGCACGTCATCTGCACCAAGCCGATTGATGTGACGCTGGAAAAAATCGACGCATTGATCGAAGCAGGCGAAAGAAACAACGTGAAAATCGGGGCGACACACCAGTTTCGCGGCTACACGATTTACAAGAAGATCAAAAACTACGCTGAGACGGGGAAGCTCGGGAAGCTTTTATACGGAAACGCGAAGGTCCCGTGGTATCGCACCGACGAGTACTACAGCGACGGCTGGCACGGTACGAAGAAGCTCGACGGCGGCGGCGCACTGATGAACCAGTCGATTCATTACGTCGATCTGCTCATCTGGATCATGGGGGATGTCGAGGTGCTTGGAGGCTTTGCAGACGCCCTCGACCACGATATGATCGAGGTGGAGGATTGTGCCACCGCCGCGTTGAAGTTCACCTCCGGCGCTCAGGGCGTCATCCAGGGCACGACATGCACGTACCAGGGGCACCCCGCTGAGCTTGAAATTCACGGCACAAAGGGCAACATCATCACCGTCGGCGAGGACATCAGGCTGTGGGAGGTGGAGGGCGAGGACACCATCTTCGACCCTGAAGCAGGTGAAGCAGGCGGAGCCGCGAAACCTGAAGACGGCATGAAAGGCGAGGCCGTGGATGCCCACACCGAGCAGATTGGCGACCTGCTGGACGCTGTTGAAAATGACCGCGAGCCGAAACTTTCCGCCCGCGAGGCCCGCCGAGCCGTCGAAGTGATTTTGAAGATCTATGAATCCAGCGAAACCGGTCGGATGGTTCGATTTGACTGACACTGTGCTCAACAGCATATAAAGAGCCCGCTTTACACGCCACTCCCGGCGCGCGTCGCGAGTGGCTCTTTTTATGTGTCAAAAGGTACGTTTGAATAAGGGTATCTGGAACGAATACCCGAGCATCGACTATCACCAGGAACCGAGATGAGTCCCATGGGTAATGCAAAGATCTGGCAGAAGATGACCGTCAAGCAGATCCGGGAGGGGCTGCAGGACACCGGGACCGTCCTCATCCCCATCGGGTGTACCGAACAGCATGGCTATCACCTGACCACCGATACCGACAATCACAACGCCTGGCAGATTTCCACCCGCGCCGCCGAAAAGACCGGCTCCTTCGTGGCGCCGCTTTTGCCCTATACCTTCTCCGGCGGCGAACTCGAAGGCAGCATCAATATCAATCTCAACGTTGTGTCGCAGATGATCACCGAGATACTCCGGGCCCTGGCGTTTCACGGTCTGCAGAATCTTATCATCGTGCTCGGTCACGGCGGCAGTGAAAATACCGAAGCCGTCGAGCGCGGCGCATACCACTTCGTCCGGGATTATCCGGGCTACCAGGACCGCAATGTGGCCGTCTGCAACGTGCTCATGTCGGACATATTCCGACCCTTTTATGACGAGGAGCGGGATTATCACGCGGGCGCGTTTGAGACCTCTCTGATGATGTTCTGGGCCCCTGACGAAGTCCTGAAGGGCGAAATCACCACAGACCGGCCGGAGATCCTGGAGATGATGCGCGACGATCCGGACGCCTACCAGGTATCACACAAAAATGTTGATGTCGAAGAGGTGGTCCCCCGGGTCGGCCAGCATCCCGACATCGAGGTGGGGGTCATGGGTGACCCCGGGAAGGCCTCGGCGCAGATGGGGGAGAAGCTTGCCGCAGAAGCGGTCAATGATCTCGTTTCACTCATTAAGACACTGGAAGGAGCAAATAGCTGAACAATCAGCGAAGCCATGAGTACCCAAACTTTCAACTACCTGCTTTTTGGAGCACATCCCGACGACTGTGACTTCCGTTTCGGTGCCACCGCCATGAAGCTGCGGGAGCTCGGACACAATGTGAAGTTCGTGTCCATGACCAACGGTGACACCGGTCACCACCAGATAGGCGGAGGTGAGCTGGCCCGCCGGAGATACGCCGAGGCACAGGCCGCCGCCGAAATCGCCGATGTCGAATATGAAATCCTCGACATTCACAACGGCGAAATTCAGACAACCGTCCGAAACCGCTGGACCGTCATCGAGCTGATGCGCGAGTTTGATGCAGATGTCGTCATGTGCCACCGGGCCAATGATTACCACCCCGACCACCGCACGGTCGGACAGCTCGTCCAGGACGCCAGCTATACTGTCACGGTGCCCAACGTGGCGCCGCTGACACCGGCGCTGAAGGAGATGCCGGTGCTGTTTTATTACTACGACCGGTTTAAAGACCCAACACCCTTCCGTGCGGACGTGGCGGTCGATACCGATGATGTTTTCGAGCGCAAGGTGGATATGATCGCCTGCCATGTCTCCCAGGTGTTTGAGTGGCTCCCGTACAACAGGGACGCCGGAACCGAGGTGCCCGATGACGAAGCGGGACGTCGTGAATATTTGAGGCAACAGCTTGTCGAACGCTTCAAGCGACAGGCCGACGACGGCCGCGAGTGCCTGGCGAAGTGGTACGGAGAGAAACATGCCGCCGAAGTTCAGAGCGCCGAATGCTTCATGATCTCCGAGTACGGACGCCTTCCCTCGGACGAAGAGCTTGCTGAGTTCTTCCCGTTTCTCGGCTGATGCAGGGGAAATTTCCCGCAGGCGAGAAGGGGATGGCGGACTGAAGAAATTCAAATGACACCGGCCGTGAGGAAAAAACCAGGAGGGTATTATCGTGAAGCTATGTCTGCTGACCTTCAACCTTGGAAAAGGCTTTGAGCTGCAGGAGCTTTTGGAGGTGTGTGACCGGTATGGTTACAAGGGCGTGGAATGCCGGGCACAGGCCGATCACAAACACGGCATCGAGCTTGACACCACCGCCGACGAGCGCGCCGAAATCAAAGAGATTTTCGACGCTCACACCGTCAACCTCGCCGGTATCTCCACAAGTTGCCGTTTCGAGTCGCTGGATGCAGACGAGCGGCAGGAGCAGGTGGATATCGCCAAACAGTTCATCGACCTCGCCGCCGACGTCGGGGCTCCGCGCGTCCGCGTTTTTGGCAACGCCTTTCCGGAGGGCGCCGACAAAGACCAGGTTGTTGAAAATGTCGGCGCCGCCCTGAGAGAAATTGGCGAGCATGCCGAGGGCACCGGTGTTGACTGCAACCTCGAAATGCACGGCGATTTCTACTACTGGGAGTACACGCTGCGCGCCGTCGAGCTTGCCGACCACGACCGGATCGGCATCGTGTACAACTGCGATCGGCGGGAGACGGACTGGGGCCCGATTCGCACCTTCATCGAGCCTATCGCCCCGTACCTGCGCCACGTCCACATGCACAACCTGGAAGATACCGACTATCCGTATCCCGAGTTTTTCCGCATCATGAAGGATCTCGGGTACGGCGAATACTGCTCGCTGGAGGCGCAGGGCAGCGACGATCCCGAGCGCGTAATCGCCCTGTACGCCCGCCTCTTTGAGTGGATGTACTGGAACTCGTAAGCAAACATTGACCGTGAGGGCAACCGTGGGCCTGCGCCGCAATAGCTGGGCTGCGTGTGCCTGTATGGGAGGATAAGACGATGAAACTGAGCCTTTTGACCTATAACCTCGGACGAGACTTTGAGCTCGAAGAGCTGATACGCATCTGCGAGGCATACGACTACGACGGGATCGAGTTCCGCTCCGGTGTCGGGCCTCATGGAGTGGAGCTGGAGGCCACGACCGAAGAGCGCAAAGAAATCAAACAGCGCATGGAAGACAGCACCCTGGAGATCGCGGGGATTGGGACAAGCTGCCGGTTCGAGTCACTGGATGACGCCGAACGCCGGGAGCAGATCGATGAAGCGAAGCGGTATATCGACCTGGCCGCAGAGGTGGGCTGTCCCCGCATTCGCGTTTTCGGCAACAGCTTTCCCGAGGGCGCTGATAAAGACGAGGTCATCGAGAACGTCGGAGAAGCACTGGCCGAGATCGCCGAACACGCGGCACCGACCGGCGTGGACTGCAACCTCGAGCTGCACGGCGACTTCTCATACTGGGAATACAGCCTGCGGGCCGTGGAGATCGCCGACCACCAGCGCATCGGAATCGTTTACAACTGCAACGTCTCCGAAATCGCCTTCGGCTCCATCGGGCAGTTTTTGGAGCCCATCAAGCCGTATCTGCGCCATGTCCACATGCACGAGCTGGAGAACATCTATCCCTACCGGCTCCTGTTCCGGTGGCTGAAGGACATCGGCTATACAGGCTTTAACTCCGTGGAGTCCGATACACCCAGCCCGGACGCCGAACGCATCATCCAGATCTACTCGCTGCTGTACAGGGCCTGGGTGGATTCAGCCTGACCGCCGGATGCACCGAAAGCGTTCGTTCAGATAAAAAGACCGCATTCGCCATTGTCAGTGAGGATCGGCGAATGCGGTTTGTTTGTATATCCGGTTTCAGTGCTGCCGATTAACTGGGCGGGTAATAGCCACAGTAGTCGTAATACGCGCCGCTCATCATCCCCGTTCGGGTGTTGCCCTTCGCATGTCCGTCCATGAAGCCGAAGTTGCCTCGCTCGTTGTGGTCAAAACGGGTTCGTGAATGATTGATGCCATACCATCGGTACCAGCCATAGTCATTGCCATTGGAGTGTGAGTAGAAATTTTCGGCAATGACCGGCGTCTGTGCAGGAAAGTCGTATTCCGCCTCATTGTGGCCATCAATGTGGTAGTTCAGTCCATAGTCACTGTAAGCGCCTCCGTACCACGCAGGTTCTCCGTGGAAGGACGGACATTGCCAGATACCGTAGTTGCTGCCTGTCCATCCGCTGATTTCCTGCTGGCCGATGTACGGGTTGACAGCGACGCACCAATACACTCGCGGATTTTCAAAACGGTCCAGCGGGAAGGTGCCGTCGTAGTCATCCTTGTACATGATCAGTGCCAGAGTAATCTCCTTCACGTTCGAAAGACAGCTCGTTTCCCGGGCTTTTTCCCGGGCGCGGGCAAAAACAGGAAAAAGGATCGCCGCCAGTATGGCGATGATCGCGATGACGACAAGCAGCTCAATGAGCGTAAAACCCCTTTGCATGAAACGCCTCCTCCAGGCCTATTAAGAAAAAACACATGTAATATACTTCTTCCCGCCGGGAGAGTTTCCTGCCAGAAAAAAAGATTTTGCTGTGGCGGAAGTGGAGAAGGCACGTGAAGATGGTGCAGCGCTGTGCTACTCGTTGAGGACCTGTACGTTTGGGCGCCAGCCGATTTCAACGAGCAGGTCGGCGTAGTCGGCCCGTTGCAGCTCCTCCGGGAGACGCCCTGAAAGAGCCACCAGCAGCGCTTCCATGACGTTCGTGCCGAACGATCTGCCGCCGATTCTCGGGGTGGTGGTGATCAGGCGGTGCAGCTTCAGACTGCCCAGCAGATCAACATCTTCTTCCGTGGTGGTATTGGTGATGATGGTTTTTCCTGCGAGGAGGTCGCCGCTTTCCGGAAGGTAACGCCTGATATAATGGAAGTCGCCACCAATGATGTCTGCATCTGCAAAATACTTCGAGCCGCCCCTGACCGACGTCTCCTGGCGGCCGCCGGTGGGGTAGAGGATGCGGAAGGGAAGACGCACCAGGATTGGACAGGCCAGTGTTGCAGCAAGTTCAACAAGCCACAGACGCCGTAGTGGTATGGGTATTCTGAGGGCGTAGATGAGGTCACCGAAGGTGCAGTGGTAGCCCAGGGAGACGAAGGTTTCGGCCATACCGAAGCGGTCTGCCGCCGACACAACCAGCACCCTCACGTCGGCCGGGGCTTTGCCTGCCGGGACGAGTTGTCCTTCGTCATGGAGCGTCTGGACGGTCTGTCGCTCCAGGGTATCTTTGAGGCCGCTTCCGTCCACCACCGGCGTTTTTTCGGCAGCATTTGCGAGTTTCAGGGCGTCGCGGATAACCCACCTGCGTTCGCCGGCGACCAGGTACAGGTCAATTCCGCCGAGACCGATGGCCTCCACCTCGCCGTCGATCTCGCGGATTTTTTCGACCGCCCGCTCCATGCTACCGTCGGTGCCCATGCGCTCGAGAAGATACCGCTCACCGAGGAGCTCGACTTCGCTCTGCTTGTCCCGGCTGCTGGAGCCGAGACTCACACTGACAACGCGCTTCATGGTAAAAAGCACCTCCATCCCTTCGGCGCCATCAATCCGCCCCGGCCGGCTCAGTGGTCATGATCGTGGGGATGGTCGTGACCATGTTTGCCCTCTGCGATCGCTTCCACACTCGTGCAGGTCAGGTGCCCGTGCTTTACACCGCGCGTGCTTATGAGACTGTCCGCAATCTTGCGGACATTGTCCGCCTGCCCGCGCATCACGAGCACCTCGATACAGTTGTCGTCATCGAGGTGGACGTGAGTGCTGCAGCGGATGGCATCAACGTCTTCGTGCTGGATGTCAATGAGGCGTGATTCCAGCCCCCGGGTATGGTGGTCGTAGATGAGGGTGACAGTGCCGACGACCTCCGCATCGGAGTGCTTCGTATGGCGCTGGATGAGATAGTTGCGGACGATGTCACGGATCGCCTCCGAGCGGTTGGCGTATCCCTGTTCATCGATTGCTTCGTCGAACTGCTGCAACAGCTCATGTGACATCGAGATTCCGAAACGCTGTAATTCGCTCATGAGAAGGGCCTCCGAAACGCGCCTATCGCAGGAATATCAACCATAGCCATCCCGTGGCGACGAGCAGTGTAATGAATGCCATGGGTATGCCATATTTGAGGTACCTGCCGAAGCTTATCGGGTGTCCGCTGCTTTCGGCGATGCCGGCGACGACAACGTTTGCAGCCGAGCCGACGAGGGTGGTGACGCCCCCGAGGCAGGAGCCAAGCGAAAGAGCCCACCACAGCGGCAGGATATCTTTACTCTGATACACAGCCTCCCACGAGGCCGCGTCCGGATTTGCATGCAGAGTCTCAGCAATGGATTGAATGAGGGGGGTCATCATCGCTGCGTAGGCTGTGTTGTTTATGACACTCACCGAGACGCCTGACAGCCAGAGTACGACCATTGTCAGCACAGACGTGCTGCCTTCTGTAACCGACAAAAGCCCCTCACCGAGCATCTGTACCACGCCGGTCTGTGCGAGACCCGCCACCATGATAAACAGGCCGATGAAAAAGAAGATTGTCGTCCATTCGACGTTCGCCAGGGCCTCTTCGGGGCCCTCATCGTGCCACAGCAGGAGAATCACTGCACCTGTCAGGGCGATGGTGGCCACTTCAAACCCGAGAAAGCCGTGCGTGACAAAACCCAGCATGGTCACGCTGAAGACGATGATGCACTTGCGAAGCAGCCGTGGATCTGTAATGGCCTCATCCTCGTCGAACTCCATCACCCGCTCCTGAAGCTCCTGCGGCACGTGAATGCGGGGATGCAGCACCAGCGCGATGGCAGCGAGAAGCACGCCCATTGCTATCACGGCCGCCACACCATCGACGAACAGAAAGTCAATAAACGGGATGCGCGCGGCGGAGCCGATGATGATATTGGGCGGGTCTCCGATGAGTGTTGCGGTTCCCCCGAAGTTGGATGCCAGGATGATCGAAATCAACGCCGGAACCGGATCGGCTTCCAGTCGCTCGAAGATCAAGATCGCTACCGGCGCAAGGACAATGACGGTGGTGACATTGTCCAAAAATGCCGACAGCAGGGCCGTGACGACACACAACAGCATAATAACCTTCGTTGGATGTCCCCGGACGGATTTGGCCGCCTTGATGGCCAGCCATTCGAAGCCACCGGTCTGGCGGGTAATGGCGACGATGACCATCATGCCTATCAGCAGCAGGATAGTATTCCAGTCGATGCCCTGTATATTGAGAGCCTCATCGCCGCGAAAGGCGGTGTGCTGGCTGACAATACCGAGAATAATCATCAGCACTGCACCGGCCATGGTCGCTGTGGCTTTGTGAACTATCTCAAATGCAAGGAGTAGATACGAAACAACAAAAATGGATATCGCAAGAATCGCGGGCCAGGTCATTCGTCATCATACTCCACTTCACACAGCGTGTGCTCGAAGATATGCTCGACGAGCTCTCTTCGGTGCACCATCCCGACGACCGCATCGTCGCGAACCACGCCCACAGCCGCGATCTTCTTGGTAACGAAAGTGTGGGCAATTTGTACGAGGCGCGTGTCCTCTTCGATCGTGTGGAGCTTCCGCTCCTCCATAATTTCCTCGACCGTCATCTGCTCCACCTTGACATCGACGTCATACAGCGAACACGATTCCGGCAAGAAGTTCAAACTCGCCAGACTGTCCAGATATTTCGGCAACACAGCCCGCAGCAAATCCGCCTCCAGAAGAACTCCACACGGGCAGCCATCCTCGCCAATGACCGGCAGCAGCAGGGCTCCGGACTTGAACATCACGTCCTGCGCGTCCACAAGAACAGTGTCTGGTTTCACAGAGGGAAAATCAGTTTTCATAATGTCTTTTGCGACCATGTCTCTCTCCTTATTGCCTCTATATTGTCCTGCAGATGCAGAATTTGCGCCTGCAGGTGAGGGATCGCTGCAAATATCTGATTGGTACCATGATTTTACATCATAGCGCGACTTTCGACAAAGGAGGGAAGCACAGGGAGTCAACAAACAGCTCGCCGACGTATGGGGTGTCGGCGAGCTGTGTGATAGCGTGTCAGGGCTGCGTGCTTACTCGCTGTATGCTGCCCCGACCTTCTTGATGGCCGCGGCGATATCGCGGACGTCTTCCTCTTCATAGGTCGGGTGGATGGCGGTGAAGAAGGTGCGGCTTTCGGCCCAGATGGCGTTGGGAAGCTCTTCGTTGACATACTCCACCGCTTCGGGGCGCGTGGCCGGGTCGCGGAACGGGTACTGCAGACGCCCGAAGCCGTTGTGGTTTCGGTAGCAGCGCTCCCGGTAGCCTTCGGGCCACAACACCGGACCGGCCGGTACTCCCTCGGCGTCGAGGGCCTCGAAGAAGTCACGGGCCTCGACGGTGAGGCGGTCGATATCGAGGATGATCGGATACAGCCAGTAGGCGTTCTTGCGGTCAGCGGTGTCGATCGGAAGCTGCAGGATGTACGACTCATCGGCCAGCTCTTCATCCAGAATCTTCGCATTCCGGCGGCGGTTCGCAAGGTTCCACTCGTCGATGATCTCAAGCTGCCGCAGGCCGATCGCCGACTGCATCTCAGTCAGCCGGAAGTTGAAGCCGATGCGGTTGTGGATGTAGGGCAGCTTCGCTTCCAGTTCCAGAAGCCGCATCCGCTCGGAGACGTCGTAGCCGTGATCTCGAAATGCCCGGGCGTTCCAGGCCCATTCCTCGTTATCGGTGACGACACAGCCGCCCTCGCCGCCGGTGGTGAAGTGCTTGCTCTGGCAGAATGAGGTCGCGTTGACGTGTCCGATGCTGCCGGCCTTCTGGCCCTTATACTCCCCGCCATGGGCCTGGGCGAAGTCCTCGATGACGTACAGGTCGTATTCCTCGGCGATCTCCATGATCGGATCCATGTCACACATGCAGCCGTACAGATGCACGGGGACAATCGCCTTCGTCCGCGCGGAAATCTTTTCCCGTATGGAATCCGGGGAGATGGTGTGGGTGAGCCGCTCGACGTCTGCGAACACCGGCACCGCGCCACACTGCGCCACGGACATTGATGAGGCAATGAAGGTGTAGCTGGGAACAATCACCTCGTCACCGGGGCCGATATTCAAAGCACCGGCCATCGCCGTGTGAAGAGCGCTCGTGCCGCTGTTGGTGGATATTCCGTACTCACAGCCGCACCATTCGGCAAATTTCTTTTCAAACTCCATGCCGACGCTTCCGGTCCAGTAGTTAACCTCCCCGCTTTTCAAAGGCTCCATCGCTGCTTCAATGGATTCCTCGTCGAAATATGGCCATGGGGGAAAGGGTTTTTCCCGCACCGGTTCGCCACCATTAATTGCCAGTTCGTCTGACATCTTTATCTGCCTCCTGTGTGATGATGCTGGTACATACACCGACACACCAGCGTATTGCCACATCTATTACCATTCGACATTCACGGGCGTTTCCCCTTCCGCCCAAAGAGAGTTGTTTACTCTTCCCCGCGGCGGAGAGGTTCTTTTCGGCCCGTGATACGCTTCCAGGCGAGTTTGCACAGAATCCAGGCGGCCTCGAAGATGATTCGCCTGGAGATTTTCGAAGCGCCGCGCCGGCGCTCGACGAAGGTAATCGGCACCTCGACGATTTGCGCCCCGGCTGCGGCGCATTTGTAGAGCGCTTCGACCAGAAATGAATAGCCCTCCGTGGTGCTGTCCAACATGCCTGACGCCTTGATAATCTCCCGGCGGTACGCGCGAAAACCGCCGGTGCAGTCACGGACGCGGAGCCCCGTCATGAAGCGGGCCAGCACTGAGGCGGTGCGGCTCAGCGCCCGACGATACCACGGCCAGTTTTGCGTGCCGCCGCCGGGAGTATAGCGCGAGCCAATGACCACATCCGCTCTTTTCGCCGCTGCGTACAGCTCCGGCACCTTCTCCGGCTGGTGAGAAAGGTCGGCGTCCATCGTCATGATAACGCGGTATCTTTCATCGAGGCCGAAGTGGAAGCCCTCCCGGAGAGCAGAAGCATAGCCGAGCTTCCCTGCCCGATGTTTCGTGTGAATATGCCCCCCATACTGGCGGGCGAGCGCTTCGGCAATATCTCCCGTCCCGTCGGGGGAGGCATCGTCCACCACCAGCACATCGGCGGACAGGTCAAGCGACATAAGACGCCGCATGAGAATCGGAAGGTTCTCGCGCTCGTTGTATGTGGCAATGATAATCAGCAGGTCACGTTCACCGGTCGTCATGGATGTTTTCACTCGATATGCTCGGATTGCACGGTATCGCGCAGGTGCGTGTGTCTCCTGATCAGCGCGCGGTTGTATGCAGCGATGATGTTCTTGCGGGTGACCAGGCCCAGAAGCTTTGTGTGGTCATCGCGGTCAACCACCGGGAGCCTTCCGATATCTCGCAGGCCCAGCTTGCGGAGCGCGTCGTTCAGCGATTCATCCGGGAAAGCGACCACCAGTTCATGCGTTCCTGCCTCCTGCACCGTCGCATCCTGCATATCATTTTCCAGTGCCTTGCGAACATCCTCCAGCGTTACAATGCCGTGCAGGGTGTCGTCAGCGTCGGCGACGGGAAATCCGTGGTGCTTGCTCTCATCGAAGAGGTGGCTGGCCTCGGCAACGGTCGTATCAGGCGCCACCGTGATAACATCTGTGACCATGGCCTCTTGTACTGTCACCTGGTCCAGCAGCCGGGTATCTTCGGTGAGGGAGTAATGCACACCGTGGCGCACGAGCTGGAGGTTAAAGATGGAAAACCGGTAAATCACACGTGCCGCGATCGTGGATACACCGCATGTCAGCATCAGCGGCAGCATCATATTGTAATCGCGCGTCAGCTCGAAAACGGTCAGGACCGAAGTGATGGGAGCGTGACTGGTAGCTGCGAATGCGCCGCCCATACCGACCAGCGCATAGGCGGAGGGAGTGGTCATTGCACCCCAGGCGTTCGCTGCCTGCCCCAGCGCTCCTCCAATGGCGGCTCCCAAAAATAGCGAGGGGGCAACGAGCCCTCCGGACCCTCCAGAACCGATGGACAGGGAGGTGGCGAGGATCTTCAATAGCGCCAGCAGGATGACACTGCCGATGACGACATATTCCTGTCGTAAAAAATCGCCTATGATGTCGTAGCCGATCCCCAGCACACGGGGATCGAAATATGCGATGAGACCGACGGCCAGGCCGCCGGCGGCAGGTGCCAGATACGCGGGGATATGGGAGCGCTTGAAAAGCGACTCGACCGAATACAGCAGCCGTGTGAAAATTACGCCGGCCACCGCAAGCACCACTCCTAGCAAAAGAAAGAGGGGCATTTCGGTGAATGTCTCAATGCTGTACTCGGGGATTCGAAAGGTGGGTTCGCTGCCGAATGCCGCATAGCCGATGATACTGGCGACAACCGAGGAGACGACCACCGGGAAGAATGTGTCGGCGCTGAAATTCATCAGGACGACTTCGTGAGCGAAGAAGGCGCCTGCCAGCGGTGAGTTGAATGTGGCTGAAATTCCTGCTGCGGCCCCACATGCGACCAGGACCCGCATCTCGGTCCGCTTTAACTTCAGAAGCTGTGCGACAAGCGAGGAGACCGCCGAACCGATTTGTACAATCGGGCCTTCGCGTCCAACCGATCCGCCGGAGCCCGCCAGGATGGATGAGGCAAGGGCGCGCAGTGGGGCCACACGTGCTCTGATCTTGCCCCCGGTGGTGAAAATTGCCTCCATCACCTCCGGGATCCCGCTTCCGCGAGTCTCTTTGGCCAGAAAAGTAACGATCGGCCCAACGAGTGCGCCACCGAGGGCCGGCGCAACAATGATCCACCAGCTCTCGACGATGGGAAACTGGCCGGGGATGGTCTCAAAAAAGATTCGATCAAAGAATATAATCAACCAGCGAAAGCCGATGGCACCGAAGCCACCTATAGCACCGACAATCGTGCCGGCGGCGAGGATGCGCGCATAATGCAAAAATCGCGTCCTCTTCATATCCCTTCGGGCGAGGTGCAGGTAATGTTCAGCCAGACGGCAAATCCCGGGTTTTTTGTTGCCCATGGTGACAGGATGCTCCGCGGATGATCAGGTCAATCAACAAAACAAAAACACCCACAACTTTTCCCCATGTGTTCGGGAAATGGGTGTCTTGAGAGGGCAGGGCATTTTCTTTTACGTTAGCGTTCCCTAAAAGAGCCAGCCTTCGTCTTCATCTTCGGTTTCGATTTCGGCGTCCACTTCGTCCGCCTCTTCCGCCGCTTCACTCACTGGCTCCGACTCCTCAGACGACTGCCCTTTGCGGACAACGTTCGCAGCCTGTGGGCCGCGATCGCCGTGGATGAGCTCGAACTCCACCGTCTCGCCGTCATCGAGAGTTTTGAAGCCTTCCTGCTGGATAGCGCTGTAGTGCACGAAGACGTCCGGCTCGTCGTCGCGCTCGATGAAACCGTAGCCCTTCTGGGCGTCAAACCACTTTACGCGCCCGAGCACTTCCCGATCCCCCCAATAGCCGTGTTGTGGGGCTCCCTTTGGGAAAGCATAATACAGAATATACTCTATGTCAAACCCCGTATTCAGCGGCGGCCATTTCAGACACCGAGTACTTCATGGTCTGATGCCCGCTTCCGGGCGGTTGCATACGCGTCCCAGATGCTGTATGCGTATATTCCGAGAAGGAGCAAAAGTGCGCCAACCACCAGCACCCAGTACGTCCAGGGCATGGTGCCGATGACCTGCTGGGCCTGCTCAAACTGCTGGGCAAACGATAGCTTCTGGTCACCGGCCCGGGCCACCACTATCTTCCAGGGCGTCAGCACCAGCCAGTGAAACAGCAGGATGACCAGTACCGAGGCGATGACAAAAGCGGCAATCCCCTTTTCGTGCTCTCTGTTGTAAAGCTGGCCGAGACCGGGGAAGATAAGAGCGATGAGGGTGGCGTTCAGGGGTCGCCGGGATCCAATGGAGTGATCGTCCACTCCTGTGACCAGGTCCTGGATCATCTTCCGGCGCTGCTCGGTTTCCGACATGTTGATAAGGGCGGCGCCGAACTTGCGCTCGGCATCAGCATTGGCGGGCTCAAGCTCCATGGCTTTCTTGTAATATTTGCGCGCCCGGGCAGAATCGCCCAGGGCCATGTACACATCGCCGTACAGCTCATGGGCCGAGGTGCTGCCGGGGAAGTCGGCCACGAGCTGTTCTGCAAGCTGCCGGGCCTCCTTCAAATGTCCCGCGGAGAGCCGCATATCCAGCCGCTTCAACCGCCGCTCAAGCTCCATACTGTCGGCGTCAACAGTGCCGTTACTCTTCTGTGTATTCGGCGACAATCCTGGCGTCACTCCAGAGCCGTTGGAGATCGTAAAAGCGCCGGGCTTCCTGGGCAAAGATATGGACGACGACCTCAAGGTAATCCTGGATCATCCAGCGGCCATCTTTACTGCCCTCTATGTGAAGGGGAAGGTGCCCGCTTGCTTTCATCTTCTGCTGAACTTCTTCGGCCAGCGCATCAATATGAGTGGGAGAGAGGCCGTGACAGATGACAAAGTAATCACAGATCGTGGTCACATCTCGCATATCCATGACAACGACGTCCTGCCCTCGCCTGTCCAGAAGTGCGTCAATGGCGATCTGGACTTTCTCCTGTGGATGTTGCTCCAAAAAACCGCCTCCCTAAGTTCGTCCGGACGTATGCACCAGTATTACTCTTTTCGCCGTCAGGGCTGAAAATCCTCGCCGACAACAATTTCGACGCCCGATTTGTCGTCATCGGCTGAGCCGGGTGACACTCGCCCGCAGTCCATGAGCCGGGCGATCCGGGTCGCCGTCTTCTCGTTGTCGCCGTAGTATGCAATTTCAGTAGCCCTGTAGTCGAAGCGTGCGGCATTGCCAATCTGGACGTTTTCAAAGCCCCGGTCGGTCAAAAGGTCCGCTGCAGCCGCAGCGATGCCGGCTCGTCCACAGCCGTTGAGCACAGTCACCTGCACGTCCGTCCGCTCGCGCCCGTACAGATAATCCTGCATCTCCGAGCGGCGCTCGCGGAAGGTGCTCGAGACCACCTCGGCATAGTAGATCTCCTGGCTGCCGTTGGATATCCACCGGTCCCGGATAGGCACCGTCATCGTGTACATCTCCGACGGGTCCACGTGTCTGATAATCTTGAAGAGTTGATACGCCTTCGTCCACGTGAGGTCCGGGTCGGTCTCCAGATACTTCAGGATCTGACTTCCGGCCTTCACGAGGCTGGGCAGCTTCGTCAGCCGCAGCTTCTGCTTCATCAGTTCCTGCAGAAACATCTGCTGATTTTTCGCTCGCTCGATGTCGTTAATCCCCGCCCGGTATCTTGTGCCCTGGCGGTTGCGGTACATATTGGATTTGCGATACCTGACGAAGCCGAGCGCTTCCTCGCCATTGAGCTTCTGGCGGCCCGGTTTGAGGTGAATGTGCAGGTTGCCCCAGTTATCGTCATAATTCATCCCGTGGTGCGTCCCGCCTGTCTGCGGCCCCTCGATATCGGGGACGGTGACTTCAACCCCGCCGAGTGTGTCTATCGCCTTCACAAAACCTTCGAAGTCAATCTTTGCCCAGTGGTCGATATCGTCGTCCAAAAAGCGCTCCACCGTCTCCACCGTCAGCGGCGGGCCACCCGTCGCATAGGCTGCGTTGATTTTATCGTAACCCTGGCCCGGGATAAGCACGCGGAGGTCTCGCGGGATGGACATCAACGCCAGCGTGATGCGGGCGGGGTTGATGGATGCGACCATGAGAGTGTCGGAGCGGCCGGCCTCTCCGTCGCGGTCGTCGGCGCCTATCAGCACAATACGAACAATCCCGCTCAGCTCAGTGCCCGACGTATCGAACCCCGAGTCGGTGGTCTGCCAGGTATCAGATTGTCTCGCCTGCTCGACGCGGGCCGGTGGCGTGCTGACGGCGTCATACACACCATAGGCGCCGCCGGAAATCACGGCGAAGACCAGCATGTACAGGATGTAATCAGTCGATGTGCGCATTGTTCGCTCCGGCTTTGCTCCGGGGAAGGTTCCCCGGGAGCCCATAGTCCTATGTGTACAGTCCGGCCGCCTCAATATATGCGTTTACGGGATCTGGAACGGTCCCACGGATCGATTCGCCTCTGCGGGCCCGTGCCCGTATTTGCGTCCCCGAAATATCGGGGGTGTCGGCCGGGATGATCTCTATTGTACGAGAACGCTTTCGGCCCAGCTTTTGCTCCATATCCTTCAGATCAAAGCCCGGCCGGGAGACGCCGAGGACATGCGCCTCCTCAACAATTGCGTCGGTTTCATACCAGTTGACAATATCAAGAACCATATCGGCCCCGAGAATGAGAAAAAGCTCTGCATCCCGCCCCGTCAGTTTGTTCAACTGCCGGATGGTGTGGATGGTATAGCTGGGCCCCTCCCGGTCCAATTCCAGGCGAGAGACGGAAAACCGCTCTGTGTCGAGAACTGCAACAACGGCCATGAGGTAGCGGTGCATGGGTGACGAAATCGTCGCATCGGTCTTGTGTGGTGGTTTTCGGGCAGGAACGAACAGGATGCGGTCGAGATCACACGCATCAGCAGCCACCCGCGCGGCAGCGAGATGCCCGTAGTGGACAGGATCAAATGTGCCTCCGAGGATGCCCAGACGGATGGCGCTTTTCCACTCGAAACCCAGGTTCTCCATCACCCGAATTTTAGCACAACAGCGGTCGCAGTGGCAAAGGGTGCAACCAGTTGCAATCATCCGCCGGAAAGAATGGAAAGCACGCTGTCCCCGGCACAGTACAGCGAATCGACAATTGGCCCGCGCAAAAGCCACACAACGGCAACGACAAGCACGGCCTCGACCGTCAACACTGTGGGTAATG
Source organism: Armatimonadota bacterium (assembly GCA_046483205.1). Lineage (GTDB taxonomy): Bacteria > Armatimonadota > Zipacnadia > Zipacnadales > UBA11051 > JBKHJK01. The sequence goes on along the minus strand of JAWODS010000345.1, from coordinate 24,092 downwards.
GGGGGGCAATGGTGGGATGGTGAGGGCCGCACAGACGTGCGATCCGCTCCGAAGGAGAAAGCCCGCTGCGGTAGGTCGGCTGAAGTGTCCCACCGGAGATCTCGGCGGTGTGTTCCATGTGGAGCTCCTGCAGGCGCTCCAGGAGACTTCTGACCGCCTCGGGAGAGGTCGCTTTGACGGCGGCCCGGTCACAGGCAGTTTCAGCGGCCGCTCGCCACCGGTTGAAATAGATATATCCCAGGGGTACGGGAAGCGATACTGTCGCCGCCAGCTCCAGCAGCAGATGCTGTAGATTGTCGCTGCGGTTGAAATGAGATCGTTCGTGGGCCAGCACAGCCGCATACTCGTCCTGCGGAAGCTCGCGGGCGAGCCGCTGCGAGATAATTATGGCCCCGCTCGAAAGCCCCACAGTGAACGCTGCACACGACTCCGACGGAGCAACGATAACCCCCGGGCCGGTGTCATCCGACATTGGGCCGGAGGCCAAAACCTGCAGACGATAGGTATTTGCCAGCCGCCACACAAAGCGTATGAGTGCGGCGATGATGATGGCACAGGCGGCCAGAGCTGCGAGCCTGAAATGCCACGGGGCGTCGGCCGAGGTAATCAAAGAATGCCAGCACAGGTGAGGCCGGATGCGCTCCAGGTGAGGGGTTACGGCACCTGTGTACGGCAAAAGCAGGGCGACAGCGGCGAAAAATGCGCCACAGACGGCCGGTAAAAGACAGGCCGCCGCCCAGAACCTGGCGGCGACTGTCGGGTGTTTGAAGGAAAGTGATTCTGCAGCGGCTGCAACAGGAAGGGCGATAACAATATGCAGCAGATCGCTAAACACGACCCACAACAGCCCTGCAGCCAGACAGAGCGCCAAGCGCTACTCCTCCTGCTCGTCCTGGCGTTTTTGCTCGATCATCTCAGCCAGTGAATCGAGCTTGTCCGGGTCATTTTCGCTCAGGGCTTCGACAAAATACGACATGGCGGGCTCTGCAAAGGTCGTCAAAAGCGCGTCAACGACCTGCCTGGTGATATTGCTGTCGAGTTCCTCGCGGGAGACTGCGGGGGTATAGTAATAGGCCTTCCCGCGCATCTCGCGCTGCAGAAGCCCCTTCTTGAAAAGCCGGCTCATGGTGGTCATAACCGTGGTATATGCGGACTGCTTGCCTGCTTCTTCAAGTTTTGACCGCACCTGTTCGACCGATACGGGTTCACCGGCCTCCCACACTGCGTCCATGACCATGGTCTCCAGTGAGCCCAGTGTTTTCTGCAGCCCCTTCTTGCCGGGCCGGAATACCGGTAGGTTCAGCTCATCACGTTGTGCCATTTGCCGCTCCTCCCGCTCCTCAGCCAATCCTGTATTGTAATTGCGTACTACATAAAGTATTCCCCGAAAGACGTACTACTAATCATAGTAGGCTCGTCTTTCTCTGTCAAGAGCACGCCGGGTCGCTGAAAACATCCGCATCTGCGGTCGCGGGGTCCGGCTCCGGACAATTCTCGGCGTAATCAGAAGCTTCTTCAATTTGCTTTTGCGCCCGCTCCTCCACCGAATCCAGGGCCGCTGCACAAGCCACACCATCCTGCAGCAATCGCTCTCGCATGATCACGAGCGGGTCCCGCTGCAGCCACCGCTGCTCTTCGTCATCCGACCGGTATTCGCACCGGTCGCTCTTGGAATGGCCGCACTGGCGGTACGTCTTCGCCTCAATGAGTGACGGGCCCTCACCGGCCCGGGCGCGATTGACCGCATCGAAAGTGACCTCCCGCACCGAAAAGTAGTCGTTTCCATCCACCACCACTCCGGGAATGCCATACGAGTGAGCCCGGTCGGCGAGGTTCTCAATAGGGAACATGTCGGAGGCTGCGGTGCTCATGGCGTAAAGGTTATTTTCGAGGAAATAGATCACCGGCAGCTTCCAGATCGCTCCCATATTCACCGCCTCGTGAAATGCGCCCTGTCCGCAGGCGCCGTCACCGAAAAAACAGAGCACGACGCGGCCGGTCCGGTGTATTTTCTGGGTGAGGGCCGCACCGGTGGCGACGGGGATCATCCCGGCGGTGATGCCGTTGGAGCCGAGAAAGCCGATATCAAAATTCGCCATGTGCTGCGATCCGCCCCGCCCGCCGGAGTATCCGGCCTCTTTGCCCATGAGCTCGGCCATCATCCGCCTGGGGTCTCCGCCTTTGGCGAGGAAATGGCCGTGTCCGCGGTGGTTTGATGCGACCATGTCCTCATCATCCAGAGCCGCTGTTGCACCGACGGCGCAGGCTTCCTGGCCGATGCAGAAATGAGAGGTGCCGGCAATGGCGCCGGTTGCAAACAGGTCGCTGAGATGCTGCTCAAACCGGCGGATCAGCACCATCCGTCCGTAATGTTCGATGAGCTCATCGCAATCGTGAGTCATTGGGGCCTCCCGAAGACGATTTCGGCTGCAGGGCGGTTTGCGACATCCGAGGGGCGATAGCTCTGGAAGCTGTATCCACCCGGTGCGTCCTGCAGCATCAGGGTTGCGAGGTCGAGTGCGACTGATGCTCCGAAAGTGTGTCCGTACGGGCGGGGGGAGGGGAGGCTGAAGATGGCGAATGTTTCCGACGCTTCAGCCCGGCCTGATACGCCGACATCAGTTATTTCGGCGATAATCGCCGCGCCGCGTTTGCGCGCGTGTTTCAGCGTTTCCAGCACGAACATGGCGGCACCCTCACCGGGTGCTGTCTTTTCCGGCAATACATCCGGACCGATGCCCTGCAGGAGCGCCGGCGTCAAAGCATCACACCCTCCGGCGAGGACGTACTCGGCCCGTCCGTCTGCCACAGCCCGCCAGGCGAATTGCAGCGCGCTGGCGGCCGCGACATCGGCCGTGCAGAATGTCGCACACGGCCCCAGGATATCGTATTCGATGGCGCAAAGTGCCGTGGCTGAGTTTGCCATGGCGTGGGTGAAAATCATCGGAGAGCCGAACCGTACGCCCCGCTTCTGAACGCGTGCGGTGTGATTCGTCAGCGACTCCAGGCAGCCGAACGACGTCCCCAGGGAGATGCCGACGGTTTCGCCATCGATCTCCTGCCGGCTAATACCGGCGTCGTCGAATGCCAGGATGCAGGATGCAAGCGCCAGTTCCGAACACCTGTCGAGATAGGTCTTTTCGCTCTCCAAATAGTCATCAAGGACAAAATCGCGGCATTCAGCGACTTCTGCAAAAGAGCCGGTGCTTTTCATGCGCTCGGACGGGCCGGCACCCTCTCGAGAGGTGCGAAGACCCTCAAGGAAGTCCGCCCGCCCGATACCGATCGAGCTGATCGGCCCGACGCCGGTTACAACAACGCCATTTGTCCTGTCTCCGGTGGTGGTCATTGGTTATTCTCAGGCACAGCCCCAAAAACGACGCAGGCGTTATCGCCGCCGATACCTGCGGAGATGCTGGCAGCGTTGCGGATCTGCTGCTCGCGGGCACCGCCGGTGACGTAATCAAGATCGCATTCAGGATCGGGCTCGGAGTAGTTGGTGGTCGGCGGGACTCTCTGGTGGGCGATGGATAGAGCCGTGGTCACGGCCTCGATGGCTCCGGCAGCGCCCATGAGATGCGACAGGGCTCCCTTGATGGAGACCACGGTCACCTCGTAGGCATGATCGCCCAAAACCGTCTTAATCGCCTCGGTCTCGGCGACATCATGGTACTCGGTTCCGGTGCCGTGGGCGTTGATGTGATCAATGGCTGCCGGATCGACACCCGACACTTCGAGCGCTTTGCCCAGAGCCCGGGCCATTCCGGCGCCACCGCTGTCAGGGGCGGTGAGATGGTAGGCGTTGTTATTCTGCCAGTGCCCGAGCACCTCGCAGTAAATCTTTGTGCCCCGCCGGACTGCGTGCTCGTAGGATTCGACGACGAGTGCGGCGGAGCCCTCGCCAAAAAGTGTGCCGCTGCGATTGGCTGAAAATGGGCGCAGATCGTCGTCGGTGATGGTTCGCAGGAGGCTGAGACCGCTCAACAGCGTGGGTGAGAGGCTGTCATACCCTCCGGCGAGCATGACCTCGGCATTACCACGGACAATTTCATCGCGGGCAATCCCCACTGCCGCCGTTCCTGATGCACAGGCCATGGAAGTGACGCTGCACGGGCCGCCCATACCAAACACCCGGGCGACCTGTCCCAGCGCGTGGTCGAAGCCGAATCCGGAAAATGCCGCCGCATCGGGTGCACCGTCCAGCACTGAATTCATATACGCGTCCCAGGCGGTCATGCCTGCGAAATTCGTGGCGAGGACCGTCCCGGTGTGAGGGTCAATGTCAGAAGGGCAGAAATGACGTTCAAGCCCGGCGTCTGCAAAGGCCTGGGAGGCCGCCTGCAGGAGGAATTGAGCCGCTTCGTCGGGGGCGTCAGCGAGATTGAAGTCGGACGGTGCAAACGACCAGTCCCGGATTTCGCCCGCCTTTTCGTTGCGCAGGCCCTCAGGGTTAAATTTCGTAATCGGCCTTATGCCGCGTTCACCGGCCGTCAGATGGGTCCAGAACGTGTCAACCCCCGTACCGAGTGGTGTGACGGCTCCCAGGCCGGTAATCACGGCCCGTCTTTGTGGTGTAGCGGTTGTCGCTGCCATATATGACTATTATAACCAGCCGTTCATAATCCAGTAAGTCACAGCGCCGAAAACCATCGACACGGGCAGAGTGAGTATCCAGGCGCCGACGATCTGGCCGACGATGCCCCATCGGACCGCGGTGAGCCGATGCGACAGCCCGACGCCCATGATGGCGGTTGAGATGACGTGTGTGGTGCTGACGGGCGCCCCAAAATGAGTGGCGAGCTGGATTGTGGAGGCCGCCGCGGTTTCTGCCGCAAATCCGTGAATCGGCTTCAGCTCCATAACCTTTCTACCGATGGTCTTGATAATCCTCCAGCCTCCGGCGGCTGTTCCCAGGGCGATGGCGGCGGCCGACGCGATTTTTACCCACAGGGGGACGATAAAATCCCCGGTGTAAACGCCGCTGGCGAAAAGCGTCAATGTAATAATCCCCATAATCTGCTGGGCGTCATTGGAGCCATGACTGAAAGCCATGAAGCCGGCGGAGACCACCTGGAAGCGCTTGAAGTACCGGTTGAGGACCGCCGGGACGCAGTGGCCGAAAATATGCAAAAGAAGAATCATCAGCATCGCGCCGCCGATAATGCCGATGATTGGAGACACCAGCAGGGCGATGATGATTTTCTGCAACCCGTCGAACTGCAGAATACTGTAATTCATCGTCCATCCCAGTTGACCGGCAGTGGCGTGAACTGTCGTGTGATCCGCCAGGACGGCACCGACAGTCCCGCCAATGAGCGTGTGCGAGCAGCTCGTGGGGAGACCGAAATACCAGGTAATCAAAAGCCAGCAGATCCCGCCGATCAACGCCGCCATCACAACGGTGTTGGTCGTGTCGGCCGGATCCACGATGCCTTTCCCCATGGTGGTAGCGACTCTGACGCTAACCAGCGCCCCGAGGAAGTTCAGGCCGGCGGCGAACACTATCGCCTGGCGTATGCTCAAAGCGCGGGTGAGGATGGAGGTAGCTATTGCATTGGCCGTATCGTGAAACCCGTTCATGAAGTTGAACACAAGGCCGAAAAATACCGTGGCGATAACCCAGCTAGGCATTCTTTACCACCACTGCCTCAACGAGGTTTGCCGCACCCTCGCAGGCATCAATGGCACCCTCCATGAACTGATATATCTGCAGCCATTTCATGATGTATCTGGGATCGCCGTCGTATTCGAAGAGCTCGCTCATCGCAGCACGGTTAACCACATCGCCCTGGTTTTCCAGCGCGTTGATCTCGGCGACATGCTCGCAGTTGGACGGCTCCATGTTGGACAGGTCCTGCATGTTTATTTGCAGGCACTCGGCCGCATTAAGAAAGATATCGCTCATCTCCACGCAGCGGCCCGTCGGCTCCTCAATATCAAACAACTGGAGGCGGTCAATGACCCCTTTTGTCTGGTCGATAATATCGTCAAGACGTTCGGCGACGCGGTAGATGTCCTCGCGGTCAAACAGGGCGGGGGTGACAAAAGTGGTATTGAGCCGTCGAACCACTTCGTGGACAATATCATCCGCATCGTGCTCGATATCGGCGATTTTCTCAACATTCAGCTCAAGCCGGTGATACCTGTGAACGACATCGTCCAGACACTGTGCGGCTTCATAGGCTTTGGTGGCGAGCCGCTCAAAAAGCTCATAGAAGTTCTCTTCACTGGGCGCAAATCCCCGCATAACACGCTGGAGCGCGTCCAGAAACTTGTTGCGTTCCGGCATTTCTGCAGCCCCTTTCGTGCCGAGCGTTCGTCAATGGCCGGGATACCGGTACCGCCACGGTGCTGTGGCAGCATGATCGTCAAAACGGATGAGGAGTAAATGGCGCGGATCCTGCACACCGGCTCTTAATCCAGGTTTTATAAAATCTTAATCTATTCTTAATAATAACCCGACACAGCCACGGGTGCAAGAGAGGAAAGGGGGAGAGTTGAGACACCGTTACATGCGGAGGCCGCCATCAACGCTGAAAACCTGGCCGGTAATGTATGATGCCTGCTCGGAGCACAAAAAAGCAACCAGCGGAGCAACCTCTTCGGGATTTCCGAACCGCCCGGCGGGGATCATCTGCTCCATCTGCTCTTTGCGCGTCTCGTTCATATCGGCGGTCAGGTCGGTGTTTATGATCCCCGGGGCGACGGCGTTTGCGGTAATGCCCTGGCCGATCAGCTCTCGTGCGGCTGCCTTCGTGAAGCCTGTCAGACCGGCTTTGGCGGCGCTGTAGTTCGCCCGCTGCAGATCGCCCATCAGGCCGGCGTCCGAGGAGATATTGACAATCCGGCCCCACCTGTTTTTCATCATCTGTCGCACGGCCGCCTGCGTGCAGTTGAAGGCACCTGTCAGCGAAGTGTCCAGCACATCATCCCACTGCTCTTTTTTCATGAACAGGAGGAACTGGTCGGCGATGATACCGGCGTTGTTGACGAGAATGTCGAGGCCGTCGAGCGCTGCAACGATATCCGAGACCATCTGTTTGACCGCATCAGCGTCACGCACATCTGCCTGGCACACGTAAGCTTCCGAGCCCCTTTGCCGGATCTCTGCGGCGGTTTCTTCGGCGGCCTCGGAGCTTTCGAGGTAGTTGACGGCTACGTCGGCGCCAACCGCGGCGAGCTGAAGCGCAATCGCTCGTCCCAGCCCGCGTGAGGCACCCGTCACCAGCGCGACTTTTCCGCTCAGATCAATCACAGTTATCGCATCTCTTGCAGATAGCTCTCCACATCCGCTTTGCTGACGAGGCCCGGGGCGTCACCCAGCCATTCGGCGACATCTTCAATATCCACATCGTTTTCACGGGCGAGACGGCGCGCGGCCGGAGCGGCTTTCACCCGGGAGCGGGACTGCGGCTTTTTTGCGGCTTCAAAGATGTCGTCGAGGTCAAGCTCTGCTTCCGTCGCTTCACGGCGCTGCTGCAGCAGGTGATTGTTGCGCCTCTCGACGTCCGTATCGGGCTCTTCTCCGGCTTCGGAGATGAAGGCGATGATATAACCCACGGGTACGACGCTGTTTTCGGCGGCGTAGATGTGAGTGACGGTACCCCCGGTTTCGGGGGTGTATTCGAAGGTAAGCTTATCGGTGATAATCTCGCAGAGAACTTCGCCAGCCTCGATGGTGTCTCCCTGCTTTTTGTGCCACTGGCCGATGGTGACTTCCTCGAGGTTTTCGGCCCACTTCTCGATTGTCACATACTGCCCCATTTATTCGTGCCGCCTGTTCAGTGCTTCGACATACAGTGCCCTGGCGACTGCCGTAACGATATCCTGTGCGATGGTGTCGGCTGTAATCTGCGATTCTGTATTCTCGGTGTCCGTTTCCGTGGCCTCCCTGGCGGCTACCACATCTTCAGGATGGATAGTCACCATGGGGATGCGACGGAGGTCAACCGTCACATGGTCGTCATGTCGGGCAGTCTGCACCTCATAGCGCTGCAATCCGGCCGCCAGGGAGTTTTTGAGAGTGTGACATATCGCTTCGGCGCGTGCCTCGATGCTGTCAAAGTCGCCCGGTGTCCGGATGGTGATGATCTCAATATCCCACAGACTGATCGTCGCCGCGGTGGGGGCCGACTCTTCGTCACCGTCGGGTCTGATGAGCTCGTACGTCGGAGCCTCCCAGGCCGTCACCGCGCGCCTGTTGATCTCAGCCCCGGCCTCGTACAGCGTCTGGATGAGATACCCCCGGCGGTCTATGGGGGCGGGGTGGGTTTCGAAGATTCCGTAGTCGGGGCGGTAATGGCCCGCCTCCCTGGCCAGGAGCCGCTCCATGAACGTCAAAAGTCCCACCGGATCGTAGTCGGTCTCCATCATGTAGGAGATGGCGTTTTTGTCGGCGCGTTCTTCCATATCCTTGGAATACTTGCTCAATATACCCTGACGGAGGAAACCACCCGCCTGCAGGACTCCCGCCACGTCTTCGCTGGAGGCTCCCAGGAAGATTGTCAGCAGCGCCGCGGAGACACCGCCGATAAAAAGCTTCCTGTTGCGTTCGGCCTGCTTCATTGCATCGTAGGTGCAGTTGTGGGCTATCTCGTGGGCAATAACTGCTGCCAGCTCGTCGTCAGATTGGGCGTCTTCCACCAGGCCGCGGCACACATAGATGTTGCCACCTGGAACGCTGAATGCGTTGACCTCGTCGGTATCCAGCAGCTTGACTTCATATTCAATATCCGGGCGCTGCGTGTGGGGTGTGATAGTCTCGACCATGTGGGCGACCTTCTTGTAGGCTTCCTCGTCATCCCACACGTCGTATTCTTTTTCAATTGCCGCGCATACCTCTTTGCCGGCCGCTTCTTCCGCCTCTTTGGAATACGGCGGTGACCCGGCAAAGACCGCTGCCGCATTCAGCAGCAGTACCACGATACAGATTGTCACAACGGTGGTACGCAGTTTCATACGATACTCCCCGCGCCGGCGTTTGTCTTCTCTATCTACTATGACGCCTAAGAGGTCACAATGTTCTCCCAAATACCCGCCCGGTCGGCATTAAATGCCCAGCGTCTGGACTATCACAAGCGTCTGTCCGGCTTTAATGGTGGTATTGAGCCCTTCGGCAAAGCGGATATCGCGTCCGTCAACGGCCAGCACCGTCGCGTCGGCGAGCCGCCCACTTTCTGTCACAAGTGCCGGGCCAAGGTCGGGATACTGCTCTGTCAACTGCACTAAGACCTCGGCGACGGTTCCGGGGGCAACGCCCAGTTCGCGGTGTCCACCCACGATTGCCCGCAGTGGCTCGGGGATTGCCACAATGACCTGTTCGCTACTGTTGTTGCTCATAATCCTCCAGCTCTATCATCGTGCCGTTTGCTTCGCCCGATTCCTGTGCGGCCTGCATTACGGCGACGGTTCGGCGACCTTCTTCGGCCGACACGGGAACGGGTGTTCCGTCGAGCAGGTGGGCGGCCATGTCTTCGTAGTATGACGTCCAGTCTGATTGGAGATACGGCAGGTCGTGCTCTTTGGGTTTGTCGCCGTCGGTGGTGACCACGCGGATGGAACCCTGTCCCGCCTCACCGACGAGTTCCTCACAGTAGCCCTGAATATACGCGCCGGACACGTTCCCGCGCTTCGAATCTTCGATGGCGCCCCGGGTGCCCAGAACTCTCCACAGCGGCCGGTCAATGGCGGCGATGGTGGAATAGGTGATTTCTGCAGTCTGACCACCTTCAAACCAGATAAAGCAGCGCACCTCGTCGGCCACCGAAATATCATTCCACATCCGCCGCTGGGTGGAGCCGGTCACTCTGACCGGACGCGATGGCACCAGGTTCAAAACCCAGTCAACAGCGTGAGGCCCCCAGAAGAAGAATATTCCCCCCGACTTTTCCTTATCCGAATACCACCAGTCGCCCATGTGGCCGTAGCTTTCTTCACAGCACTCAACATGAAACAGGTCACCGATCATCCCGTCTGCGACGGCCTGCTCGATGATCCGGTAGTTGCCGTCATGGCGCCTGTTGTGGTGGATCGCGAGCGTGCGGTCGGCGGCCTCAGCGGCCTCGACCATCCGCGTGCATTCGGCAACATTCGTCGCCATCGCCTTTTCGCACACCACGTGCTTACCCGCATCGAGACAGGTGGTGACGATATCGGCGTGGGTGAAGTGCGGTGTGACGACCGTCACCATGTCAATGGTCTCGTCGTGCACCATTTCTTCGGTGGAGCCATAGACATCAATACCCGGCCAATCCTCCAGGGCCCGCTGCCTGGCCTCGGCGTCAATGTCGCACACCGCCACCAGCTTCATGCGCTCACAATGCTCCATCCACCTCGCGTGCATCTGCCCGAAATTCCATATCGGGCCATATCCGACAATCGCGCACTTCAGAATCTCGCTCACTGCGCATCAGCCTCTTCATAGGGAGCCATTGATCTGGCGGTTTCCATGCATGCGGCGATGGTTTCAGCACTCGTAGGGCGCGGGACGCCTTCACCGGAGTTAAAGATATAGGCGCCACCCGGTTTCCCGGCCTCCATCACCCGGCGTGTGGCAGCTCTCACGTTATCGAGGTCTTTCATCTCGAAAAGCTCGATGGGGTTGATGTTGCCCGAAAGACACACCGTGTCGCCGAGTTCGGCCTTCACTTCCGCCAGATCAATCCCCTCGCCGACATTGAGGATATCACACCCGGTGGCGGCCTCGAGGCGCAAATGCTGTAGGCTGTGCTCACCGGCGTGGTAATACGCCCATCCACCGGCCTCCCGGATGGCGCTGCAGAGCTTCGTTGCGCCGGGATATGCGTACATTTCGTAATCACCTGCGGAGATAAAGCCCGAGCAGGCTACACAGTCACCCACCCACAGCGCATCCGCCCCGGCGTCGAGCTGCTGCTGGCCCCAGTAGATCATCAGGTCAGTGCAAAAATTGAGCGCCGCGTTGAACAGTCCCGGGTCCGTCAGCATGAGCATCAGCGCCTCCTGGACACCGAACAGCAATCCAACGGAACTGAAGGGCGCCGCCACGCGCCCGGCGAGCATCACCGAATCGCCCATACGCTCGCGGATCCCCCGGAGCGCCTCCAGGTGTGCGGGCATCCGCCCGGCCGTGGCCGCGTCAGGTATCTCCAGCGATTTCAGGACATCAATATCCGCCTCGATCTGCTCCACCGGCGCCGGCGGCGTCTTTGCATCGGCCTGTGTCTTCACTCCCAGCGGCTCGAACTCGATATAGTCGTCCGGGTGCAGGAGGATCCAGTCGTAATCAAACGTCTCCACCGCCTGCACCCAGCACTCGATCATGTCTTCGGGGCTTTTGATATATTCGCGGTAGTCAATGTCATACTGCTCCACGTCGAACTCTTCACCGAGCATAAAAATCGGGACACGGCTCGGGACTCCGAGATCAATACACGTCTGAACATCCTCCAGCACATTCGGATATGCCATTGGTTGACCCACTTCCTCTATCTATCTGGCGCGGCCTTAGTGTGTCATGCCTTCTTGTTCTTCAGTCCGGGTGCGGCCATTTGTTTAGCTGTAGCCAAACTCCTCGCAGGCGGCGGCGATGGCCTCCTCGGTGCCTGCGATCATCTCATCAATCTGCTCCTCGGAGATGGTCAAAGAGGGCGCAAAAACCAGGATATCGGCGTTGTTGCGCAGGATCATGCCCTTTTCGTACATGCGGTTGCGGATGAAGGTGCCGACTGTGCCCCCGCCGGGTTCAAGCTCTTTCCACGTTTCGCGGTCCTCCAGCAACTCCACCGCCAGCAGCAGGCCGATGCCCCGGACATCGCCGACGATCGGGTATTTCTTCAGCGCCTCCAGCTTCTTTTTAAGGTATTCTCCGCGCTCGGCCGCCCGCTGAACGAGGTTTTCATCCTCGATGATATTGAGATTGGCAAGCGCCGCCGCACAGGCCGTGGTGTGGCCGCCGAAGGTGAAGCCGTGGCGAAATTCGGACCCCTCCTTGCGGAACGGTTCGGCGATCTTCTGGGTCGTAATCGCCGCCGCAAGCGGCAGATACCCCCCGGAGAAGCCCTTGCCAACCGTCATGATATCGGGCACAACATCGAAATGCTCGCAGCAGAACCATTTGCCCGTCTTGGCAAACCCGACCTGGATCTCGTCAAAAATCAGCAGGATGCCGTGCTCGTCACAGGTCTCCCGCACGCCCTGCATGAATTTTTTCGAGGGCACCCAGTAACCGGTATTTGAGCCTGAGACGGTGTCCATGATCACCGCGGCGATGGTGCCGGGGTTCTCGAACTCCACCAGCTCGCGGAAATCTTTGAGCGCGATGTCGGCGGCGTCCGCCTCGTCGAGACCGAGCTTTCGGTGATAGTACCATTCGGGGTTGTAAAACTCATATCCCGGCTGGCGGGCACCGAAAGTCTCCCAGAACCACGGAATGCCGGTGGCGGACACCGTCCCCATCGTCGCGCCGGTGTAGCTCCACTTTTTGGCGAGGACCTTGAACCGCCCGCTCTGGCCGGTTTCGTGGAAGTACTGCCGCGCCATCTTCATGGCCGACTCGTTGGCCTCCGACCCGCCACAGACGAAAAACGACACATCCAGGTTCCCCGGCGTGACCTCGGCGATTTTTTCAGCCAGCTCGATGGAGGGGATGTTGTAGCAGTCGTGGTAGTTGGGAAAAAACTCGAGCTGCTCCATCTGCTCCTGCACGGCCCGGTGGACCTCCGGCCGATGATGCCCGCACACCGTTGTCAGAAGCGACGCAAACGTGTCCAGGTATTTATTCCCCTCATCATCCCACAGGTACATTCCGTCACCGCGGACGAAAATTTTGGGGCGTTCTTCGACGTCATCATAGTGCGCAAAATGCAGCCAGACGTGCTTTTTTGCCGCCTCAACAAGCTCCTCGTGGTTTCTCATCATCAGCTCTCCATGACGTCTTTGATAGCCGTCTCGATCTGCGAAACCTCCGGAATACAGGCGTCTTCGAGGACCGAGCTGTAGGGCATGGGGACCGGGATACCTCCCAGTACGCGTGGTGCCGCCTGCAGGTCATCGAAGGCCTGCTCTGTCACCAGACGCACCACCTCCGCGCCAAATCCCATGCGCACGGGTGCCTCGTGCACCACCAGAAGCCTGCCGGTTTTATGGACGGATTCGAGAATCGTTTCGATGTCCAGAGGTACGACGGTTCGCGGGTCAACGACTTCGACATCAATTTCGTCCGCAAGGTTCTCCGCGGCCTGGAGCGATTTCTGCATGGCGTTGGAGGTGGCGACAACGGTGATATCGGCGCCCTCGCGCTGCACCTTTGCAACACCCAGCGGGGTGGTGTACTCCTCTTTCGGCATCGGGCCCTTAAGCTCATACATCAGGCGATGTTCGCAGAAAATCACGGGATTGTTATCGCGTATGGACGATTTCAGCAGGCCCCTGGCATCTTCCACGGTGGCGGGCATGACGACCTTCAGCCCCGGGATATGGCCGAACGCGGCTTCAAGCTGCTGCGAATGCTGTGCGGCCTCGCGGGTGCCTGCTCCCTGCTGGCCGCGGATGGTGAGGGGCACTTTCACCTGCCCGCCGGACATGTACCGCAGCTTTGCCGCCTGGTTGGTAATCTGGTCCCACGCGCAGGTGGCGAAATCGAGATACATGATTTCGACGATGGGCCGCAGGCCAGCCATCGCAGCACCGACACCCAGCCCCGTGAATGCCGCCTCCGATATCGGGGTACAGCGCACGCGGTCCTCGCCGAAGGTCCGATCCAGTCCACGGGTGACACCGAAAACGCCCCCAACTTCCTCCCCGATCAAGAATACGTTTTCGTCGCGTTCAAACTCCTCGTGAAGCGCCTCATTCAGCGCGCGAGCAAAAGTCACATTCCGCATTCTGCCTCTCCTCCAGCCATCTCTTCAGCCTGTATTCATACACTGTATCCAACCACTGAACGTTCAGTACTGCACGATTGCCACGGGGCCGTAGATGCCGTACAGTCCGCCCTCTGAATCGACCTTCACGGCAAGATAGTTCGTTGCGCTGTCATTGACCGCCGCGGTGATATCCACGGCAAAGGGCGTCTCCCAGTCGTGGTGCTCGCCGACCTGTTTGCCGTTGACGTACACGATGGCGTCACTGTCCACGCCGCCGAAAAAGAGCATGGCCTCTGTGCCGGGTTTGTGCGGGAGCTCGAAGTCAACAAAATACCACGCCGGGCCGCCCACGTCACCCTTGCGAGCGTTCCAGTGCCATCCCAGCCGGGCAGTTTCGGTATCCTCCGGCCGGCCCTCCCGCGTGTGCCAGTTGCGCTTGAACCCGGTGTCCTCGTGGTCGAATGCAAAATCCACCGGGCCGATCAGGACCTTCATGTAATCGGGTTCAAGGGGCAGATCGGCTGCAGCGGCGTAGTTTTCGAACTGTGTTACAAAAGCGGCCCGCTTGCGTTCGGTCATGTGATCCCAGTCCACAGAGCCGTATTCAAGCCTCGGCTGCACCATCCCTGCGGGAAAGTCCCACTCTCCGTGCTGGACCACGTTTGCCGAGGGGTCGGGAATGCCCTCAATCTTTAGCCCCTGCGACTCTTCCTCATCCTTCTGCCAGCCGTACACAAAATTTCCCGTAACCACACCATCGCCGTCGGTGGAGGACACCCGCAGGCCGTAATCATTCCACTTCGGCGCCAGGAATATGCGGTTGTCTCGCACGATCGGGGAGGCGCCTCCGGTCTCCTCCGGGCGCTTCTCGGGATTGCGCGATCCCACAATGAGCGGGCCCGACAGCGTACATCCCCGCACCGTGCAGTAGTCGGCATCATAATACACGCAGATTCTGTCGGCGACACAGTCAATGATCTCCGTGTGTGGTGTGGAGACCATGATGCTGCTGTTAGTGGACCTGCAGCGCACCAGCCGGTTGTGAGGCTCAGCCAGCTCGATATCCACAAAGCGCCCTGTGCGGAAGTTTACATCACCGCCACGGCAGTCCACGTAGAGGTTGCCGCGGGCGTCGCTGTGGGATGAGCACAGGTCCCACCGGAAGCAGTCGTAGGCCACGCAGTCTTTGACTGTATTGCCGCTCCCGCGCATGTAGAAGCCGTCTGCGCTCCATTTGTCCCACTTGCCCTGGTAGAAATCAGCGCCAAACTTCACGTCAATGTACCCGCAATTCTCCGCCCGGCAGCCGCGCACCATGTTCTCGTCGCTGTATGCGGCGAACGCGATGCCGGGATTGTTGAACACAACACAGTTCTCGACCACGCAATGCCCCCGCATCAACACTCCGTAGGCGCGCTTGCCCAGGTCGGGATGGTCCGGCCAGTGGGCGTATTTGTTGCCGTCAATCACCGCTCCCGACAGGTGGGTGCCGCGATTGAGTGTCAGCACCGCGCCCTCACCGGGGAGGCGCTTCAATCGGGTGTGCGGGCCGAAGAGGACGCGTGCGCCACCCTGCGTGGTGAGATCGGGCCGGGTAGCGTAAATCACCGGCTCGCCCGAGCTGCCGCCCGGGAAATAGACCGCTGCGTTTTCAGACAGCGCCGCTTGGATTCCCTCCGTACAGTCCACGGAGCCGTCTCCGGCGAAATCCTCAGACAGGTAGTCCTGCACATTCGCGAAATAGGGAACCTGAGCGGACGCGGACACGACCAGCACCACGGCAAAGCAGATAAAAAGAAGCGTCACCATCACCTTCGTCATGCACTTCACACCCTGTCCTGCCATCGGTAGGTATTCATCACGGCCCTGATGTTCTGAGAGAACGCGACTTTCGCTTTCGTCTCGTCACTGATCGTAGATAACTCTGGTGCCGATGATCTGGTCGTGCCAGCCGCGGTGTTCGGTGTTGATGGCCACCGAGAGGTACATCAGACTGCATGTACACTGTGCCAGGATCAGCTTGATAATAATCCGGCCCAGGGCGATTCCGTACGAGATAGGGCTGCCGTCGGCCCGGACAATCCGCATGCCGAGCGCCATTTTCCCCAGCGTTGCGCCCCAGGTACCGTTCATGATGGTGAAATATGCAATCTGGACAATACTCATGGGGATTGACATGAGGTTCAGCAGCCGCTGGGTTTCCTCTGCCTGCAGATCAAAGCCTGCACTCGTACCGATGACACCCATCGCGACGAGAACAAAAAGGATCGGAAGCTGCAGAAAGAGCACGACGAAACCGTCTATGAGTGTGGCCAGCACTCGCGGCCAGAAGCTGACATTCACGAACTGCCGGGGTGATGGGGAGGCGGTCACCGACGGCTTTGGCGGCGTCGGTACGCCCGGTGGCTGAGGACTCATTTTCTGGTCCGATTTCTGCAGGGCCTGCTGCACCGGGGCCCCGCAGTTCGGGCAAAACCGGACGTTCTCGGGCAGCGGTTGACCGCACCGGTGACACGTTTCCACGACCCCCGGTGGCCGGCTGCTGTTGCTCATGACATCCCCTCATTCAATTTCAGGCGGTTGTTCAAATGCTGCATCTCATTTCGCGTGATACCCCGCCTAATCCTGCACCGCACAACCGGGGTAGCCAGAACGCCTGTTATGCGGTATGATGAAAAGGAGCGTTCAAAGGAGATATGCAGGTGGTAACTGCAGGCATAGATGTTGGGTCACTGACAGCTAAAGCCGTGATTATGGAGTACGAGACACGCCGGGTCATCGGCAGCCACCTCATGCCGACCGGCCACGACCCGTCGCGTTCCGGTCTTCGTGTCCTGTCCGGGGCGCTCGACGCGGCGGGCATCTGTGCGGACGATATCCACGCCTCGGTGGGTACCGGCTATGGCCGGGTGGCCATCGAAGGCGTTGACTGGCGCATTACGGAGATCTCCTGTCACGCCCGCGGAGCGTGGCACATCGAGCCCGGGACGAAAACCGTCATAGACATCGGCGGGCAGGATGCGAAGGTCATTCGTGTTGATGACCGGGGCAACGCACTGGACTTTCAGATGAATGACCGCTGTGCGGCGGGGACGGGACGGTTCTTTGAGATCATGGCCGACGCAATGGAGATTGACCTGGCTGATTTCGGCGACCTGGCCGTCAGTTCCGACAGCCCCGCTGAACTGAGCAGCACCTGCACGGTTTTCGCCGAATCAGAGGTCGTTGGATTGCTGGCAGAAGGGCGGGCTCTATCCGATATAGCAGCGGGGTTGTGCGACGCCGTAGCGCGCCGCATTGTCGCCATGGCAAACCGCCTGGATATCGAGCCGCCGCTGGTGCTGTGTGGCGGTGTCGCCCGCAACAGAGGAGTCCGGGAAGCCCTGCAGCGGCACCTGGGGACGCGGGTGGTCGTCCCGGATGTGCCGCAGCTTGTCGGCGCTCTTGGTGCAGCAGTCCTTGCGGGAGAAAAAGCTCAGAAATGATGCGCACACGCTTTATCATAATTTGTGCTGTCATCGCCATGGTCGTGTGTATTTCTGCCCACGCACAGACCGATCGGGCACGCGAGCTGGTCAGTGACGCGCAAAATGCCATCGAACGCGGGCAGCCGGCGGCGGCGATTGATGATCTCAAAGCGGCGCTGCAGACCTCTCCCGACTGGCCGGCGGCACATTCCCGGCTGGCCGTCGCGTACCAGATGATGGACATGGACGCCGCCGCCTTGCAGCAGTATCTGCGGCTTCAGCGGATGGCTGACACCATGGAGGGAACCATCAGCGGTCCCGGCAGCTCACCACTCGGCCGACAGCTCATCACCCAGTGTGAGGCCTACATGACGCTGCTTCTCAACGACATGCGTG
The DNA here is from genome assembly GCA_046483205.1 of Armatimonadota bacterium. GTDB lineage: Bacteria > Armatimonadota > Zipacnadia > Zipacnadales > UBA11051 > JBKHJK01. The sequence continues at coordinate 6,385 of JAWODS010000345.1, read as the reverse complement.
CGACCAAGGGAATGACGCCGCTGTATCCGCTGCCGAAGATGGTCTCTCCTGCGCGCGGTCACAGCCGTGAGATGCGCGACGAGGGCTATTTCTCGCATACATCGCCCAATGAGGAGAGAAAGACAGTGGGTGACCGGTTCGGCTCTGTGTTTGGATTTCAGCCCCGGTGCATCGCCGAAAATCTCGCCCGACGGTGGCGCTCCGGGCAGGGTATTTCGCTCAGCCTTGCCCATATCGCCGAAAGCCAGGCTGACCTGCTGGAAAGCCCGGGACACAGAGAGAATATTCTGCGCGAAGAGGTCACGCACGTCGCCATCGGCATTGCAATTAACGAAGAGGGAGACTACTGGGTGACGCAGATGTTTGCCGATCTCACCGATCATCAGAACTACTGACCCGGGAGGCTTCTATGGCGGACCAAACGGACCCTGTCGAGCGCATCGTGGATTCCTTTGAATACAGCGCCGAGGTCATGAACAACTGCGCGAAAAAGATCCCGAAAGATATCGCGGCCGCCGTGCGTGTTTTGACGGCCTGTCTTCGCGCCGGTGGCACGGTCGCCTTTGCGGGCAACGGTGGCAGTGCCGCACAGGCGCAACACCTTGCAGGAGAGCTCGTGGGCCGGTACCTGCAGGACCGCCGGGCATATCGCTCCGTGGCGCTGACGACTGATACGTCCATCCTGACCGCCGTTGGAAACGATTTCGGATATGAACAGATTTTCGCCCGCCAGGTCCAGGGCTTGCTGGAAGCAGGGGACGTGCTTGTGGTGATGTCAACCTCGGGCAACTCCCCGAATATCCTTCGCGCCGTGCAGCAGGCTAAAAGCCAGGGCATAAAAACCATCGGCCTTACGGGCTCCGAAGGCGGGGCGCTGAAAGATGAAGCCGACTGGTGCATCCGGGTGCCCGAGTTCAATACACCAAAAATACAGGAAGCGCACCTGGCGATTGGGCACATTCTGTGTGAGCTCGTGGAAGAGGCCATGATCGAAATCGATGAAGGTGCCTGACATCGCGAAAGTCGAGGCTGCCATGCACGGGTCGGCCATTGACTGGTCCATAGAAAACGCCACCGAGGTGGAATCGACGAATTCGACCCTCCTGCAGCGTGCGCAAGATGGCGCACCCGAGGGCACTGTCCTGGTCGCGGACCATCAAACGGCCGGGCGCGGGCGGCAGGGACGGGAGTGGATTGACCGCCCGGGAGCGGATCTGCTCGTTTCGCTGATATTACGCCCGCAAATTGACGCCGCAGACGCCGGGCTGCTGTCACTGCTGCCAGCGGTCGCGGCGGCCCGGGCGCTGGCGGAGCTCACCGCCCACGCCTTTCAGACGAAATGGCCCAATGACATCATGGCCGGTGACCGGAAGGTCGGGGGAGTGCTGGCGGAAGCGAACCTGGAGGCGCCGTATGTCGTCCTCGGGGTCGGCATCAACCTGCTCGGCCAGGCCGCCAGCCTGCCCGAAGATCTCATTCAACCTGCCACGACGGTGCAGGATGCCACCGGCGCTGCGTTACAAAGAGAAGACGTCCTGTCCGGACTGCTGCAGCAGATTGAGAAATATTATGGGCCCGGCGGAAAGCTGGCTGGAGATAAACTGCTCGAAGTGTACCGCTCACTGGAAATTACACGCGGCCAACAGGTCATAGTGGACAGGGCAGGCGAACGGATCTCAGGCCGGGTGCAGGGCGTTGATGATCACGGATATCTTCTGGTCGAAGTCGGAGACAGGATCATGATATTCAGCTCCGGCGATGTTCACATTCAATATCCGCTGTGAAGATTGAGATAATGCATAAATCTTTCGCTCACAACACAGCATCCGCGGGGTGGATTTTCCTCGCGTGTCTTATTGTCACAGGCCTGCTCGCACTTCCCCTGCAGGCCGATTTGCTTGACGAGGGCGGAGTGCTGCTGTCTGCCGGCAAGTACGTGCAGGCCGAACGAGCCTTCACCAGGGCCGCCGAACAGGATGCCCGCTGTGCGGTGGCGGTGGCCGGACAGGGGGCGGCGCAGCTTTTCATGGGCGATCACGAGGCCGCCAGGGACTCATTCACTCGCGCCCTGGTGCTCGATCCGCACTGCACGGGGGCGCTGGTGGGACGCGGCGCGGTTCGCTACCTTGCCGGTGAGTATCAGAAATCAATGGAGGCGTACGGTCACGCTCTGGCCTATGATGTCAGTTATCGGGCGCAAATCCGCGCCAGCGTCGCGTACAATGCCTGCATCTTAGGGTTTTACCGGTCGGCGGAGATGGACGCGAAGAATGCAGTTGCGCAGGACCCGAATTGCGAGCTCGCCCGGCAGGTGTTGAGTGCGGTGTGTTTTGTGTACGAACGCAATGAAGAGGCCCTTGAAATCCTTGCCGCACCCGTGACGAACGGTACGACTATCAGCCCCGCGCTCACGGTGCAGTCTCCGCTGTTCAGCCGACAGGCTGCGTACTACGCGGATCATCAGCTCAACCCGGCCATCCGCCTGGCGTCGCTCGAGCCGCTGGGTATTTCAGCCCCCGCGGCGGCGACAGCCGAGCCGGAAACGGTGGCGCCCACGCCGGAGCCGGATGACTCTGGTCTCACCATCACCTATCCCGCACAGGGCGACCGCGTCCGGGGGGCGATTGAGGTCGGCGTTCAGTCTGACACCGCGCTCGATGTGGATTATATTGCACTCCTTCTCGATGACCGTTTCTGTGGCGTCAGCAATGCCCGGCCATTTCGCATCTACGTGGATACGCGACTGGCTCCCGACGGCGTGCGGCAGCTCCGGTGTGAGGCGTACGGAAAAGACGGCGAGATCGTGGGACGGTGCCAGAGGCTGATAACCGTGGCTAATGGCGACCGGACCCTCAGTCCGCGGGAAATCAAGCGGCGGGCGGACCTGGACACCATCCTGCAGAGCCTGCTTGTGCTTCATGTCGATCCCCTGCAGCGGGCGCAGCTTTGCGGCCATATCCTCCGACAGGCTGACCGGGACGCAGAGGCCGTGGATGCGTTCGAATACGCGTTTTCGTACAATCCATCAATGCCCGGCCTGCGGGTGGATCTGCTGCTGGGATATTTCGAGATGGGATTGCTCAATGGTGGAAGAAATGAAATCCACCGGCTGCCCTCCGGGGCCAAAAAGGTGGCACTGACCTTCGATGACGGCCCGCATCCGGTATTGACCCCGATCATACTGGATCTTCTGGATAAGTATGATGCGAGGGCCACCTTCACCGTGGTCGGCAAGCAGGCCGAGACATATCCGGAGCTGGTGTGCGAAATCGCCGATCGCGGCCACGAGCTGGCGAATCATTCCTACAGCCACCGCGACCTGACAGCACTGAGCCAGCTTGAAGTGGAGCGGGAGCTGGTGATGACGCGGCAGGTCATCCGGCGTGCGTGCGGGGAGTTTGTGACACTCTTCCGGCCACCCGGCGGGCATTACAATCACACTGTCCGGCAGGCAGCCCGGGCGACGGGCTTCAGCACCGTCTTCTGGAACGAAAATATCGGCAACTACCCCGGCGCCGATCCCCGACAGACCGCTCACGACATGGTGCGCAAAATCGGCCGCCAGGGCATCATACTTTTGCACAACGGCTATGATGAAACTCCGGAGGTGCTGCCACACCTGCTGGCACTGCTGCAGCAGGAGGGATACCGGATGGACACAGTCTCGGCACTCACGTCACATCACGCATTCCGCCCGGAGGTTGCCCGCACGGGTGACGTGATGGAGTGGTCGCCGCTGTGATGCGTTTGAATCTTCTCATCATCGTCGCCTTCCTCACACTCTGTATCTGCTATGCCACAGCCGCTCCCGACCAATCGCGGCAGTCCCCAGTGTTTGTGGATTACCTCGGGCGCGTCAACTACAACACCGAAGAGTTCATTGATGCCAGCATCCTCGATTTTTCATACCTCCATCGGGCGCAGGCGGATGAGCATGGTTTTGTGTTTGCGGGTACCGACGGGCATTTCTATTTTGAGGACGGCTCCCGCGCACGGTTCTGGGGAATCAATGTCGCCAAGGATTCAGTCTTCCAGTCCAATGAACGCATTGATGAGGCGGTGCGGGCAATTTCCCGGGCTGGCTTCAACCTCGTGCGCATTCATCATATTGACGGTACAGGCGGGCTGCTTCCACCGGAACGGGCCGCCAACCCCGACCGCATTGATCCCGAAAAGCTCGACCGCGTGGACTACTGGATTTACCGCCTCAAGCAGGCCGGGATCTACGTCTATCTGGACCTGCTGGATTTCAGGACGTTTTTTGAGGAAGAACGTGTTGCCAGCGCCGAAAAGCTCGGTCGTGGTGCCAAGCCCTATGCGGTGTTCGACAACCACCTCATCGAGCTGCAGCAGCAGTACGCCCGCCACCTGCTCATCGAGCATACGAACCCCTACACCGGGTTGAGCTACGCCGAAGATCCCACGGTGTGCATGATAGAAATCTGTGACGAAAACGGCCTGTACTTCTCCAGAAGCAGGTGGGGGGACCTGGTGGAGCCGTACGCCTCGGATCTGCGGCGCCGGTTCAATGAGTGGCTGCGGGAGCGGTACGGCAACACGCTGAATCTCGCGGAAGGATGGACTGATTTTGAGGGTAACACGGGTCTTTTGGAGGACGAGAATCTCGAAGAGGGGACCGTCTGGCTATTCCCCGAGGCCCGGTATCCGGGACGATTTGCATCTGCCGAAGGTGAAAGCCCCCGCCTGCAGCGCGGCCGGGCTGCCGACCGCCGCCTCTTCATTGACCACGTACACAGCGAGTACCTCCGGCGGATGAAGACGTATCTGCGGCGCCGGGGCGTAAAGGTACCCATTACGGCCGTGCTGGATTTCAACCATGTTGCGGACATGCGCACGGTCGCGGAAAATCTCGACTTCATGGGCACAAACTTCTACTACGACCACCCCCTGTGGCGGAGGGGCAACGAATGGCACCTGCCGGCCTTCCACGAAAATCGCAACCCGATTTCAGACCCCCGCACCGAGACATTCGTGCCGAGGATGCTGGTGAGCAGGATATGGGGGGTGCCGTCGGTTGTGCGCGAATGGAACGTGTGCTGGCCGAATCAACACCGGGCGGTGGGGATGATCGAAGCCGCGGCCTACAGCACCCTGCAGGACCTTGATGCCGTCATCCTGTTCACCTATGACCTCATCGAAAGCAAGCGGCGCCTTGAATTCTTCGATGTGAGTACCGATCCCGTCCGGTGGGGGCTGCAGGCGCTTTGTGCGAAAATGTACCTGCAGCGGGACGTGCGCGCCGCAAACCACAGCACGGCGATGGCATTCTCCCGCGTGGACAGTTTCTACCCGACCTGGCAGCCGATGCCGACGGAGGCGTACAAGCTCGGCTGGGTATCGCGGTTTTACACGCTGTTTTTCGATGAAGAGGTCCCAAAGCAAAAGCCGGATCTCCTCATGGCCTCGGGGCGCTCCGCCAGCGGTGTCTATGACCGCACGCGGGCGATTCTCTGCAGCAACTGGCCGACTGAGGATCTCCACGACCACAAGCGTGATCAAAGCCTCGAGGACAAGGCAGGATACCAGGTGGCGACGATTCCAGGCGATTACGGCTACTACACCTTCGGTGGCACCATGTATGCGTCGGGCCAGACCGTCCGTTTCCTCACCGATCCGGCGTTTCTGGTGGCCGATGTGAAGGCCCAGGATTACCGGCCTATCGGCTCCAGCCGCGACGCGGAGAGCTGTGTGGGCTTCCGGGATACGCGGCGCGACAATTACGTCTTCCGCAGACTGACGGCCCATCAGAAGCTGCGGTGTGCGCTCGATGCACTAAACCAGATTTATGACGCTCCCGTGTCGCACGACTTCGTGGATCAAAACCATTATCGGTCCGACACGCGCCAGATCGAGCGCGATATAGATGATGGTGTACTCACCGTGCAGACTCCCCATTTCCAGGCCATCGCCGGAAACCTCAGTAGCCCGGCCGCGGCCACTGAAACACTGGACATCGACACAAACAGCGACACCGGGACCGTGGTGTGGACGAGCTTCGACGGCAGAGGTCTGGAAGATTCAGCCCACTGGATGATCAAGATAGTGACGGTGGCCGAAAACACCGGACAGGCCATGAAGCACCATCACTCCAATGCTGAAAAGACAGTGTACCGCCTCGAGCAGATGGGTGATACGCCGATCAGCACGAAGGCCCGGACCGCCTCAACGCCGACGGTGGTTTCGCTCAACGGGCGCGAAATTGTGCGCGTGTGGCTGCACAACGGCATCTGGGAGCTGGTGTACGAGAACGGCAGATACTACTTCAACTGCGACAGAGCGGATGTGAAGATTGAGCTGCCGGGGCCCAGCAGCTCCAGCAGCGCCGTCCCGGCCTCCGGCAGCACCGCCCCGTAGTACACCGTCC
>JAWODS010000342.1:0-3717 GCA_046483205.1 Armatimonadota bacterium | reverse complement strand
AGCGGTTCGCCGTAGCCGTACACGACGAAATGATTCTGGTCGGCATGACTGTGGTTGAATGATCCGTACCACGATGACTTGAACATCAGCATGATCTCGTCGGGGTCGCTGAGGTCGCTGTGCATGCCCACCCAGCCGATGTCGGGCTGATAGCGGCTCTGGGGCACATCCACCGGCGGCTTGGAGGGCAGGTCATAATCGTACCACCAGTAGGCGAATGCATCGGTCTGCCGCCCGCCGGGGATCTGCTCGGCGTACCACTTGTAGTACGGGTTCTCGTAGCGGGTTGCATACAGCATCAGGTTGTTGCGATCGGTGCCGCCCGGTGAACCCTGGTTGCCGTCACCGAAATGATGCCGGTCACACCCCGGCGGGTGCATGTAGATCTTGTACCAGCCGTTGTTGCGGCAGAAGGCCTTGTCGAACATGTCCACACCTGTGGCGGACGAAAGCGCGTCAAAGAACATCGCGGAATAACGGACACTCCACTTCCAGTATCCCACTCCCTGGCACCAGCCGCCCTCCTCGCCGCCCCACGGCGGGTACTGGGCGATATAGGTACCCGAAACGAATTTGAACCAGTCGTCGGCAGGCGTATAGTCGTGGGCAAGACCGATGGAGATAATGCCCAGCAGGCCCAGAGAGGTCTGGCCGTGAGAATCGAAGGGCCATTCATAGATCGGTCTGCTGTCCTCGCTGAAGTCGTGATAGAGAATTGCACCGCGTGCGGCGACCGCGTTGAGAGCCGTCTCCCGCTGCTGCGGGGTCATGAGGTCATAGAGCCAGTCGTATGCACACGCCGACCGCCAGGCGATGTCGCGAAACACCTGGTCATGATTGCGATAGCCGGTGGTGCCCTCAGGATCCCACGTGGAGATCTCCATCAGCCACTCGACGGCACGGTTGCCGTACTTTTCGTCACCGCTGACGAGATATCCAAAAGCCAGGTTCCACATTGGGCTGGTCGCCTGGCCGCCGAGACTGCGGAGCTCGTTTTTCAGTGCATAATCTTCGGCACTCAAGGGCCCGGAGCGATCGGAAAAATCGTACTGCGGCCCGGGCTCCTCGGGCAGCGGCGTGTCAAGGTAGTTATCAAGACGCGGTTGGAAAGTTTCCCACCATTCGGTCTTATCGCCGGTGCGGGGGGCCCGGAACTCCTCCAGCATCTCGGCTGTGACGTATATACGGGGGTGTCCCTGTGGGATTGAGGCCAGAAGCTCTGCAGGTGGCGGAACGGGAAACTCCACGGCATCCGGGGATATCGTGAAAGACCATACCTCCGACCAGTTCGACGGCTCACCGGCATCTGTGACCATCCGGTAGCGCCAGTACCATTCCTCATCGGTCAGAACAGCGCTGTGGCTGTAGCAGTTGTATGGGAGATCCGAAACCGTGGCGGTTGCATCTTCGCTGAAATCCGGGCTGGTGCTGAGTTGCAGCTCATAGGTGTGGGCGGCGGGTTGCGGCTGCCACTGAAAATCAGGTGGATTCTGCAAAACCGCCTTCGTGTTGTGAGGCTTCCGCGGCGCCTGCAGCGCCTGTTCGCCTGCACTCATTTTGGGTGCCCACTCCGAAAGTGCTGCGATTTCGACGTCGTCGTAATACAGGTCACCGGTGCCCCGCTGGTACAGAAGAAGCTCAATTTTCGTATGCCCCACCTGCTGAATGTCATTCGGCACACCGAACTCATAGGTCTTTTCCCGCCACTCGTCTGCTGATATCTCGTCAATCCCGAAGCGTTCTGTATGATCGGCACCCTCGCCGTCTGCATCTGTGTAGCGATACCGGAAAATGCCGTTTGCCCGGCCCTCACCGCGGATCCAGAAGGTCAGACGAAATGCTTTATCCACCGGTACCGAGTCGGTTGTCTGGCCCCAGCAGGCGCGGTCCGCGTGGTCCGGAAGGCCGGTAATACAGCCGGAAAACTGCCCGCTGTGGGCGTATGCATCGCTCCTGGCGAATTCGAAGCCCTCACCGGAGGCGAAGGTCCGCCAGTTGTCGGGCAGGTTGTCGCCGTCCTGGTCCACTTCAAAGCTGGCGTTTCTCAAAGGAACCAGTGGGGTGTCAATCTCTTCGATCCTGAGATTATCGTAGTACAGGTCGCCCTCGCCTTTCTGATACAGGATCAGCTCCAGTCGGGCGACACCGGCCTCTGCGACCTCCGGAGCGGGCACGAAATCGTACGTCTTTTCGGTCCATTGATCCGATGATACGGGGCCTACGTTCACGTACTGGCTGTCGTCCTGCTCTTCACCGTCTTCGTCCATGTAGTAGCGGAAGCGGAAGGTGACGGTACCGTTGCCCTCACCACGAGCATCGAAAATGAGGCGGTACGCCCTGCCCACCCTGAATGGTGGGGTAGTCTGCAGCACACATGCGCGGCTGCCGTGCTCGGGACCGCCGGTGATGCGAATAGCTCTCTCGCCGCTTGATGCATATTGGTCGCTGAGGGCGATCTCGAAGTCCTCGCCGTGAATGGCCTCTCGCCAGCCGTCGGGGAGTCGAGGGTTGTCATCCTCGTTGATTTCAAAATCCGGGTTTGTGAGGGTTGGAGTGTCAGTGGGCCCGGCCTGTGCCGTATCCGGTGCCCCGGCGGTATCGGGCTCCTCAGGCGGTGTGTATTCGTCGAGGGCCTCCAGAGAGACGTCGTCGAAATAGATGTCGCCGGTGCCGCGCTGATAGAGAATGAACTCGATGCTGGCGGTGCCCACCGCAAGAATCTCTTCCGGAGTCCCAATGGTGACACTGAACTCCGTCCATTCCTCGGTATTGAAATCATCGACACGAAAGTGGAAAGTTTCATTGTCTTCGGGGCCGTCGGGTGGGTTGAAGCGGAAGCGCAGAAGTCCGGTCGGGTTCCCTTCACCCTTCACGAAATAAGAAAGACGGTAGGCGGGCTTCAGCTCAAGTTGATCTGTCGTTTGACCGACGGAGGCTCGCTTGTGGTGATCCGGCAGGCCCGTAATACGCACTGACTGGGCCCCGGAATGCTGCACCTCGGTGCTGAGGGCGATCTCAAAGCCCTCCCCGGACATGAAGTCATTCCAGCCGTCAGGGATTCTGTCACCGTCTTCATCCATCTCAAACCCGGGATTATTGACGGCAACCGGTTCGGCGAAACATACGGCCACCGCCACTATCAGTAATGCAGCAATAAGCAGCTTTTTCATGCAGCACACATCCTTTCCGAACCCACGACATCAAAACACCGACCCAGCACAAAGCCCCCGGTGGGTTCACCTCAACACGATTAAACGCCCCCGGACAGAACAATACCCGGGGGCAAATGACATACGGCCTGTCTCAGGTATAATTCTACGGCTGCAGCAGGTCATAGCCTTTGCCGTAGATATCCGAGCTCTGCATCCACTTGGCGTGCCCGTCGGCGAAGCAGTGGTTCTCGCCGCAGTTGTGCCGCGAGTACTCACACTTCATATAGTCAGGGTCGCCGTTGGGCCAGGGAGCGCCATCGCCATAGCGAACCTTGTCGCCGCTGTTGGCCCACGCGATCCGGCCGGGACAGTTGGCGAAGACCTCGTGGGACGCCTCACAGATGGCCACGATTTCGGCAGGCCTGTCAACCGCCGCCAGTGTTTGACCGGCGAGATACGTGTTCCATCCGTAAGCAGGGTTGACCTCAAAATGCCAGTTATTATAGTTCAGCGGGTTGGTGCCGGCACGCGGGCTCCCCTTGGACGGGCACAGGTAAATCTGGTA
>JAWODS010000300.1:0-10247 GCA_046483205.1 Armatimonadota bacterium | reverse complement strand
CCACTGATGGTGACCTCATGTTTCTGCACATCCACCGTAATGGCGCCGAGGTCGTAAAATTCACCCCGGTCGCGGCGCTCGGCGTATTCCTCTGTTCTACGGATGCGGGCCCGGATGCGGGACAGAATCTCGCGCGCCGTCCACTCGGGGTACACATAGTCGGTGGCCCCGGCTTCGAAAGCCTCGACCAGATCCCCTTCATCGTACTCATCGGCAATGACGATGACGGGGACGCCGGTCTGACTGTAAATTTGATCGAGAATGTTCGTGATATCGCGCCTGTCGGGATGGTGCAGAATGATAATATCAGCGCTTTGAAGCTGTGACGGTGCCTGTGAGACGTCTTTGTCGGCAATGCGCTCAAACTGCATGAGTTCTGGAGAAGAAGCCGCTCTCAGCTTTTGTTCCATCTGGTGAGGGCAGCCTATTAGCAGCACCATCCAGGCCATAACGAGCACCTTCCTGGGTGTCAGTCAGGCGTATCTCGCTGCTCCATGAAAGCAATGACATCAGAAAGACGGAATCGGCGCTGGTTTCCCGGTGTCCGGAAACAGTTGAGAACGCCCCTGTTTGTGTAGCGACGCACTGTTGTCGGGCAGACATCCAGCAGCATCGCGGTCTCCTGGAGAGTCAGGACCGGATCTAACAGCCTCTGCACGAGCTCTTCCCGCGTTTCGCCTGCCCGTGTCGTCCGCTGTGAACTTGTGTCCTCTTCCTCAACATCCAGAGGGAGACGCTGTTGCCGGGCGGTCAATGTCCGCAGCTTCTCGGCAACTGTCTCGTCCTCTGCAAACCGCTCCATCACCCGCTCGGTTCTGGCGCTGCGGCTTTCGTCCTGCTGCTGATTCTTATCTTCACTGCCGCCGGTATCTGCCGCACTGTCCTCTGCAGCAATTTCAGTGCCCTCTTCGGCCTCGTCGGCATCGTCCTCTTTCGCCTCACGCGCCTGTTTCAGCGTGTCGCGTATCTCTCGGCCGGATTTTCCTTTCATCCACTCATGCTGTCTCATCGGCTGCCTGCTACCCCCCAGCAATCGGTCGGGTCTGTTGTGATTAGTGCCGTATGAAGCGAATTAGGTAGAAAATCAGCGTTAGAACAATGCTGGCCGCTATGCACGACGCCAGCGGAAAGTAGAACGTGAAGCCGGGACGTTTTATCACGATGTCACCGGGCAGCAGAGACCCCCCGCCGAAACGGGCGACCGCCCACACAATGCCACCGATAACCGCAATCCCCAGCCCGCCAACGATCAGCCACTTGCCCAGTGTCTGCAGAATCGTCGCATCGGCCTCCATCAGGACCCACCGGCCGCCTGGACGTTCCGATATTCGCTGTGCGCCTGCTCCAGGGCATCCTCATACCGCTTCAGGGCCGTACGAAGATTGGTGTCCAGATATGTCATCAGGTGCACAGCCGCCTCCAGCGCGACACTGTAAAACAGCTTGCGCTGAACGTGCCGGCGCTTTGATGACGACGGTGGCACAATGGTTTTGGCGAAATTGAGAACCTCCTCCATCTCCCCCACCGTCTTCTCGGCCGTCCGGTAGGCGGCTTCGCGCGGTATCCGCTCATACACCGAGTACTGCCTGTAGGTATCCGCGAGCTTCGACATCGCCGCCAGCACCGCTTCGTCCGCGGTGGACATCACCCGGGTGTATCGCTTTTCCGATAGCGGCGCATCACGGTCGCCCTGGATCCTGGCCGCCTCGGCATAGCAGTAAAACCCCTCTTCAAACCGGTCGGCTGCAACGTACAGGTCTCCAAGCTTTTCAAACACCTGCGCCCGCAGATCACCCTCACTGATGCGGGCGAGCAGATCGTAGGCCTCCTCGGCCTCGGCCAGCATATTGGCATCCCGGTACGCGTCTCCGAGCTTCATCAAAAGCAAATGATTTTCAGGGTGCTTTTCGACAGCTTCCGACAGATACTCGGCCGCCTGCCGCGGCCGCTTTTGATCCCGCAGCAGTTGTGCAAGCCCGATATATGCCTGTGCGTTGTCAGGGCTGTCTTCGATGATCTCTTCGTAAGTTTCGAGCGCCCGCTGCCACAGGCCCTGGTCGGCGAAAACGCGTGCGAGCTGCAGCCGTGCTTCGACGCTGGAATCTTCTGCGACTGCCGCTTTCTGCAGCCATCTGCGCCGCTCGGATTCGTCGCCTTCGACGCGTGCAATATCGGCCCTGAGGAGGGAGATAGCGCCCATCGGCTCGCCATTTTTCGTCGCGACCGCAAGATGCTGGCGGGCCAGGTCGAGATCGCCCACCGCCAGGGCCTCGCGGGCCTTTTGCACGTTCGGCATCTCCGTGTCATGTGATGGCTCTGCATCGCCCTTTTCAGGAGCCGTCTCCGGCGCGGGCGGTTCCCGGTCACCTTCCGCCTCCGGCCCCTGTGGCTCCGGTGCGGCGACGGTGGGTGTCTCGCCGCTGTCCTCCGGTCCTGGCGTCTTCTCCGCATCCGGCGGAGTCTCGGCTGTGGCGGCGGTGGCGTCTTCTTTTTCAGATTCGTCTTGTGGTGTCTCCGGGGCCGGTGCGGGTGGTTCGACATGCGATACCGAGCTCAGCTCTTCGACGCCTTTTTCAATCTGTGCGCTGATACGCTCGCCAAGCTGCGTCTGGGCGCCTTTTCCGGTGTCGGCGACCTGCAGATCGAAGCCCACGAGATCGGGCCTCCCGGCACTCGCCCACACCACCGACAGATCGTAGCGATATTCAGCATCCCCGGGGGCGGGCGTAACTGTCACGTACAGGATATCGCCAAGCTCCAGGCTGGCGGCCAGCTCTGCCAGGTGCTCCCCGACGGCAGACCCGGAAGGCTGCAGGCTCTCGGGCGAGACTCCGTAGGCTCCGAGTAACGGCGAATTTTTGTGCAGCACCGTGACATCATAATCGCCCTGGCGCCCGATGGCCGATACCACCGTGTCGCAGATAATCCCGATATCGGCGGACGGTTCTCCGTATGGAGCCAGTATGATCCCCATGGTGGCTTCAGCGCTCACCGCGGGCGCTGTGGTACACAGCACGAGCAGCGCTATGACACTCCACAGCCACCACGCGTGTACACTCGTCATTCCGTTTCGCACAGCTCTTTGCCCATCTGACACGATTCGATGGCCTTCTGCGCACTCTCACTCATCGCGGGCTGTGAATTCATGCGCTCTCTGTAAGCGTTGATGGCGCGATCATAATACTCTGCAGCCTGTCCGGTGTTGCCCTGCTGCCGGAGCCGGTCAGCCTTCGTCCGCAGTGCCTCGGCGTCCTGGCCGGACTGCGACTGCTGTGAGGTGGCCCGGTCCGAGTCGGAGGGCCGGTCGCTGGCCCATATCCGGATCTCGCCCGGGCTCTCCTTCTCTGGTGGTTGCTCAGCAGTCTGTGGCCGGTCTTCCGACTCTGTGGGTTCCTGTGTCCTCACGGGACTGATAGGCTCGCTGCCGGCACGGTCATTGGTGGATGCCGACTGTCCTCCGCGGCCGTCCTGTTGCTGCGATGACGTGCTGTCGCCCCGGCTGCTGCCCTGCATATCACGATAGACGCTGCGGGGTGGCGTCCGCCTGCTCGTGCTTGTGGTCGGCTCGGGCACCGGCAGCGGTTCTGTTCCGGCCGCACTTGTATCGTCGTCCCCGTTATCTGCGGGGATAACCACAGGCTTAAACGGATTCGGCCCCTGCCCGCCCCTGTATCTCGGCACGGTGGCCGTCCGGGTTTCTGTGGATCGCAGCATTTCCCGGGCCTCGGAAAGTCCCTGCTGTGCCCGCGCATCACCGGGCTGCATCTGCAGAGCCTGCTGGAAATACGCAACCGCCTCGCCATAGCGCTCGTCGTCCAGCGCCGCAGTCCCCACCTCCATGGCCTCCTCATACGTTTGCTGGGCCACCTGCTTTTCAGCCGCCCGGTTGCTGCCGACAATCAAGTACGCCCCAACGACGAATACCAGCAGCGCCGCCGCAATCGCCAGCACTATCGGGCCGTAACGAACCCACTTGCTCTGCGGGCTGCTGACAGCTTCCCTGTCGCTCTCCGCCCGCATGAGCTCCCGCTTTATCATATTCGCCTTCCGCCGCTCAACGCTTCGCGACGGATCGATCCGCAGCACATTCTCATAGGCCGACAGCGCCGACTCCAGGTCACCCATCTCCTGGTGAGCCATCCCCAGGATCGCAAACGCCGGCAGATAATCATCGTTCTCTGCCAGGGCCTGGTCGCACAGCGCAGCAGCCCCGGCTGCATCACCGTCACCGAGCCGCTCGGTCGCTTCCGATACCAGCTCCTCCGGCGACAGCTCCCGCTGTGGCGGAATCTGGTCTGTATCCTCACCAGCCGTTTGATCGCCCGGCGTGTCCCCCGCCGACAGCGGCTTTCCGCACTGGATGCACAGGAAGCTGTGATCGGCGTTGCGGGCGCCACATTCATTGCATATCTTCATCGCTCTGCTCCGTGACCGGGCTATTCTCCCGATGCTGCAGGCATGTCAAAATACAGGTTTGCCCCATGTTTTCTCCTAAACCTATACATCACAATCTCGATTGTAAACGACCCTGCAGAGGGTGTCAAATAAACCTGACAACATCCGGGCCGGGCGTCGCCGCTTTTCACTCGCCGGGGAAAGCGACCTCGTACCACACGGTCCCGTTTTGAGGGCCGCACCGCACCACCGGGCCTGTCCCGGCGTTCACCCTGTTTTTCCGCTTCCCCGAGCCGTCCAATGTCCATGTCTCCGCCACCGGCCGCCCCCTGAAAGCCAGCTCGACCGCGACACCCTCGGCGACCGGCGGTCCGTGACCCCAGTCTTTCCCGACGGTTTTGCGATCTTCCGACCAGCCCATCTCCTGGTTTTCCACGCGGTTGAGGGCCACCACCAGAAGCCGTGATGATTCTGCTATTGGCCGATTATCCATCGCGGTGACCGCCACCGTCGCATATCCGTTGCTGGTCTTTCCAACGGTGATACGAACATCGCCGGTTTCGAATACGTCGCCTGCGATAGCGCCTGTCCACAGCACAGTTTTGGGAGTATCGATGCTGAAAACTCCGCCATCCGGCCCTGTTCGCCATTGGAGGGCTTCGCTGGATGCGCCAGCACCCGATACCTCACACTCCGGCTCATCTATCTCCGCAAAGGCGACGGACGTTCGGGTCGTCAGTGTCTTGGACGCATCAGCATCGCAAACGTTCCACAGATCCGACAGTGGACGGTGCTGGCTTTCCATCTCCACCATCAATTGCGACACGTTTTCAGCTCCCGCGGGTAGCCTGAGGACGGCCTTCCGCGATGCAGCTTTCAGGTCTGCACGCCGAAACAGGTTTGCCGCAATAGGAAACAGCACGACCTTCGCCGGATCTGTCACCATGCGGAAATAGCCGTCGATGGTGCCCTCGCTCCAGTCCTGTGGTGTTTCACCGTAGCAGAACTGGAAGATTCCGTCCCAGTCCTGTACGGCTCCACAGACAGCCAGCATCGGCATGCACTCAGCCCGGTAGTCATTGGGCGCCGGATGGTTGTATTCGCTGATGGTGTAGGGCTTTCCCTCCAGCCGCATCATCGACAGCCGGGTGAGGGTATCCCCTCCGATTGTATCCACCATCGGCGTATTCGGAATATACCAGTTGCCGCCATCCCACGACCGGCCGGGGAACCGCGGGTGCTGCCAGTACGCGTGCATGTCAGCATAATCCATCTGCCACTCGCGCCACAGCCCGCCGATTTGACCGTACCATGCCTGCGTATCAATCACCAGTGCATGCAGGCCCAGCTCGTCTTTGAGGAAGCCGTACATCTGCTGCGTGTATTCACGCTCCAGGCCGATGATGAATTCGAACCAGTCCGCCCGCGCCGATGTCGGATCATTACTCCCGGGGAACTCGATGTTGTCCTGCTCCAACGTCCGATCTTTCGAGAGCCCGATGAAGCCGCCGGGACGGAGCCTTACGTCCGCCAGCCAGACCTGCCCCGGTTCATTGAGGAAGTTAAAGCTGACCCGCGTATGGTCCGGCTTCGGTTCGTGAGCGCGGAAGACCATGGAGTGGTGTTCCCACTGTGTGCCCACATCAACCCGCTCATTCAGCCCCACCATCCGCCAGTCGGGGCAGTCGTACCGCACCGAGATGTTCACAGAACGCGCCTGGTCAGCCCTGATAGCAAATTCGAGGGTGTAGTACTGGCCGTCGGTGAGGTCCAGCCCCGTCTGGTGAAGCTGCATCGCCCAGCTCAGGTCACCGGGCCTGCGAAGGTCCACATGCAGCGCAGAGTCAAATCGCTCTGTTGCGACCGTTTCCATCCCACCGGCCGAAGGGCGCTGAATCTGCAGCGACCATCCCTTCGTGCCGCCGGAGAAGTCGCCGTTGTGCAGGACCTGCTCACCGAGCGGTTCCGAGTACTCCTCCCACGCCTCCCGCAGGGCCTCCGTGGAACTGTAGCGATCACGGAGCCACTGCACCCACCGCTGCTGCAAATCCGAGAGGTACGGGTCCGGGAGGGTATCCAAAACCCCCTCCTGTGCATATCGCAGCGCGCTGTTTTCATTATTCAGCTCCACCATCGCCACACACGGTTCATCAACGTACGCCGTGTTTGTGTATGGGTTGACGTGGGTGAGCAGATCGCGGGCGTATTCCTGCTGCAGCGCGATCATCCGGCGGTCGATGTTGTCTATGCCCTTGTCATACTTCGGGAGCTGCCCGGCGTTTTCAAACCCCTCGGCCGCGGTGAATTTCCGAGAAACATGGAGGTTGAGATTGGTGTAAATGCCGCGCTGCTTGAGCTCATAGATGATCCGGTCCAGGCGGTCGAGCTGGTCGGGATCAAGATGCCGGCGGTCGTCATAGTCCGGGTCCCAGATGCCGCGGGGAGCATGGTGGTGGTCCATGTGGTGAAACCGCACGCAGTTGATTCCCAGCCGGGCCATGCGCTGTGCGATTTTCGGCGTCATCTCCGGGTCAGGAAATGCATCCCCGAAGGTCAGATTCGTGCCCAGAAAGCGGATCCGCTCGCCGGAGCCATCCACGAAATGACCATCGCGAGCGGTGATGAAGCCGTCGGCACCCGCCGGGGAGCCGTTCAAACCCGAACAGTCCACCACCGTCCCGGCTCCGATATCGGCGACATGAAAGGGGAACCACCCATCCGGAGCGGTCCAAGCAGCCGCTGCAAGAAAGAATGCAAGGGCGGTGAGAGCACAACGCATATCAATCACCCATGCCTGCAAATACCCCGTGGGCGGGGGAGTATCGGTGCTGTATCCAAAAATTCGACTGCATCACCCACCCGGAGCCACCTTCAATGCATGGCGCGCCTGAGATATTTTCAGCCCGGATGCAGCGCGCGTCCCTTATTTGACGGTGATGCGTCCCTCAAGCTGCGGGCTGACGGTCCCCATCTCCTGCAGCATCTGGGTGACCACGGTGCTTTCGGTATAGCCCAGGTACGTGGGCTCCGGCCCGTCCTTCAGCATGCTGAAGCCGTCGCCGCCCTGGAAAAGAAACTCGCTGGCGGCCAGGGTGTATGTCGCCTCATCATCCAGCGGCGACCCCTGTACCTCCACCGACACCAGCTTCTGGCCCTCAATGACCATGCTGAGGCCCGAGACCTGCAAAAAGCCTCCAAAGGGCCGCTTTTGTGAGGCGTTAAACTCCAGCACCTCGCGAAGCTGTTTGCCGGTCACTTCCTTCGTCGCCACGAGGTTGCCGAAGGGCAGGACCGTGAGGATATCGCCGACGGTGATCGCTCCAGCGTCGATCGGCGCCCGGATGCTGCCACCGTTGACGATGGCGGCATCCGCACCGGTATATTCGCGGTAGATATCGGCGACGAGGTTGCCGAGATTGCTCTCCTGGGTGCGCACGGTCTCGCGCCGCCCGTCCAGGTACACATCAGAATGGGCAATGACCTTCTGCAGCCGCTCATCCAGCTCTTTTGCGTACTCTTCGATAATCTGGGCCACCTCGGCATCCGGCTCGATGCTGCCGTCAATGGTTTTCAGAAACCCCCGGTGCCGGGCGACATCCCCGTCCTTGACAAACATGTCGAGCTGCCCGAGGTATTCCCCGTGGGCGCCCGCCTGGCACACCAGCGTCTTGCCGACGACTACCGGCTCCTGCAGCACCGTGTGGCTGTGGCCGCCGATGATCACATCAATCTCCGGCACCGCCTTCGCCAGCTCCACATCGCCGTCATACCCGAGGTGTGTGAGGGCGACGATGAACTGCGCGTCATCCCCCACTTCCTCGAGGACCTTCCGGGCCTCCTCAACCGGGTCGGTAAACTCCAGCCCCTCGACATTTGTCGGCAGCGTCTGGACGGCCGTTTCAGGCGTCGTCAGGCCCAGAACAACCGCGTCCGTCCCGTCGGCGAGCTCGAAGAGATGGTAGGGTGGCGCGAGGTGATTGCCACTGCTTTCGATGTAGATATTGGCGCTGAGCATCGGGAATTTCGCCCGCATCGCGATGGCTGACAGTGCAAAGCAGCCGAAATCGAACTCGTGATTGCCCAGGCACATGGCATCCAGGTCCATGGTATTGAGCGACCTGACATCCGGCAGCCCCTGATAGACAGTGGACATCGGGGTTCCCTGTAGAATGTCACCGGCTTCGAGAAAGAGAGTCGTATTTCCATGGTCGTCGTTCCATGCGCGAACATCGTCCGCAGCGGTGGCGATGCGCGCCAGGCCGCCGACGACCGCGTCGTCATCTCCGGTGGACTGCAGATGCCCGTGAAAGTCGTTGAAATGCAGGATGGTGACATGACAATCAGACCAGGCGACACCCGTAAGGAGCGTCGCCATCAAAACAACCGCCGTGACTGCAGCCAGTCGTCGGTACACATCGATCACCTCGTTGTAGTGTGACCCGTCACTGCCCGGAATCTTCACCCATGATCATGCTCATGAATCCGATAATCACTTCCGGAAACAGGCTGTCGGCGGGCGATTCCTCGTTATTCTCGGCAGCATCCAGGTCCGTGTATTCGTCCCCGTCTTCGAACTCGTCATCACTCAAAACATCGTCGTAAACTGTATCCTCATACAGCCTGTCTTCGTCTTCGCTTCCTCCCCGATCCACCATCGTGACACCTCCCATAGCCTTTGAGGGAACGCACGCAGCTCCGCTTTGCCCCGGTGTCGTTTATTGCTCCTCCGCTATCTCCGGCAATTGCCACACCAGAAGCGAGTTATCTTCACTGGCAGAGATGAGGTGCTCGCCATCGTCACTGACAGCGAGCTCGGTAATCGTCCCGCCGTGGCCCCGCAGTGTTGTTATTTTTGACTGTTCCTGCATATCCCAGCACGTCACAACGTTATCTTCGCCACCGGCACACAACCTCCTGCCGTCGGGCGTCAATACCAGAGATCGGGCCCATCCGCCGTGGACCATTTCGGCGGTGATTTCTCCGCCCTGCAGATCCCATTTCAGGATGCGCCCGTCGCGGCCGGTGGAATATGCGAAATCATTTCCTGCGAAAAGAACGCTTTCCACCCAGCCGCGGTGCCCCGTCATTTCCGCAATCTGCTCGACCTTCGACAGGTCCCACAGCCGCACTGTGCCATCACGCCCACCCGTTAGGGCACGAGCACCGTCAGATGAAACATCCACACACAAAACACCGCCCCGATGCCCTTCGAGCGTCGCGGTGTTTTCTCCATTCTCCCAGATCTTCAGGGTCCCATCACCGGCGGTGCTCAAAAGCCTGCCGTCCTCTGCGTATGTCAGTGAGCGCACATATCCGCGGTGCCCCTCGTATTCAGCCACGATTTCCCCGCTCTCGCGGTCGAAAATGCGGAGGACAGAGTCCTTGCATCCGGCGGCGATCTGCGCACCATCCGGCGAGACGGCGACCGACCACGCACCCAGGGTAGCTCCCTCAAATGTCTCCGTGCATTCGCCGCTGGTGATGTCCCAGATGCGCAGCGTTCCGTCCGCCGAGCCGCTCACCGCCGTATTCGCATCAATCATCGCGACAGCCTCGACAGATGCGCTGTGGCGCTCGAAGGGGAGAAGACTTTCACCGGTCTCGATGTCCGATTCTGCAACCACGCCCGCACCGTACGAAAGCACGCGCTGGCCGTCGGGAGAAACTGCAATCTGCCGCACATACGAGGCGTGGGGGAACCACCGCAGCACCACCTCGCCGGCCTCACAGTTCCACACCCGTATCGAGCCATCGCGCGAACCCGTGAGGATCGCCGTCCCGTCCGGTGTGTATTCCACACAGTTGACAGCGCCACCGGCATGGCCCGTGAACCGGTTGAGCTCCTCCCAGCC